>NZ_JBQQBY010000001.1:0-370612 GCF_052246385.1 Streptomyces sp. 8N616 | reverse complement strand
CAAACTCTCCGTGAATGCTTCCCCGATATCGGGGCCAACACCACGAGAGCGGAACCACCAGAGGAATAACCCAGTGGTTCACAGCGTCCTCGCTGTGTATTTCTTCAAAGGAACCTCGCCCCAGACCATCACGGCCCGGAGACGGGGTATCAACATATCTGGCGTTGACTTTTGGCACGCTGTTGAGTTCTCAAGGAACGGACGCTTCCTTCGAAACCACAGTACTTCGGTTAACCGCAGTACCGGTTTCTCCGGGCGCTTCCCTTCGTGTTCACCACCCTAGCGGATTTCCCCGGCGACTCATAATCGAGCTCTTTCGGACCGAATTTCGGCATGCCGAAATCGTTCCCGATTAGGGAGTTCCTCGTAGTGATGGCTACGCCGCTTGCGGGGATTGGCGTCCGGCCTTTCGGCCGTCGCGGCTCTGCCCGTGTCAAGCGGCTCGGGCTACGTTATGCGGTTCCGGACTGAGAGTCAAGTTGCCTTCTGGCGACGGCGACGAGGCGTATGAGCCCGATACGGGCTCACAGTTGGGTCGCCGTCGATCCAGAAGCGCCAGGGGTGGACGGCGCCGTCGCCGCTCACGCCCGTGCGCGGGCCGTTGCGGATGCGGCCTGCGACCGCGGGCTCACCCTCGAGGACCGTCAGAAGGGCCTCCGGACCTGCGCAGATGTCGGATCCGTTGAGCGAGCGGTCGATGTCGAGGGCCGTTGCGAGCCGCGCGGGGCCCTTCGCCAGTTCGTTCTCCTTGCGCGCCGTCGGGCGCCGCTTCTGTGCCAGTTCGAGGCCTGTCCTGATTTCACCTGCCCGGAGCAGCACGGCACTCGCGTTGTCCACGGGTCCGCAGACCAGGTTCAGCGAGAACCACATGCCGTAGATGAAGTAGACGTACGCGTGTCCTGGAGGGCCGAACATCGAGGCGTTGCGCGCGGTGCGGCCCCGGTACGCATGGGAGCCGGGGTCGGTCGGGCCGTCGTATGCCTCGACCTCCGTCAGCCGCAGTTCGATCGGACCGTCGGGGGTGGTACGGACGAGGGTGCGGCCGAGGAGGTCCGGGGCCACCTCAAGGACGGGCCGGTCGAAGAAGTCGCGGGTGAGCGGCGTACGGTGCGGCATGCGCTCCGAGCGTAGTGCACGGGGTAAGGGCCGGCGGCTGGCCACGGGGGCCGTCCTCTTGCCACGGTGGAGGCACGGAACCGCCCGGGGCTGTGGGGCGTATCTACAGGTCAAGAGCGATCAAGGCGAGACACGGGCTCGCCCGGGGAGGAAGAACCATGGGCTTCAAGAAGCTGCTCGCAAGCTTGGGTGCCGGCGGTGCGTCCGTCGAGACGGTGCTGACCGAGGCGAACGTCGTGCCGGGTGGCGTCGTGCAGGGTGAGGTGCGGATCCAGGGCGGGTCGGTCCCCCAGCGGATCGAGGGGCTGTCCGTAGGCCTCCAGGCGCGGGTCGAGGTCGAGGGGGGTGACCAGGAGGTCAAGCAGGACGTCGCGTTCACCAAGAAGCGGCTGGGCGGCGCCTTTGAGGTGCAGCCGGGCGCGGTGCACGCGGTGCAGTTCGGTCTCGAGATCCCGTGGGAGACGCCGGTCACGATGTTCCTCGGGCGTCATCTGACGGGGATGAACGTCGGTGTGACGACGGAGCTGGAGATCGCGCGGGCCGTGGACTCGGGCGACCTGGACCCCGTCAATGTGCACCCGCTGCCGGCGCAGCAGGCCATTCTGGACGCCTTCGGCGCGCTGGGCTTCGGCTTCAAGAGCGCTGACCTGGAGCGGGGGCACATCCGCGGGACGCGGCAGCGGCTGCCCTTCTACCAGGAGATCGAGTTCTTCGCTCCGCAGCAGTACCGGGGTCTGAACCAGGTCGAGCTGACCTTCGTCGCGGATGACCGGGAGATGGACGTCATCCTGGAGATGGACAAGAAGCCCGGCCTGTTCACCGAGGGCAGCGACTCGTACCGGGCGTTCACCGTCAACCTCCAGTCCTTCCAGGAGACCGACTGGGCCGCCTACCTCAACCAGTGGCTCGCCGAAGTGGGCGGGCGCCGCAACTGGTTCTAGGTTCCAGGTTCTAGGCTCGGAGCGGCAGAGATCCAAAGCGATCCATCCCGGACCACCCGATCAGGAGGTTTCGACGTGACCGAGCTCAAGAGGCCGCCGCTTCCGCATGACTTCCACCCTGCGGTGCCGTCGTTCACCGTGGTGAGCGATGACGTGGCGCCGGGGGCGACGCTGGGCGATGCCCAGGTGCTCGCGGCGGGGAACACCTCCCCCCACCTCCGGTGGGAGGGGTTCCCTGCGGAGACCAAGAGCTTCGCGGTGACGTGCTTCGACCCGGACGCGCCGACCGGGAGCGGCTTCTGGCACTGGGTGCTCTTCGACATCCCGGCGACGGTCACGGAACTGCCCGCGGGCGCCGGGAGCGGCAAGTTCGAGGGGCTGCCCGAGGGGGCCGTGCACGTACGGAACGACTACGGGACGCGGGACTTCGGCGGGGCCGCTCCGCCGCCCGGGGAACTGCACCGGTACGTGTTCACGGTGTACGCCGTGGACTCGGAGAAGCTCGGCCCCGACGCGGACGCGTCACCGGCGGTCGTCGGCTTCAATCTGCGGTTCCACACGATCGCGCGGGCGCAGCTGATCGGCGAGTACGCCGCCGCCGACTGACGTCCCGGCGTCCTTTGCGGAGCCGGAACACCGGGAACTGAAACCCGTCTGCCTTGCCACACATTGCGTGGCGGGGCAGGCGGGTTTTCACGTCTTCACTCCCGCGCCCCCTCGCGTACAGGAAATTGCGTTGTTCAGACCGGTGGGCGCCGACAGAGTTGATCCCGGCCCGCCACGGGGTGGGAGGCCCCGCCGCGGAGCGGCGGATCAACGACTGCCGGGAAGTGGGCCGGGATGCGCGAGACGCTGGTGCTCAACGCGAGCTTCGAGCCGCTGTCGACGGTGTCGCTGCGGCGTGCTGTGGTGCTGGTCATGCAGGACAAGGCGGTCGTCGAGCAGGCCCACCCCGGGCTGCGTATCCGTGCGGCGGCAGTGGATGTTCCGGTGCCGCAGGTGATCAGGCTCTGCCGGTACGTACGGGTGCCGTTCCGAAGACAGGCGCCGTGGTCGCGGCGCGGTGTGCTGGTACGGGACCGGCACCGGTGCGCGTACTGCGGGCGCCGGGCGACGACCGTGGACCACCTGGTGCCGCGTTCGCACGGTGGTCGGGACACGTGGCTGAATACGGTCGCTGCCTGCGCTGAGGACAATCACCGCAAGGCGGACCGTACTCCGGAGCAGGCGGGGATGCGGCTGCTGCGCAAGCCGTTCGAGCCGACGCCCGCTGATGCGCTGGTGCTGGCGCTCGGTGGGTCGGGCCGGGAGGCGCTGCCGGAGTGGCTGGCGCGGCCGGGTGACCGCGTTCCGGCCTGAGACGCCTCAGAGGGCGTGCTCGTGGCCGGTCTGCTGACGGGTCGTCCATCTGTTGCTCAGGTGAGGAGCAGATGGACGATCGCGGCGAGGCCGACCGCGACGATGACGGCGCGCAGCGCGGTGGGCGGGAGGCGTCGGCCGACGGTGGCGCCGAGCACGCCGCCGAGTGCGGAGCCCCCTGCGATGAGCAGGACGGCGATCCAGTCGAAGTCGGCGACGAAGAGGAAGAAGAGGGCCGCGACGCCGTTGACGAGGGCGGCGAGGACGTTCTTGACGGCGTTGGTCCGCTGGAGGTCCTCGTCGAGCAGCAGGCCCATCAGAGAGAGATAGAGGATTCCCTGAGCCGCGCCGAAGTAGCCGCCGTACGCGCTGGCGAGGAGCAGTCCGCCCAGGAGTACGGGGCCGCCGTCGTGCCGGGCTCCGGTGCCGTTGCGCTCGCGATGGCGCTGGACGGCCCGGGACAGCCAGGGCTGGAGGGCCACCAGCACCACGGCCAGGCCGACGAGGACCGGCACGATGCTGTCGAAGGCCTCGGAGGGCAGGGCGATCAGCAGGGCCGCCCCGGCGAGTCCGCCGATGAGAGCGGTGCTGCCGAAGCGCAGGAGGCGGCGGCGCTGGCCGGCGAGTTCACGGCGGTAGCCGATGGCGCCGCTGATCGAGCCGGGGACCAGACCGAGGCTGTTGGAGACGTTCGCGGTGATGGGCGGCAGCCCCACGGCCAGCAGCACCGGGAAGGTGATCAAGGTGCCGGAGCCGACGATGGTGTTGATGGTGCCGGCTCCGATGCCCGCCGCGAAGACGGCCAATGCCTCCCACGTGCCCACGCTGCCCCTTCCGGTGATCTGTGCCTACAGCACCGATCATGCCGGACGCGGCCGGGCGCCGGTCGGTCCGTCAGTCGAGCGGGGGCTGCTCGCGGCGCGGGGCGGGGGGCTTGGGGGCCGCCGAGCCCGGTACGGAGCCGCCGCCACCGGCCATCGGGCCGAAGTTGCCGATCGCGCCGCTGAGCCCCTTGAGCGCGTCGCCGATCTCGCTGGGCACGATCCAGAGCTTGTTGGCGTCGCCTTCCGCGATCTTCGGGAGCATCTGCAGGTACTGGTAGGACAGCAGCTTCTGGTCCGGGTCTCCGGCGTGGATGGACTCGAAGACCGTACGGATCGCCTGGGCCTCGCCCTCGGCGCGCAGGGCGGCCGCCCTGGCCTCACCCTCGGCCCGGAGGATCGCCGACTGCTTCTCGCCTTCCGCGGTGAGGATCTGCGACTGCCGGATGCCTTCCGCGGTGAGGATCGCGGCGCGCTTGTCCCGGTCGGCGCGCATCTGCTTCTCCATCGAGTCCTGGATGGAGGTGGGGGGCTCGATGGCCTTGAGCTCGACGCGGTTGACGCGGATGCCCCACTTGCCGGTGGCCTCGTCGAGGACTCCGCGGAGGGCTGCGTTGATCTCCTCGCGCGAGGTGAGGGTCCGCTCGAGGTCCATGCCGCCGATGATGTTGCGCAGGGTCGTGACCGTGAGCTGCTCGATCGCCTGGATGTAGCTGGCGACTTCGTAGGTGGCGGCCCGGGCGTCGGTCACCTGGTAATAGATGACGGTGTCGATGTTGACGACCAGGTTGTCCTGGGTGATGACGGGTTGTGGCGGGAACGGGACGACCTGCTCGCGGAGGTCGATGCGGTTGCGGATCGAGTCGATGAACGGGACGACGATGTTGAGGCCCGCGTTGAGGGTACGGGTGTAGCGGCCGAAGCGCTCCACGATGGCGGCGCTGGCCTGGGGGATGACCTGCACCGTCTTCATGAGTGCGATGAAGACGAGCACCACCAGGATGATCAGGACGATGATGATCGGTTCCATGGATGCTCCCCGTTACCCCTTCGGTTGCTTGATGATCGAGTCTGGCAGAGCGCGGCCCGTCTCGGGGCGGAATCCAGCCACCTGACGAGCCGTCATGCACGGCTGACGGCCATCACATCACGACGGCTGTCGCCCCGTCGATGTCGACCACATCGACCTGCTGGCCCACCTCGCACACCTGGTCCGCGTCGAGCGTGCGCGCCGACCAGACCTCCCCGGCGAGCTTGATCCGGCCCCCGCCGCCGTCGACCCGCTCGAGCACGACGGCCTGACGCCCTTTCAACGCATCGATGCCGCTGGCCAGTTGCGGCCGCTGGCTGCGGTGCCGGGCCGCGACCGGGCGTACGACGGCGATCAGTGCAACGGATACGCCGGCGAACACGAGCACTTGCGTGACCGTCCCGGCGCCCAGCGCGGCGGTCACGGCGCCCGCCACGGCTCCGACCGCGAACATCCCGAATTCAGGCATCGCGGTGAGTACGAGAGGTATGCCAAGCCCGACGGCAGCGATCAGCCACCACACCCATGGATCCACGCGCTCATGGTAGGCGTGATGCCCTCATCGCCGACAGTGGCCGACAGGACAGAGTCGATCAGGGCAGTTGCCCAGTCAGGGTTGATCAGGGTCGGTCAGGACAACGGCAGGCCCTGGGCGGTCCAGCGGTCGCCGTTGCGCTCGACGACCAGCGGCAGCCCGAAGCACAGTGACAAATTGCGGGAGTTGAGCGTCGACTCCACGGGTCCGGCCGCGAGCACCTTGCCCTGACGGATCATCAGGACGTGGGTGAAGCCCGGCGCGATCTCCTCGACGTGGTGAGTCACCATGATCATGGAGGGCGCGTACGGGTCGCGGGCGAGCCGCCCCAGGCGCCGTACGAGATCCTCCCGGCCGCCGAGGTCGAGCCCGGCCGCCGGCTCGTCCAGCAGCAGCAGCTCCGGGTCGGTCATCATCGCGCGGGCGATCAGGGTGCGCTTGCGCTCGCCCTCGGAGAGGGTGCCGAACTTGCGGTCCAGGTAATCGTTCATGCCGAGCCGGTCGAGGAAGGCGCGGGCGCGCTCCTCGTCCACGGCCTCGTAGTTCTCGTGCCAGTGCGCGGTCATGCCGTACGCGGCGGTGAGCACGGTCTCCAGGACGGTCTGGCTCTTGGGGAGCTTGTCGGCCATGGCGATGCCCGCCATGCCGATGCGGGGGCGGAGCTCGAAGACGTCGACGCTGCCGAGCTTCTCGCCGAGGATCTGGGCGGTGCCCGAGGTGGGGAAGAGATAGCTGGAGGCGATGTTGAGCAGCGTGGTCTTGCCGGCGCCGTTGGGGCCGAGGATCACCCAGCGCTCGCCCTCGGCGACCGACCAGGAAACCTGGTCCACCAGAGCCCGGCCCTCGCGGACCACGGATACGTCCACCAGCTCCAGTACATCGCTCATGAGCGCGTTGTCTCCCATGCAATCTCGGATCTCGAGTGCGCCTGTGGGCGCAGCCCCGAGGGAAAACCTACGCCACCGGTCGGCGGCGTCCTTCCTTAGGCTGGTCCCATGCTCACCGAACCGCGTTCAGGGCGCCTGGCCGCCTGGGGAAATGCCCTCATTGCCGGACTCATCTCCCCTGATGAGGCGGTGCACCGGATCGTCGCGGACGATGCCCGGCACCGGGTCGAGGGGCTCCCGGGCGAGGCGGATCCGGTCGGCCTCAGCCTGGGGCTCGGGCGGCTGCGGGCGCTCGGCGCCACGGGGCTGCGGGTGGCGCTGCCCGCGCCGGGGCATCCGCTGGGGCTGAGCGGGCCGCCGGACTTCAACGCGCGGGCGATGGAGGCCGAGGAGGCGGTGATCGCCTCGGGCGGGCAGCCGCTGGGGCTCGTACCGGAGATCTTCGAAGCGGGGCCGGACGGTGATCTGCACGTAGAAGTGGTGTGGCACTGCCTGCCCGTACGGGATGCGCCGCCCGCGGACGTGCCGTCGCTCGGCGAGGCCGAGCGCGAGCTGGCGGAGGCACTGCGGGAGGCGACCGAGCTGCTGTCCCGGATGGATGTGGCGGGTTCGGGTCCGGTGGCTCAGGCGGCGCTCGAGGCGTACCGGGAGCGGGCCGCCCGCGGGCGGGAGGTGCTGGCGCCGGGCTATCCGCCGCGTGCGGTGCGGGTGCTGGAGCTGGCGCAGCGGGTCGGTGCGCTGATCGCCATCGCGCACGGTCCCGACGGGGCGGGCGGTGGCGGGAGCGAGCATGGGGCGGCGGTGAGCGCGTCGCAGATCGCGGCGCGGGCGGAGGCGCTGCGGCCGGTGGAGCGGACGGCGCGCAGGGCGCAGGTGGCGGCGTACAACGCCTATGTGGAGCAGCGGGAGCGCGACTGATCGCGCTGCGCCCCGCCGATCATGGGGCCGCCGCGGCATGGGGCCGTCGAGGCGTGGGACCGGCCGATCATGGCACCGGCCCCCGGGGGACGTCTCCCGGGGGCCGGTGGCGCTACTCGACGAGGCTGCGCTATCAGAAGTTGGCGCTCTCGTTGCCGAAGGTCGGGTTCAGGACCCCGATCACGTTCACGGAGTTGCCGGTGGCGTTGACCGGCACGTGGACCGGCGCCTGGACCTGGTTGCCCGACCCGGTGCCCGGCGAGAACACGGTCTCGCCGTAGGCGTTCGCACCGTCGGTGGCGGAGGCGACGCCGGCACCCGCGGCGACGATTCCACCGGCGATCATGGCGACGACAGCGACCTTCTTCAGGTTCTTCACGTTCTGGACCCTCCTAGCTTTGCCACGGGCCAATCGCCGCAGCACGCCATGGAGAACGGGCCACCACCGATCCGGTTGCGCCAACTGGGCGACATGCACCCGACAGTATGAATCTCGGCCCGGAACGGAATGGTCCGCCCTTAGCCGGTCACGCCGTGGCGTACCGCCCAGAGGGCCGCCTGGGTGCGGTCCGCCAGGTCCAGCTTCATCAGGATGTTCGAGACGTGGGTCTTCACCGTCTTCTCGGACAGCACCAGCGCGCGGGCGATCTCCCGGTTGGACCGGCCGTCGGCGATCAGGGCGAGCACTTCGCGCTCCCGCTCGGTGAGCGAACTGCCCCGCCCCTGGCCGCCTGTCGCCTCCTCCTGGGAGAGCAGGGCCCAGGCCACCTCGGGCTGCAGCAGCACGTGCCCGGCGTGCACGGAGCGGATGGCACCGGCCAGGGCGTCCGGGTCGATGTCCTTGTACACGTATCCGGCGGCGCCGGCCCGGAGTGCGGGCACGACCGTGCGCTGCTCGGTGAAGCTGGTGACGACCAGCACCTTGGCGGGGCTGTCCAGGGCCCGGAGTTTGCGCAGGGCCTCGATGCCGTCGGTGCCGGGCATCTTCACGTCCATGAGGACCACGTCGGGGTGCAGCTCCTCGGCGCGCGCGACGCCTTCCGCGCCGTCGGCCGCCTCCCCCACCACCTCGATGTCGTCCTGCACCTCGAGGAACGTCCGCAAGCCGCGCCGTACGACCTGGTGGTCGTCGACGAGCAGCACGCGGATGCTGCGGCTGCCGCGGCCGGTGCCGTGAGGTTCAGCCACCGGGCACCTCCAACTCGATCACGGTGCCCTTGCCGGGCGCCGATTCCACGGTCAGGCTGCCGCCGGCCCCGCTCGCCCGGTCGCGCATCGACACCAGGCCCAGGTGGCGGCCCGCGCGGCGCACCGCGGACGGGTCGAAGCCCTGGCCGTCGTCCTCGACCCGGAGCACCGCGCCCTGGCCGCCGCGAGTGAGGGACACCTCGACCGCCGCGGCGCCGGAGTGCCGCAGCGCGTTGTGCAGCGCCTCCTGGGCGACCCGCAGGACCGCTTCCTCCTGGGCCGCGGGCAGGGCCCGCACGCTCTGCGAGGCGAAGGTGACCTTGGCGGTGTGGGCACGGTCGAGGACCTGGATCTGGGTGCGGAGAGTGGCGACGAGGCCGTCCTCGTCCAGGGCTGCGGGCCGCAGCTCGACCACGGCGGCGCGCAGCTCGTCGGCCGCCTCCGCCGCGAGGTCCGCCACCTGCTGCAGCTCGCCCTTGGCCCGTGCCGGGTCGCGGTCGACGAGGGCGGCCGCGGCCTGGGCGGTGAGGCGGAGCGAGAAGAGCTTCTGGGAGACGGCGTCGTGCAGCTCGTGCGCGAGCCGGGCCCGCTCCCCCGCGATGGTCAGCTCGCGGCTGCGCTCGTACAGCCGCGCGTTGGTCAGGGCTATGGCGGCGTGCTGGGCGAGGATGCCGAGCAGCGCCTGGTCCTGCTCGGTGAAGCCGCACCTGCCCCTGTGCTTGGCCGGTGGCCCGGCACACCGCTTGTTGGCCAGGAAGAGCGCGCCGAGGACCTCGTCGCCGTCGGCGACCGGCAGGCCGATGAAGTCGGACAGCTCGGGGTGGGCGCGCGGCCAGCCCTCGAAGCGCGGGTCCTCGCGGACGTCGGCGAGCCGCTGCGGGGTGGCCTCACGGAGCATCGCGGCGAGGATGCCGTGCTGCCGGGGCAGCGGGCCGATGGCCTTCCACTGGTCGTCGCTGACTCCGTCGACCACGAACTGGGCGAATCCGCCGTGG
This sequence comes from Streptomyces sp. 8N616, assembly GCF_052246385.1. Lineage (NCBI taxonomy): Bacteria > Bacillati > Actinomycetota > Actinomycetes > Kitasatosporales > Streptomycetaceae > Streptomyces > Streptomyces sp. 8N616. The sequence continues at coordinate 360,822 of NZ_JBQQBY010000001.1, read as the reverse complement.
TCGTCGGGCACCCCGAGGGCCGCGTACTCGGCGTCCAGCAGCTCGCGCGCCGACGCCACGATCGTCTGGAGCGCATCGCGTACTTCGAGGTGTCTGCTCATGGCGAGCAGCGCGGCGCTCACCGCGGCGAGGCCCGATTCGGGTACGGAGCCGGTGGTCATGGCCTCACCGTACCGGCGGGGCGACCGTGCCGGGGGCTTCGAAGGGGCTCGGCCTGGCACTGGCGGAGGCGCTGGCCGGGCGGGGCTGGGATGCCCGCGCTGCTGCCCCGGTACGGGCGCCCGATCCGCTACGCGTACACGGAGCGCGATCAGCCGCTGTCGGCGTACCAGACGGTGTTCGCGGTGGAGTCGCCGGACGGGGACGGCTCGGCGGAGATGCCGAGCGCGGCCAGGCCCCTCGCATCTGTTGATGCTCGAGGCGGTGGCGGGCCGGGAGGCGCTGGCCCGTGGTTACGAGGCGGCTCTGGCGCACCGCTATCTATGGCACGAGTTCGGGGACATCCATCTCGTTCTGCCCGCTGCACCGCGCTGACCTGCTAGTTCACTGCTTTACAGACCTCCGACCGCGCTTCGGAGGCCCCTTTCACGCCTCACAGGCTGTCCGATTTGACCCAGAAATGGCTTTTCCGCAGGTCAGGGCGGTTTTAGCGTTGTGCACGCTATGCGCACCAATGAATTCAACGGGTGAGACCGATGGCTGTCCGATGTGAGCCCGCCCATGTAACGCATATCACTTACGACCTCTCCTAGTGGAACCAAAAACTGCTTTGAGCGGGGAGAAGAGGCTTTGGATCGCATTTCTGAGGTCCAGGGTTCCACGATCCTGCGTAGTACGTCACACCTTTGCCAGGGCCTTTTTCCGCCGCTAAGAATTCTTCACGTCGCACGGCGCCGCAGATCGAACGCGGCGCTTTTGCCGGAACGGCGAGCGCATCTACCTCCACCGCTCGGGGGGATTCGCGCGCCTTTCACAGATCCGGCCTCTGCGGCACCGAGCGATTGGAAGAGGTCCACGTCATGCCCGTCCCCACGTTTTCCGGTTATCGCCGTCTGACCAAGACCCACAAGCTGTCGGCAGCGGGTATCGCCGCTGCAGGCGCCGCGGCCCTGGCATTCGCGGTCGTACCCGGTTCCGCCGAGGCGGAGCAGGCACCGGAGGCCTCCCAGGCGCTCTCGGCCAAGCCGGTCGCCGAGCTCAAGACCGACAGCGTCGGCAAGATCCAGAAGGACAGCGCGACGCAGAAGTCGGTCGAGGCCGCGAAGAAGGCCAAGGCCGAGGCCGAGAAGAAGAAGCTGGCCGACCTCGCGGCGAAGCAGAAGCAGGCCGCCGCGGAGATGGCCAAGAAGAAGGCCGCGTTCGCGGCCAAGGCCAAGGCCGAGGCCAAGGCGAAGGCCGACAAGGAGCGCGCCGCCAAGGAAGCCGCGAACCGGTCGGCAGCCCGTAAGGCCGCTGCGGCCGCCGCTGCGCCGAAGCAGTACCCGAACAACCTCGACGGCTGGATCCGCGAGTCGCTGGACATCATGAAGAAGCACAACATCCCGGGCTCCTACGAGGGCATCCACCGCAACATCATCCGTGAGTCCGGTGGTAACCCGAACGCCATCAACAACTGGGACATCAACGCCCAGAACGGCGTTCCGTCGATCGGCCTGCTCCAGGTGATCAAGCCGACCTTCGACGCCTACCACGTCCCGGGCACCGCGAACTCCCAGTACGACCCGGTGGCCAACATCGTCGCGGCCTGCAACTACGCTGCCGACCGCTACGGCTCCATGGACAACGTGAACTCCGCGTACTAAGAGACGCTGAGCTCCACCCCAGAGCCGCAATACGCGCAGGGCGGCGGCACCCCGTGAGGGTGCCGCCGCCCTGGCGGTTTTTCCGGCCTCCGGCCCGGCTCGCTGCCGAGCGCCGGGCAACCGTGCGGCGAGCGCCGAACGCGGCGCGCCGAGCGCCGCGCCTGAAGCTACTTGCGCATGACCTCCGGCTCGTGCCGCCGCAGCAGCCGGGCCACGGCGAAGCAGCACGCGACGCCAATCGCGATCAGCACGGTCATGTTGATGCTCCACTGTGCCGCCGTGTGCTCCCACACAGGATCCAGATCGTTCGGCTTCTGCGGATCCCACGGCGCCATGAGGTGTGAGAGATCCAGCGTCGCGCCGGCCGCACCCAGGGCCCAGCGGGACGGCATCAGCCAGGCGAACTGCTCAAGGCCGGGCTTGCCGAAGATCTGGAACAGCACCCCCGTGAAGACGAGCTGGACGATCGCGAACATCACCAGCAGCGGCATGGTCTTCTCCGCGGTCTTCACCAGCGACGAGATGACCAGGCCGAACATCATCGAGGTGAAGCCGATCGCGATGACCGACAGGCACAGCTCGGCGGCCGGGGAGCCGGTGATGACCAGGCCCTCCTCAGGGAGCTTCCGGGTCGAGAAGCCGATGGCGCAGATGATGACCGCCTGAAGGGAGGTGGTCACACCCAGCACGATCACCTTGGACATCAGGTACGCGGAACGGGACAGGCCGGTGGCGCGCTCCCGCTCGTAGATCACCCGTTCCTTGATCAGCTCACGGACGGAGTTGGCGGCGCCCGAAAAGCACATGCCGACGACGAGGATCATCATGATCATGCCCGCGCCGCCGTTGAAGCGGTCTCCGCCCGTCGGTGCCGCAAGGCCGTGTTCCGCCGGGATGACCACGCTCACCCCGCCGAGGATGGCGGGGAGGAGCACCATCAGCCCGATGAAGCCCCGGTCCGAGGCGATCACCGAGACATAGCGCCTGACCAGCGTCCACAGCTGCGAGCCCCAGCCCTGCGGCTTCGGCGGGCGCATGTGCTGCGGCGGCGGCATGTGCACCGACTGCGGGGCCACGGCGTCGATGTCCGCCGCGTACATCTGGTAGTGCTGCGAGCCGCGCCAGCGACCCGACCAGTCGTAGTCGCGGTAGTTCTCGAACGCCGAGAAGACGTCCGCCCAGGTCGAGTAGCCGAAGAAGTTGAGCGCCTCCTCCGGCGGACCGAAGTACGCCACCGAACCGCCCGGGGCCATCACCAGCAGCTTGTCGCAGAGCGCCAGCTCGGCCACGGAGTGGGTGACCACCAGGACCGTACGGCCGTCGTCGGCGAGCCCGCGCAGCAGCTGCATGACGTCGCGGTCCATGCCCGGGTCGAGGCCCGAGGTCGGCTCGTCGAGGAAGATCAGCGACGGCTTGGTCAGCAGCTCCAGGGCCACCGACACGCGCTTGCGCTGGCCGCCGGAGAGCGAAGTGACCTTCTTCTCCTTGTGGATGTCGAGCTTGAGCTCCCGCAGCACCTCGGCGATGCGGGCCTCGCGCTCGGCCTCGGTGGTGTCCGCGGGGAAGCGGAGCTTGGCCGCGTACTTGAGCGCGGTCCTTACGGTCAGCTCCTTGTGCAGGATGTCGTCCTGTGGGACCAGGCCGATGCGCTGACGCAGCTCCGCGAACTGCTTGTAGAGGTTCCGGTTGTCGTAGAGGACATCGCCCTGGTCGGCGGGACGGTAGCCGGTGAGCGCCTTCAGCAGCGTGGACTTGCCGGAGCCGGACGGGCCGATGACCGCGACGAGCGACTTCTCGGGGACGCCGAAGGAGACGTCCCTGAGGATCTGCTTGCCGCCGTCGACCGTGACGGTCAGGTGGCGGGCGGAGAAGGAGACCTCACCGGTGTCGACGAACTCCTCGAGCCGGTCGCCGACGACGCGGAAGGTCGAGTGACCCACGCCCACGGTGTCGTTGGGGCCGATGAGCGCGGAGCCGGACTTGGGGAGCGGCTGACCGTTGACGTACGTGCCGTTGTGGCTGCCGAGGTCGCGGATCTCGAAGCGGCCGTCGGGCGTGGACTGGAACTCGGCGTGGTGGCGCGAGACTTGGAGGTCGGAGACGACCAGCTCGTTGTCCAGGGCACGGCCGATGCCCATCACCCGGCCGACGGCGAGCTGGTGGAAGCCGGTCGGGCCGCGGTCGCCGGGGCCCTGCGGAACTCCCCCGCCCTGGAGAGGGTTCACGGAGTGCTGGTGGTGGGCGCCGGCCTGGTGCGGTATGTGGGCGGCGGGGGCCTGCTGTTGCGGTATGTGGGGGGCGGGCGCCTGCTGTTGTGACTGCTGCCACGGCGCCTGCTGGGGCTGCTGATGGGCCTGCGGGGGCGGGGCCTGCGGGGACCAGCCTGCGGGGGCCTGCTGCGGTGCGGCCATCGCGGACTGCGCGCTGGGGGCCTGGGCCGCCCCGGCGGCCGAGCCGGAGCCGGAGACGGAGCCGGAACCGGCACCGGAGCCGGAGACGGTCAGCCGCGGGCCGTCGGTCGCGTTGCCGAGGTGGACGGCCGAGCCGGGCCCGATCTCCACCTGCTGGATGCGCTGGCCTTGCACATACGTGCCGTTGGTGCTCCCCTGGTCCTCGATCACCCAACTGCGGCCGCCCCAGCGGACGGTGGCGTGTCGCCACGAGACTCTGGCGTCCTCGACCACCAAGTCGCCCTGCGGATCACGGCCGAGCGTATACGACCTGGACGAATCGAGCGTCCAGGTCTGTCCGTTCAATTCCAGTACGAGTTCCGGCACTCCATGCCCCACTAGTTGTCCCCCGAGTTACCCCCTGCACAGGGAGTCTAGGGATGGCGAACATCGTGAGGAACTATTTCAGGCTCACTCGCCGAATCGAAAGCCGGGCCATGACAAGTCCGCGCCCGCGCGCTGTTGACGCATCCAAAACCGATCGGAGAGTAGCAACTGTCCACGGATAGCCATGGGTCACGAGTAATCGGGGCAATTGCCGTAATGGGTGGGCGTTGTGATGTGTGCGAGTCGGAGGAGGGATGCCGCTGGTGCGGTGTGCTGCTGCGCTCGGTCGACCTGCGGTGAGCTGGTCGTTCCTTGCGATGGCGGGCAGCGTGGGGGCGTGCTGCGGTGGGGTCGTCGGGCTCCACGGCGGCGGCGGCCGTGGGGCTCGCGGTGAACGGCGGGTGACCCCGGCGGGAGAGGTGGCGGTGTTCGCCGCGGAGCGCGTGGGGGCCGGGCTGCCGTCGATATCACGCCATCGGCAAGGTGCCGTACGGGGCCGGCTGCACCCGCCGGCCCCGGGACCAGCCAGGCCGGGGCCGGCCTCCAGCCAGCCGCCTCCCACCGGCCGCTTCCACCGCGCACCCCCCACCGGCACCTCCACCGGCACCTCGACCGGGCGCTTCGCGCCACCGGTGATTTCCCACCCACCCGCACTTTTCACGGCGGGCAGGTGGGAAATCCGCGCCGTAGGCGCGGGGACAGGACGACGGGGGCGTCGCCGGGCGTACCGACGCCGCCGCACGGCCTCCCGGCGGGACCTGCGCGCGGGCGCCGCCCGCCGTCCTCCCCGCGTGCGGAGGCACAGGCGCTGCCGACACCCGGCCCTCCTCATCGTCGGTCGTCCTCCCCCCGGCGCGCAGGCGCAGGTTGCGCACCATGGGGCGGGGGCTGCAGGGCGCAGCCGCGGCCTCCGGCGGGACCTGCGCGCGGGCGCCGCCCGTCGTCCTGCTCCGCCCGGCGCGGAGGCGCAGGTTGCGCCCATGGGGCGCGCGAGCCGGACACCAGCCCCGGGTGCCCGCCTGGCCCCGGCGGGGCCCCACCGCACCCGCCGGCGTCCGCAGTGCGGGACTGGTGCGCCAGGGGCGCGCGTGTGCGGATACGGTGGAAGAACCATGACCGCATCGCAGAAGCCGCCCCCCGTCCCGCCTGCCACCGCAATACCGGGCGACGACGTCCCCACCCTCCTCGTCAAGATCTTCGGGAAGGACCGCCCGGGCATCACGGCCGGGCTCTTCGACACCCTCGCCACGTTCTCCGTCGACGTCGTCGACATCGAGCAGGTCGTCACGCGGGGCCGGATCGTGCTGTGCGCCCTGGTCACGGCACCGGCCGCGAAGGGCGTCACCGAGGGTGAGCTGCGCGCCACGGTCCACAACTGGGCCGAGTCGCTCAAGCTGCAGGCGGAGATCATCTCCGGCCGTGGCGACAACCGCCCCCGCGGCACGGGCCGTTCGCACGTCACCGTGCTCGGGCACCCGCTGACCGCCGAGTCGACGGCCGCGATCGCCGCCCGTATCACCGAGGCGGGCGGCAACATCGACCGGATCTTCCGGCTGGCGAAGTATCCCGTGACAGCCGTGGAGTTCGAGGTCTCGGGCGCCGAGACCTCGCCCCTGCGCACCGCCCTCGCCATCGAAGCCGCCGCCCGCGGCGTGGACGTCGCGGTCGTCTCCTCGGGCCTCCAGCGCCGCGCGCAGCGTCTCGTCGTCATGGATGTGGACTCGACCCTCATCCAGGACGAGGTGATCGAACTCTTCGCCGCACACGCGGGCGTCGAGACCGAGGTCGCCGCGGTGACCGCCGCCGCGATGCGCGGCGAGCTCGACTTCGAGCAGTCGCTCCACGCGCGCGTGGAGCTGCTCGCAGGCCTCGACGCGTCCGTGGTCGACAAGGTGCGTGCCGAGGTCCGGCTCACCCCGGGCGCCCGTACCCTCATCCGCACGCTGAAGCGCCTCGGCTACCAAGTCGGCGTCGTCTCGGGCGGTTTCACCCAGGTCACCGACGACCTCAAGGACAAGCTCGGCCTGGACTTCGCCTCCGCCAACACCCTCGAGGTGGTGGACGGGAAGCTCACCGGCCGGGTGGTCGGCGAGGTCGTGGACCGGGCGGGCAAGGCCCGGCTGCTGCGCCGGTTCGCGGCTGAGGCGGGGGTGCCGCTCGCCCAGACCGTGGCCATCGGCGACGGCGCCAACGACCTGGACATGCTGAACGCGGCGGGCCTCGGCGTGGCCTTCAACGCCAAGCCGGTCGTCCGCCAGGCCGCGCACACCGCCGTGAACGTCCCCTTCCTCGACACCGTGCTCTACCTGCTGGGCATCACGCGCGAAGAGGTCGAGGCCGCGGAGACCCACGCCGACTGAACGCACGAACACCGCGCGGTCAGCACGCGGTCACCACGCAGACGCACAGAGAGCGGACACATACAGAAGGGCCCCGGCGCGGCTTCCGCGCCGGGGCCCACCGTCTCCGTGCCAGTAGTGGCCCAGCAGGGCCGACCGTGGCCTAGTCGTGCGGCGCCCAGTACTCCAGCAGCTTCCCCACGTCGTGCTCCACGGACTTCCACGAGCCGTTGAAGCCGACCACGGCTATCGCCGCCGTCGGAAAGCCGCCCCGGCTCATGCGCGCCCGGGAGTCCCCCTCCGCCTCGCCCGCGAGGGCGTCGGCCAGCGCGTGCATGCCCGGGTTGTGCCCGACGAGCAGCAGATCCCGCACGTCGTCGGGGGTTTCGTTCACCAGCGCGATGAGCTCGCCGAGGGATGCCTCGTACAGCCGCTCCTCGTATACGGTCTTGGGCCGCTGCGGCAGCTCGTGCACGACGAGCTTCCAGGTCTCGCGGGTACGGGCTGCGGTCGAGCAGAGGGTGAGGCCGGGGCTGATGCCGGTGCCTGCGAGCCAGCGGCCCGCGATCGGAGATTCCTTCCGGCCACGCTCGGCGAGCGGACGGTCGTGATCGGACACCTGCGGCCAGTCGGCCTTGGCGTGCCGGAGGAGAACGAGTCGGCGAGTCTCCGAGGTTCCTGGGTTGCTTTCCGGGGAAGTTGCAGCGACGCTCATGCGTCCCAGCTTCGCATGAAACCTGCGGCCTGGCGCGGGGTGTTGAGACCCTCCCCGCGGCGGATGATCCGCGCTGCGACCCGCGCGTCCGCGCCCCGACCAGCCCGGGAGCCTCACCGGCTCACCGGCTCCGGTGGAGCAGAACCTCCTGGACCCGGTCCAGTACGTGGACGAGTCCCGGCTCGGAGCCGACCGCGGCGTGCGCGCCGGACGAGCCTGCCATGAGGAGCAGCAGCGCGGCGAAGGCGATGGCGGGGAGGGCGATGGCCCACCACGGGAGCCGCATCTCGTACGAGCCCCGCGCCGGGGTGGTCCAGCTCTGCGTACGGGCCGACATGGGGACGCCTCCGTGGGTCGGGTGGGGCGACGCGGCCGCCTGCCACGGCCGCGTCCACCGCTCCTTCGCGGTTACCGATGAACCTACGGAGCGGGGGCGGCCGGGCCCATCCGGTGATCCACCCACTTCACCCTGACCCTGGCCCCCTAGGGGGAGGTGGTGCCGGCCCTACCCCCACCCCTGCCCGCTGTCCGCTGTCCGCTGTCCGCTCAGGGCGAGGCGATCGTCGCGATCACGCCGATGACGACGGTGACGAGGAGCATCACACCGAGGATGGTGAGCAACTTCTTGTGGCTGTTCTGCGGGTTCGGGTCGAGCACTGGCATGCGGACCAGTCTCGCACCCTCGCCGGGCCGCCCGGCACCGCGGGTCGTGCGGCCCGGCACCGCGGGTCGTGCGGCCCGGCACCGCGGGTCATACGGTCCGGGCCTCTGGGCGCGTTCAGCCCGTGGCCGCCCCGCACTCGTCCTCGACGACCCGGTTGCGCCCGGCGAGGACGCCCAGCGCGATCTGCGGCACCATCAGCGCGGTCATCAGCGCGATCGGCAGCCCCCAGCCGCCGCTGTGCTGGTAGAGCACGCCGATCAGGAGCGGCCCCGGAATGGAGATCAGGTAGCCGGTGCTCTGGACGAAGGCGGACAGCCGTACCACTCCGGTGCCGGTCCGCGAGCGCATCCCGATCAGTGTGAGGACCAGCGGGAAGGCGCAGTTGGAGACCCCGAGGAGCAGCGCCCAGGCCCAGGCGCCCGCGGCCGGGGCGAAGGAGAGGCCCGCGTAGCCGGAGAGGCCGCAGACGCCGAGGGCGACGGCGATCAGCCCCTGGTGACGCATGCGGGCGGCGATCTGCGGCAGCACGAAGGAGAGCGGGACGCCGAGCCCCATGGTCGTGGCGAGCAGGACCCCGGCGGTGGAGGCGGGAACTCCGGCGTCCCGGAAGATCTGCGGCAGCCAGCCCATGGTGATGTACGCCGCGGTGGCCTGGAGGCCGAAGAAACAGGCGAGCGCCCAAGCGGTGGGGCTACGGGTGATCCGGACGGGGGGATCCTGCGGGCGCGGCGTGGCCGGTTCCGCGGCCGATCCCGCCACCGGTTCCGCGGCCAATCCCGCCGCCGGTTCCGCCACCGGTTCCGCGGCCCGTTCCGATGCGCCGCCGCGGTCGCGCATCAGCGGCAGCCAGGGCAGTACGGCGAGCGCGGCGGGCACCGCCCAGAGCGCGAGCCCGGTGCGCCAACTGCCGCCCACGGACTCGGCCATGGGGACCGTGACGGCCGCGGCGAGCGCGGTGCCGAGGGCCACGGCCATCGAGTAGAGGCCCGTCATCGAGCCGACCCGGTCGGGGAACCAGCGCTTGACGATCACCGGCATGAGGACGTTGCTCACGGCGATGCCCGCGAGGGCGAGCGCGCTGGCGGCGAGGAAGCCGGCTGTGCCCCCGGCCCACGGCCGTATCAGCAGTCCGCCCGCGATGGCGGCCATGCCTGCGCACACGACGGCGCCCGGGCCCCAGCGGCGCGCGAGACGGGGCGCCGCGACGCCGAACACGGCGAAGCAGAGCGGCGGCACGGAGGTCAGCAGCCCGGCGACGCTGCCGCTCATGCCGAGGCCGGCGCGGACCTCTTCCAGGAGCGCGCCGAGGCTGGTGATGGCGGGGCGCAGATTGAGGGCGGCCAGGACGAGCCCGACGACCACGAGCCAGGTCAGCCGGCCGGAGAGCGCCCCCGCGGCGCCTGCCGCCTCCGAGGCCGCGCTCCCTCTCGTACGGGTACGGGAGGTCGTACGGCCACGGGCGCGGGTCATCGTCTGGGTCTCGTCGTCGGCCATGCCAGCCATCATAGAATCATGGGATGATTGCCTGTCCAATCTGTTTACGATGTATCCGATGCCGCCGTATCCGACGACGCGTCCCTCGCCTGGAGAGCCATGCCGCTGACCACCACCCGCCGCTCCGCGCTGTCCGACCAGGTGATCACGGCGCTGCGGAACCAGATCACCTCGGGCGAGTGGCCGGTCGGCTCCCGGATCCCGACCGAGCCCGAACTGGTCGAGCAGCTGGGCGTGGCCAGGAACACGGTCCGCGAGGCCGTGCGCGCCCTCGCGCACAACGGCCTGCTCGACATCCGGCAGGGCTCGGGCACGTACGTCGTCGCCACCAGCGAGCTCGCCGGGGTGATGCACCGGCGCTTCGCCGACGCCGACCCGCGCCACATCGCCGAGCTGCGCAGCACGCTGGAGTCCGCCGCCGCGCGGCTGGCCGCCGAGCGCCGCACCGAGCGCGACCTCAAGCAGCTCGACGCGCTGCTGCAGCGGCGCGAGGAGGCATGGGAGTCGGGGGACGCGGAGGCGTTCGTCACGGCCGACTCGACGCTGCACCTGGCCGTCGTGGCCGCCTCGCACAACGAGGTGATGACGGCTCTCTACGCGGATCTGGGCGATGTGCTGCGCGACTGGCTGCGCAGCGACGTCGGCCGGGAGCTGCGCCCGGAGCGGCATATGGACCACGCGCGGCTGGTGGACGCGATCAGGGCCGGGGACGCGGACACGGCGGGCGCCGAGGCGGCGAGCTACGCGCTCAAGTGCCTGAGCGGTGGTGAGTGACCCGGGCCGGAAAACGGGCGACGCCCCGTCCCATGAAGGGCCGGGGCGTCGCGTCGTGCGCGAGGGGTCAGGCGCCGATCGCGTGCAGGCCGCCGTCGACGTGCACGATCTCGCCGGTGGTCTTCGGGAACCAGTCCGAGAGCAGCGCAACGACGCCGCGCGCCGCCGGCTCCGGGTCGGCGAGGTCCCACTTCAGCGGGGCACGGGTGTCCCACACCTCCGCGAGCTCCTCGAAGCCCGGGATGGACTTGGCGGCCATCGACTTGATCGGGCCCGCGGAGATGAGGTTGCAGCGGATGTTCTTCTCACCCAGGTCGCGGGCGAGGTAGCGGGAGGTGGACTCCAGCGCCGCCTTCGCCACGCCCATCCAGTCGTACTTCGGCCAGGCGACCTGCGCGTCGAAATCCATGCCGACGACCGAGCCGCCGCGCTTCTCCATAAGGGGAAGCAGCGCCATCGTCAGCGCCTTGAGGGAGTACGCCGAGACCTCGACCGCCGTGGCGACCGACTCCCAGCCGGTGTTGAGGAAGTTGCCGCCGAGCGCGTCCTGCGGCGCGAAACCGATGGAGTGCACGACGCCGTCGAGCGAGGCGTCGGGCCCGAAGTGCTCGCTGACCTTGGCGGCCAGGCTCTCCAGGTGCTCCTTGTCCTGCACGTCCAGCTCGATGACCGGTACGGGCTTGGGCAGCCGCCTGGCGATCCGCTCGACCAGGCTCAGCCGCCCGAAGCCGGTGAGGACGACGTCGGCGCCCTCCTCCTGAGCGAGCTTGGCGACGTGGAAGGCGATCGAGGAGTCGGTGAGGACCCCGGTGACGAGGATGCGCTTGCCGGCGAGGATTCCACTCATATCGTTCAGTGACCCATGCCCAATCCGCCGTCAACCGGAATGACGGCTCCAGTGATGTACGAGGCGTCGTCCGAGGCGAGGAAGCGCACCGTGGCGGCGATCTCCTCGGGCTGCGCGTACCGGCCAAGCGGAACCTGGCCGACGATGTTCTGCCGCTGCTCGTCGGTGAGCGCCTTGGTCATATCGGTGTCGACGAATCCGGGCGCGACGACGTTGAAGGTGATGTTGCGGGAACCGAGTTCGCGGGCGAGCGAGCGGGCGAAGCCGATCAGACCCGCCTTGGACGCGGCGTAGTTCGCCTGGCCCGCCGAGCCGAGCAGCCCGACCACGGAGGAGATCAGGACGACGCGGCCCCTCTTCGCGCGCAGCATGCCCCGGTTGGCCCGCTTGACCACACGGAACGTGCCGGTGAGGTTGGTGTCGAGGACGGCCTGGAAGTCCTCCTCGGTCATCCGCATCAGCAGCTGGTCCCGGGTGACGCCGGCGTTGGCCACCAGCACCTCGACCGGGCCGTGCCGCTCCTCGATCTCCTTGTAGGCCTGCTCGACCTGCTCGGGGTCGGTGATGTCGCACCTGACGGCCAGGAAGCCCTCCGGCGGCTCACCCGAGCGGTACGTTATGGCGACCTTGTCGCCGGAATCGGCGAAGGCGCGGGCGATGGCGAGGCCGATGCCCCGGTTTCCTCCGGTGACGAGAACCGAGCGGCTCAACGGATCACCCTTTCACTCGTGGTCAGGTACCACGAAAACTATCGGTCCCCGGCCCGTTACGGAGAATCGAGGCCCGACAGGGGCATCCGACACACACTGTCGGGTCCCTACAGAAATCTCCGTGCGGTCGCCGCGGCGACAGGACATGATCGGGGGCGACGACTACGGGAGGATGCCGTGCCCCATTCCATCGACGAGTCCTTCACGGCGTTGCCCCTGCGCGCGCTCGCCGACGCGGCGCTCGCGCGAGCGCGCTCGCTGGGCGCCGACCACGCCGACTTCCGCTTCGAGCGGGTGCGCAGCGCCTCATGGCGGCTGCGGGACGCCAAGCCCGCGGGCTCCTCCGACACCACGGACCTGGGGTATGCGGCGCGGGTGGTGCACGGCGGCACATGGGGCTTCGCCTCCGGCGTGGACATGACGCCGGACGCGGCGGCGCGGGTCGCCGGGCAGGCGGTGGCCATGGCGAGGCTGTCGGCGCAGGTGATCGCGGCCGCGGAGTCGGACGAGAAGGTGGAGCTGGCGGAGGAGCCGGTGCACGCGGACCGGACGTGGGTCTCCTCGTACGAGATCAGCCCCTTCGACGTACCGGACGCCGAGAAGAGCGCGCTGCTGGCGGAGTGGAGCAGGCGGCTGCTGGCCGCCGAGGGCGTCGACCACGTGGACGCCTCGCTGCTGACCGTGCAGGAGAACAAATTCTACGCGGACACGGCCGGCACCTCGACCACCCAGCAGCGCGTACGGCTGCACCCCCAGCTCACGGCGGTCGCGGTCGACCCGGAGAGCGGTGAGTTCGACTCGATGCGGACCATCGCCCCGCCGGTGGGGCGCGGCTGGGAGTACATGACGGGCACCGGCTGGGACTGGGACGCGGAGCTGGCGGAGATACCTGAGCTGCTGGCCGAAAAGATGCGGGCGCCGAGCGTCGAGCCGGGCGCGTACGACCTGGTCGTCGACCCGTCGAACCTGTGGCTGACGATCCACGAGTCGATCGGCCACGCCACGGAGCTCGACCGGGCCCTGGGGTACGAGGCGGCGTACGCGGGCACGTCGTTCGCCACCTTCGACCAGCTGGGCAAGCTCAAGTACGGCTCCGAGATCATGAACGTGACCGGGGACAGGACCGCGGAGCACGGGCTCGCCACCGTCGGCTATGACGACGAGGGCGTGGCCGGCCAGTCCTGGGACCTGGTCAAGGACGGGGTGCTCGTCGGCTACCAGCTGGACCGCAGGATCGCCCGCCTCACCGGCTTCGACCGCTCCAACGGCTGCGCGTACGCCGACTCCCCCGCCCACGTCCCCGTACAGCGGATGGCGAACGTCTCGCTGCAGCCCGCGTCCGGCGGCCCGTCCACCGAGGAGCTGATCGCCGGGGTCGAGCGGGGCATCTACGTCGTCGGGGACCGCTCGTGGTCCATCGACATGCAGCGCTACAACTTCCAGTTCACCGGCCAGCGCTTCTTCCGGATCGAGAACGGCAGGCTCGCGGGCCAGCTGCGCGACGTCGCCTACCAGGCCACGACCACCGACTTCTGGGGCTCGATGGCGGCGGTCGGCGGCCCGCAGACGTACGTGCTGGGCGGCGCGTTCAACTGCGGCAAGGCCCAGCCGGGACAGGTCGCGGCCGTCTCGCACGGCTGCCCGTCCGCGCTGTTCCGCGGCGTCAACATTCTCAACACCACGCAGGAGGCCGGACGATGACCGCTGTGACCAAGCCGCACGAGGTCGTCGAGCGCGCCCTCGAACTGTCCCGGGCCGACGGCTGCGTGGTGATCGCCGACGAGGAGTCGACCGCCAATCTGCGCTGGGCGGGCAATGCGCTGACGACGAACGGCGTGACCCGCGGCCGTACGCTCACCGTCATCGCGACCGTCGACGGCGCGGAGGGCACCGCGTCCGGTGTCGTCTCGCGGACCGCCGTCACCGTCGACGAGCTGGAGCCGCTGGTGCGGGCCGCGGAGGCGGCGGCGCGCGACGCGGGCCCGGCCGAGGATGCCCAGCCGCTCGTCGAGGGCGTCCCCGCGTCGCCCGACTTCACGGACGCGCCCGCCGAGACCTCCTCCGAGGTCTTCTCGGCCTTCGCGCCCGCGCTCGGGGAGGCCTTCGCGCGGGCCCGCGCCGGAGGCAGGGAGCTGTACGGATTCGCCAACCACGAGCTCGTCTCCAGCTACCTCGGCACCTCCACCGGGCTGCGGCTGCGCCACGACCAGCCCAGCGGCACGCTCGAGCTGAACGCCAAGTCCGCGGACCGTACGCGCTCGGCGTGGGCGGGTCAGGCGACGCGCGACTTCACGGACGTCGACCCGGGGGCCATGGACGCGGAGCTCGCTCAGCGGCTGGCCTGGGCGGAACGGCGGGTGGACCTGCCCGCGGGCCGGTACGAGACGCTGCTGCCGCCGACGGCCGTGGCCGACCTGCTCGTCTACCAGATGTGGTCGTCGTCGGCGCGGGACGCCGCCGAGGGCCGTACCGTCTTCAGCAGGCCGGGCGGCGGCACACGCGTGGGCGAGAAGCTCTCGGAGCTGCCGCTGACGCTGCGCAGCGACCCGGGCGAGCCGGGCCTGGAGTCGGCGCCCTTCGTGCTGGCGCACTCCTCGGGCGACGAGTCGTCGGTCTTCGACAACGGCCTGCCGCTCGGGCCGACCGAGTGGCTGCGCGAGGGCGAGCTGCACCGGCTGCTCACCACGCGGCATACCGCGGGGCTCACCGGCCTGCCCCTGGCGCCCGCCATCGACAATCTGATCCTGGAGGCGGGCGGGGCGCGCTCGCTCGAGGAGATGGTCGCGGGTACGGAGCGCGGGCTGCTGCTGACCTGCCTCTGGTACATCCGGGAGGTCGACCCGGCGACGCTGCTGCTCACCGGGCTGACCCGGGACGGCGTCTACCTCGTGGAGAACGGCGAGGTCACCGGCGCGGTCAACAACTTCCGGTTCAACGAGTCGCCGGTGGACCTGCTGTCCAGGGCCGCCGAGGCAGGCCGCACCGAGCGGACGCTGCCGCGCGAGTGGAGCGACTGGTTCACCCGGGCCGCGATGCCCGCCCTGCGCATCCCGGACTTCAATATGAGCTCCGTCAGCCAGGGCGTCTGACCTCATGAATGACCAAATAGAATGCCGGTCATGACACGGCTCGGCGACTCCGTACAGCGCACCAGTGAGCTTCTGGCGCAGGACCTCTCCTCCGACAAGACCGTGGAGCTGCTGCTCACGGAGACGAAGGCGAGGCGCTATCTCGACCTGTCGGACCTGCCGGCGAAGGAGCAGGCGGAGCTGATCGCCGCCCGCACGGTCGAGGTGCTGCCCGCGGTCGCCAAGCTGGCCGAGCGGATCGAGGAGCGCCGGGCGCAGGGCAAGGGCCTGAGCATCAAGCTCGGCATCGACCCGACCGGGGCCGATGTGCACCTCGGACACGTGGTGCCGATGATCGTCCTCAACCGCTTCCAGCGCATGGGCCACGACGTCACCCTGCTCATCGGCGACTTCACGGCCAAGATCGGCGACCCGTCGGGCCGTACGGCGGAGCGCCCGCCGCTGACCGACGAGGACATCGCCAGGAACCTCGTGGGCTACCGCGAGCAGGTCCGGCCGTTCTTCGACTTCGAGAAGGTGTCCTTCCGGCAGAACAGCGAGTGGCTGGCGCCGTACACCTTCCCCGAGCTGCTGGGCCTGCTCGCCCAGGTCCCGGCCTCGCAGCTGCTGCAGCGCGATGACTTCCGCAACCGGCTCGCGGAGGGCTCGGGCCTGACGATGTCGGAGCTGCTCTACCCGATCGCCCAGGCGCTGGACTCGGTCGCGCTGAACTGCGATGTCGAACTGGGCGGCGCGGACCAGCTGCTGAACCTGCAGATGGGCCGCAAGCTGATGGAACTGAAGGGCCAGCAGCCGCAGCTGGTCGTCACCATGCCGCTGATCGAGGGCACGGACGGCACCGGCGCCAAGATGTCCAAGTCCAAGGGCAATTATGTGGGTCTGACCGCGTCAGCCGACGATGTCTTCGGGAAGATCATGTCCGTGCCGGACCGGCTGATGGAGCCGTACCTGAAGGCCTGGACCGAGTGGACCGACGAGGAGATCACGCTCGCGCTGTCCCGGATCGAGGACAGGTCGCTCCACCCCATGGATCTCAAGAAGGTCCTCGCGGGCGAGGTCGTGGCCGCGCTCTACGACGTGGACTCCGCGATGGCGGCCCGCGCGGGCTTCGTCGCGCAGTTCTCGAAGAAGAGCTTCACGGAGGTCGGGTCGCTGCCGTCGGTCGACGCCGCGCAGCACGGCGCGGAGAGCGTGGCGTCGGTGCTGACGAGGGTGCTGGAGTTCACCCCGAGCGCGTCGGCCGCCCGCCGGATCGCCAAGCAGAACGGCCTGCGGCTGGTCGTCGAGGCGGACGGCGGCCAGCAGGCGTTCGTGCTGGACGAGGCCGCGGCGACCCGGCCGCTCGCCGAGGCCGTGGCCCAGACCCTCGCCGACGCCGGTCTCGCCGCCGGATCGGGCAGCGTCTACCTCAAGGCGGGGCGGAAGATCGCCGAGCTGAAGGGGCTGTAGAGGCAGCGGCGCCGCACCGCCCGGCCCGGTCTCGTACGCGGCTGACCAGCGGCGTACGGTGGAGGTGTCCGGGACCGGGCGGGACCGGCTTGAGTCGCAGGTGGTGGAGCGGATGCGGAAGCACAGCGGCCCCCAGGTCTTCCGGATCACCGGGGCGCGCGCGGGGCTGGCCGACGATGTGCGGCACCGGCAGCGGCGCTATGTCATCTCGATGACCGTCCGCACCGTGTCGTTCCTGCTGGCCGTGGCGCTGTGGAACGTCGAACGGCATGTGGCGATCGTCGCCCTTGTGCTGGGTTTCATCCTGCCGTATATCGCCGTGGTGATCGCCAACGCGGGCCGGGAGAACGCCCCTTCAGTCCCCGACTCCTTCATCACGACGCCCACCGGGCGCATGCTGGGCTCCGGTTCGGAGGACGGCTCGCACGAGCGCGTCCCGGAGACGACAGGGGCCGAGGAGAACGAGCGGTCGCGTGACCAGAGCTGATTCCGGGCGGGTGTGACCGCAGTCTGCAAAGCTCAAGAAAAGCTCAGATCAATCGTGTGGATCCAGTGCACTGGCCAGGGTCCCCCGTGACATACTGCGTACGCGCTCCGCATCCCCCGTCGGAGCGACGGACCGACGCCGGGCGGCTCCCCCCGTGGCTGCCCGGCGTCGCCATGTCCGGGCCCTGTTTACTGGTGCCTGTGAACGCCGAATCGAACACCTCGCACGCCGGATCACCGATCTGCTCGGCCAAGGGCTGCCGTGCCGCCGCGGTGTGGGTGCTGGCCTGGAACAACCCGAAGATCCACTCGCCGGAGCGCCGGAAGACCTGGCTGGCCTGCGAGGAGCACCGCGAGTACCTGTCGCAGTTCCTCGGCGTACGGGGGTTCCTGAAGGACGTCGTGCCGTTCGAGGAATGGGAGCGGAAGTCAGCCGCCGATCGCTGACATCGGACGGTCGGGCTGCAGGAAGGACGGGTCGTCCAGACCGGAACCGGCCTTTTTGCCCCACATCGCGAGCCGCCACAGCTTCGCGATCTCCTCGTCGCCCGCGCCGGACCGCAGCGGACCGCGCAGGTCCGACTCCTCCCTGGCGAACAGGCACGTACGGACCTGGCCGTCCGCGGTGAGCCGGGTGCGGTCGCAGGCCCGGCAGAACGGGCGGGTGACGGAAGCGATGACTCCGACCCGGGCGGGGCCGCCGTCGACCAGCCAGCGCTCCGCGGGCGCGGAGCCGCGGACCTCTTCGCCCTCGGGGGTGAGGTCGAAGCGGGTGCGCAGGCTCGCCAGGATGTCCCCTGCGGTGATCATGCCGTCGCGCTTCCAGCCGTGCTGGGCGTCGAGCGGCATCTGCTCGATGAAGCGCAGCTCGTAGTCGTGCTCCACGGCCCAGGCGAGCAGGTCGGGGGCCTCGTCGTCGTTGAGCCCCGGCATCAGCACCGCGTTGACCTTGACCGGGGTGAGGCCGGCGGCGCGGGCCGCGTCGAGTCCGTCCAGCACGTCCTGGTGGCGCTTGCGGCGGGTCAGGGCCTGGAAGACGTCGGGCCTGAGGGTGTCCAGCGAGACGTTGACCCGGTCCAGGCCCGCGTCCTTCAGGGCCCGCGCGGTGCGCTGGAGGCCGATGCCGTTGGTGGTCAGCGACATTTTGGGGCGCGGCTCGAGGGCGGCGCACTGCTCGACGATGGAGACCAGTCCGGGGCGCAGCAGGGGCTCGCCGCCGGTGAAGCGGACCTCCGTGACACCGAGGTCGGTGGCCGCGATACGGATCAGCCGGACGATCTCGTCGTCCGTGAGCAGGTCGCTCTTGCCGAGCCACTGCAGGCCCTCCTCCGGCATGCAGTAGGTGCAGCGGAGGTTGCACCGGTCGGTGAGCGATACGCGCAGGTCGGTGGCCACGCGACCGTATGTGTCAATGAGCACTGGGCCCTCCCCGCTCCGGCAGCAGCAGTTCTTGCGATTTCTCGAGCCTACGCGACGGCTGTGACATCAGCATCGGCCCGATGCCACAAGCAGCGGCGCGGCCGCATCGTAGATCCCTACGACGCGGCCGCGCACGGAGGGTGACCGAGCTGCTCGGCGACCGAGCTGCTCAGTGGGCTCCCGATCCGGTGAGGGAGCGGACCTCCAGTTCCGCGTACTTGCCCTCGTCCGGCTGCTCCTTGGACAGGACGGAGCCGAGCCAGCCGAGCAGGAAGCCCAGCGGGATCGAGATCAGGCCCGGGTTCTCCAGCGGGAACCAGTGGAAGTCCACGCCCGGGAACATCGAGGTCTCCTTGCCCGAGACGACCGGCGAGAAGAGCACCAGCAGCACGGACGAGGCGAGACCGCCGTAGATGGACCACAGCGCGCCCTGGGTGGTGAACCGCTTCCAGAACAGGCTGTAGAGGATGGTCGGCAGGTTGGCGGACGCGGCGACCGCGAAGGCGAGCGCGACGAGGCCCGCCACGTTGAGACCGCGTGCGAAGACGCCGAGGACGATCGCCACGGCCCCGATCCCGATGGCCGCCCAGCGCGCCGCCGCGACCTCCTCCTTGTCCGAGGCCTGGCCCTTGCGGATGACGTTCACGTACAGGTCGTGCGCGAAGGAGGACGAGGAGGCGAGGGTGAGTCCCGCGACGACGGCGAGGATCGTCGCGAAGGCCACCGCCGAGATCACCGCGAGCAGAATCGCGCCGCCGGTCGAGTCCGCGCCGCCGCCGATCTCCTGGGCGAGCAGCGGAGCCGCCGTGTTGCCCGCCGGGTTGGACGCGATGATCGTCTCCTGCTTGATCAGTGCGGCCGCGCCGAAGCCCAGGGCGAGGGTCATCAGGTAGAAGGCGCCGATGATGCCGATCGCCCAGTTCACCGACTTCCGGGCGGCCTTGGCCGTGGGCACGGTGTAGAAGCGGATCAGGATGTGCGGCAGGCCCGCGGTGCCGAGCACCAGCGCGATGCCGAGCGAGATGAAGTCGATCTTCGAGGTCGCGCTGACCCCGTACTTCAGGCCAGGCTCCAGGAAGGCGGCCCCCTTCCCGCTGTTCTCGGCCGCCGCCCCGAGAAGGGTGGAGATGTTGAAGTTGAACTTGAGCATCACCAGGAACGTGATGAGCAGCGTGCCCGCGATCAGCAGCACCGCCTTGACCATCTGCACCCAGGTGGTCCCCTTCATGCCGCCGATGGAGACGTAAAGGATCATCACGACGCCGACGAGGACGACGATGAGGATCTTCCCGGTCTCGCTGGTGATGCCGAGCAGCAGCGAGACCAGGGCACCGGCGCCGGCCATCTGGGCCAGCAGGTAGAAGATGGACACCACGATGGTGGAGGTGCCCGCGGCCGTACGCACCGGGCGCTGCCGCATGCGGTACGCGAGCACGTCGCCCATGGTGAACCGGCCCGAGTTGCGCAGGGGTTCGGCGACCAGCAGCAGGGCCACCAGCCAGGCGACGAGGAAGCCGATGGAGTAGAGGAAGCCGTCGTAGCCCGCGATGGCGATGGCGCCCGCGATACCGAGGAAGGACGCCGCCGACATGTAGTCGCCGGAGATCGCGAGGCCGTTCTGGAAGCCGCTGAACTGGCGCCCACCCGCGTAGAAGTCCTCCGCTCCCTTGGTCTGGCGCCCGGCCCACACCGTGATGCCGAGGGTCGCGGCGACGAAGACCGCGAAGAGCGTGATGATGAGGCCGCGGTGCTCGCCCGCGCCCTCGGCGGCGAGCTGGATCGTCGGGCTCATGATGCGTCACCCTCCAGGCGGGACGTGGTGGCCTCGCCGCCCTCCAGGCGGGACTTGATGGCTTCGGCGCGCGGGTCGAGCTTGGCGGCGGCGTGCCGCGAGTACCACCACGCGATGAGGAAGGTGGTGGCGAACTGGGCGATGCCGAAGACGAAGGCGACGTTGATGTTGCCGAGCACCTTGGTACCCATGAAGCCGCCCGCGTAGTTGGACAGCAGGACGTACAGCAGGTACCAGACGATGAAGGCCACCGTGAGGGGGAAGGCGAAGGAGCGGTAGGTGCGGCGCAGTTCTGCGAACTCGGGGCTCGCCTGCACTTCGCGGTACGGCTCGGCGCCTGGCGTTCCCTCCCCTGCGGGACTCGGGTCGGTGTACAAGGGATCTCCCGTGGATGCGGCTCGGTTGAACTCGGTTGACGGAGCTTGGTCGTTGCGGCTTGCTGCTGGGGTGAGCTTGATCACGCACCGGATTCGGCATCGTAGGCCCGTGTGACGTGATCCGACAGGGGGGTTGGTTGAATTCCACAGGATCGGTCGATCGTGACCGACACCCGCCGCTTTCCGGTTCGTTGACCCCGGTGTGAGCGATCCGTCGAACCTCCCGTCCCCCGCGCCCGCCCGCCGGCCTTATGGCATGGTGCGGCTGCCCGGTCCGGTCGCGGTTACACGGACCGAGCCGCGCATCGGGGCGGGCGAACTCGGCAGGTGGTACGGCCCCCGGGTCCCGCTGCCGCCGCTGAGCATCGAGGCGCTGCAGCGCCCGCGTGTCGATCCGTCAGGTCGCTGAAGCCGCAGCGGACTCGACGCGTCCGCATGGGTGACGTTTTCAGCCGGACGGGCCAGGGCCAAGCGGAATCCGGGCTTTTCACCGGAATCCATTGATCAGATCACCGCATCGGCGCTAGCTTCCGTCGTCATGTACCCGTCCATGCGCACACCCGTGCGTGGACGGTCTCACGGATGATGTGGAGAACCCATGGCTCCTCTCCGGTCCAGACGCAGGCGCGCGCTCGCCGTGCCGGTCGGGCTCGCGCTCACCGCCTCCCTCGGCTTCCTTCCCGGCTCCGCTACGGCCGCCGCCCCGCAGACCGCGGACGCGCCGGCCTCCGCCGCGGAAGCCGGGCCCGAGCTCTCGTACGTGGTGAACACCGAGACCGGCGCCGGCACGGTCGGCAAGGTGAAGAAGGCCATCGCCAAGGCCGGCGGCACGGTGGTCACCGCCCATGACCGGATCGGGGTGATCGTCGTCCACTCGGCGAACCCCGACTTCGCCAGGACCATGCGCACAGCCGAGGGCGTCCAGTCGGCGGGTGCCACCCGCACCGCGCCGCTCAAGGCGGCCGGCACCACCGAGGTCGGCAAGCCCGAGAAGGTGCGGGAGCCCCGCTCCGCCGCCGCCCTCGCGGCCGCCAGGGCCTCCGGCCAGGAGCCGCTCGAGTCCCTGCAGTGGGACATCGCGGCCATCAGGGCCGACAAGGCGGCTGAGGTGAACCCCGGCAGCCGGAAGGTGACGGTCGCGGTCATCGACACGGGCGTCGACGACACCCACCCCGACCTCGCGCCGAACTTCTCGGCCAAGCAGTCCGCCAACTGCGTCGGCGGCCTCGCGGACACCGGCAAAGGGGCCTGGCGGCCGTACACCGAGGACGACTACCACGGCACGCACGTGGCGGGCGAGATCGCGGCGGCCCGCAACAACGTGGGCGTCGCGGGCGTCGCGCCGGGCGTGAAGGTCTCCTCCATCAAGGTGAGCGAGGCGGAGACCAGCCTCTTCTATGCCGAGGCCGTCGTCTGTGCCTTCATGTTCGCGGCCGACCAGGGCATCGAGGTCACGAACAACAGCTATTACATCGACCCGTGGATGTTCAACTGCAAGGACGACCCCGACCAGGGAGCCATCGTCGAGGCGGTGAGCAGGGCGGCGAAGTTCGCCGGCCGTAAGGGCGCGATCCATGTCGCCTCCGCGGGCAACTCCAGCTTCGACCTGGCGGCCAAGTCGCTCACCGACACCTCGAGCCCCAACGACACGACACCCGTCGAGCGCACCGTCGACCCGTCGAAGTGCCTGGACATCCCGACCCAGCTGCCGGGCGTCGTGACGGTCTCCGCGACCGGCCCGAAGGCCCTCAAGTCGTACTACTCCAACTACGGCCTGAACCAGATCGACGTGGCAGGCCCGGGCGGGGACAAGTACCAGGTGCCCGAGGCCCCGGCCAAGGACGGCCGGATCCTGTCCACGATGCCCGGGGGCGACTACGCGTACCTGCAGGGCACCTCGATGGCCGGGCCGCACGTCGCGGGCGTCGCCGCGCTCATCAAGAGCAAGCGGCCGGACGCGAGCCCGCAGGAGATCCAGTGGCTGCTCAAGGCCCACGCGGACAACCCCGGGTGCCCGACGGAGCCGTACGACCCGGACGGTGACGGCAAGGTCAACGCCGAGTGCACGGGCACGCAGCACATCAACAGCTTCTACGGCTTCGGCATCGTCGACGCGCTCGACGCGGTCGAGAAGTGACGCGCCCCGCACCTCCCACCTCCATTGGCACGACCTCCCACGACCGAAGTGGAGAAACCATGACGCCGCGCCCCGCAGCACGCTCGCGCCGCGCAGCCGCGATACCCGTGAGCATGGCCCTGACCACCGCGCTCGCCTTCCTCCCCGCAGCCGCGTCCGCCGCGCCGCTGGAGGACTCGGCCACCGACCCGGGCACCACCGCCGCCGCGCCGGCCGCCACCGCGGACGGTGAGCAGCTCAGCTACGTCGTCAACGTCCGCCCCGGCTCCGGCACATCCCCGTCCCTGAAGAAGGCGATCGCCAGGGCCGGCGGAACGATCGTGCAGGCCTACGACCAGATCGGCGTGATCGTCGTCCACTCCGCCAACTCCGGCTTCGCCAAGGAGATCCGGAAGGTGCGGGGGGTCTCGTCCGCGGGCGCGACCCGTACGGCGCCGCTGCCCGCCCAGGGCACGACCGACACCGGCACGCCGAAGGTGCTGACCGCCGAGCAGGCCAGGGAAGCCGCCAAGCTGGCCGAGGCGGGCCAGGACCCGCTGCAGCCGCTCCAGTGGGACCTGCCCGCCATCAAGGCGGACAAGGCGCACGAGAAGTCACTGGGCAGCCAGAAGGTCACCGTCGCCGTCATCGACACGGGCGTGGACGACACCCACCCGGACATCGCGCCCAACTTCGACCGCGCCGCATCCGTCAACTGCGTGACGGGCAAGCCGGATACGGCCGACGGCGCCTGGCGCCCGGGAGCCCAGGAGAGTCCGCACGGCACACACGTGGCGGGCGAGATCGCGGCCGCGAAGAACGGCGTCGGCGTCACCGGCGTCGCCCCGGGCGTCAAGGTCTCCGGCATCAAGGTGTCGACCGAAGCCGGGTTCTTCTACACCGAGGCGGTCGTCTGCGGCTTCATCTGGGCCGCGGAGCACGGCGTGGACGTGACCAACAACAGCTATTACACCGACCCGTGGTACTTCAACTGCTCCGACGACCCGGACCAGAAGGCGCTGCTCGAGGCCATCACGCGGGCCACGCGGTACGCGGAGCGCAAGGGCGCGGTGAACGTCGCCGCGGCGGGCAACGAGAACTACGACCTGGCCGCCGACTCCATCACCGACCCGGTGAGCCCCAACGACACGACGCCGGTCGAGCGCGAGATCGATCCAAGCGAGTGCCTCGACATACCGACCCAGCTGCCGGGCGTCGTCACCGTCTCCGCAATCGGCGCCAAGGGGCTGAAGTCCTCGTTCTCCAACCACGGCCTGGGCGTTATCGACATCGCAGCCCCGGGCGGCGACAGCACCCGCTACCAGCCCCCGGCCCCGCCCGCGGTCAGCGGCCAGATCCTCGGCCCGCTGCCGGGCGGTACCTACGGCTACATGGCCGGGACCTCCATGGCGTCCCCGCACGTCGCGGGCGTCGCCGCGCTCATCAAGAGCACCCACCCGAAGGCCTCCCCGGCCGTGGTCAAGGGCCTCCTGAAACTCGAGGCCGACGACCGCGCCTGCCAGGACCCGTACGACATCGACGGCGACGGCAAGGCGGACGCGGTCTGTGAGGGCAGCGAGGGCGACAACGGCTTCTACGGGGCGGGGATCGCGGACGCCCTGGACGCGGTGGAGAAGTGACGTAGGCAGCGATGGGTGGGCGGTACCCTGCGCTTCTGGGGTGCCGCCCATCGCGCTGGGGGAGTTGTACGGGTGCAGGGTCTCGATGTCGTCATGACACGGCTGGCCACCACGGTCGTGAGCGCGCTGGCGAAATCGCTGCTGACGAAAAGGCCGGGGGCCGGGCTGGCGGAGAAGCCCGCGAGCCCGGGTGGGATCGGGCGCAGGCCCGCTCGCCTGAGTGAGAAGGAGACAGGTCGTCTCGTCGACTCCCTGGCCGGCCGCCTGGGCGAGGTGTGCGGGGAGGCGTGCTCGAAGGCTCCTGAGCACGAGCGGTCGGCGGCGGTCGCGGCCGTCGGCGACGTCTTCTCCGCGGCCGGTCCGCTGGATCAGGACCTGTTGCTGGAACTGGATCTGGAGCCACGGGAGTTACGGGACCACGTGCTGGCCCGTGCGAACGGCGTACGGTCCGGTGCCGCGCTCGGCGAAGCCGGGAATGCGCTCTTCGACCGCCTCCTGGACCTGTGCTGCCTTCACATCGTGGAGTACGCATCGTCACTGCCGACGTTCCCGGCCCGGAGCCAGGTGGAGTTGGTGCGCCGTACGGGCCGTACGGAGCAGGCTGTGGAGGAGGTGCGGCGGCGTCTTGGCCCCGGCCCGGCGGGCGAGGCGGCACGGTTCGAGTCGCGCTACGCCGATGTCGTGGTGGCCACGCACAGCAGGCTGCAGCTGTTCGGAGTGACGCTGAGCGGCGCCGGAGCCGAGTGGGCGCTCGACACGGCGTACATCAGCCTCGGCGTGAACAATGAGGCCCCCGAAACGGCGTTCCGCCGTGAATTCGCCGCCCCGACGGTCCGTATCGAACAGGCCCTCGCGGACTCCTCACGGCTGCTGCTCCGCGGCCCTGCGGGCTCGGGCAAGAGCACGCTCGTGCAGTGGCTCGCGACGAACGCCGCGCGGCGCAGCTTCGGGACGCAGCTCGCCGACTGGAATGCGTGCGTACCGTTCGTCCTGCGGCTGCGGGCCCTGGGCGGCCGGGATGCGCTGCCGCTCCCCCAGGACTTCCTGACGGCCATGGGCAACCCGCTCGCAGGAGCGGCCCCGGTGGGGTGGGCGGAGGATCTCCTCTCCTCGGGCCGCGCGCTCGTGCTCGTGGACGGCGTGGACGAGGTGCCGCAGCGGCTGCGGAAGCGTACGGAGGACTGGCTGCGCACGATGGTCGCGGCCTTCCCCGACGCACGGTACGTGGTGACCACGCGGCCGTCGGCGGTCCCGGAGGACTGGCTGGCGCAGTGCGGATTCCGCGCGCGCTCACTGCTGCCCATGACGCGCGAGGACGCACGCTCCTTCATCACCCACTGGCACGACGCGGCGCGGCAGGAGTGCGGGCCTGGCGGTGATCGGGAGGCGCTCGACACGTACGAGGAGTCCCTTCTCCAGGCCGTCGGCACCCGCCGCGAACTGGGCAGGCTGTCGACCAATCCGCTGATGTGCGCCCTGCTGTGCGCGCTCAACCGCGACCGCCGGATGCATCTGCCGCGCGCCCGCAAGGAGCTGTACGACGCGGCGCTGGACATGCTGCTCGTACGGCGTGACACGGAGCGGGAGATCGCGGGGGTCGAGGGCGTCGAGCTGACGAAGGACGAACAGACGCTGCTGCTCCAGCAGTTGGCGTACTGGCTGATCAGGAACGGCCAGGTCGAGGCCGAGTGCGGCGAGGCGATCGAAATGATCGACGAGTCGCTGGCCGCGATGCCGCAGGTACGGCAGCAGGGCAGCGCGGAACAGGTCTTCCGGCACCTGCTGATCCGCAGCGGCCTGCTGCGCGAGCCGGTCCCGGGCTCGGTGGGCTTCGTGCACCGGACGTTCCAGGACCACTTGGCGGCGAAGGCGGCGGTGGAGGCGCGTGACTTCGGCTTCCTGGTGGGCAGGGCCCACGACGACCAGTGGGAGGACGTCATCCGCATGGCGGTGGGCCACGCCCGCCCGGCGGAGCGGGTACGGCTGCTACGCGGAATCCTGAAGCGAGCGGACCGCGTGAAGTTGTCCCGAAACCGCCTGAACCTGCTGGCGGCGGCGTGCTTGGAACACGCGCCGCAGCTGGATCCGGAGGTCCGGGGGGAGGTGGAGGGACGGCTGGCTGAGCTGATCCCGCCGTGGAACGACGAGGAGGCGGAGGAGCTGGCGAAGGCGGGTGAGCTGGTCCTCGATCTGCTGCCCGGACCGGAGAATGTCGAGGACGAGTGGTCCGCACGGGCCGTTGTGCGAACGGCCGCGCTGATCGGTGGAACCGCCGCCATGGCGCTGATTGCCAGATTCTGCGGTGACGAGAGAGTACGAGTCGCTGTCACCCGGGCGTGGAGCCACTTCGACACCCACGCCTATATCGACGCTGTGCTGTCCCGTGCAGCACTGCGCGGTGTATTCCTCACGGTGGATTCGCAGGAACAGATGGAAGCCCTACCCAGGCTCCCCCAAGTCAATTGCGTAACCGCAAATGGTGACCTGCAACCGTTCGATCACCTCGGGAAATTCACCGAGTCTTTGCACATCATCAGGAACAGGACAATCAGCGACCTGTCTTTCGTCCAGCGGTTCCCGGCGCTGCGCGGTCTCTCGCTGACGCAATGTCCCGAAGTTGCCGACCTCGCCCCTTTGGAAGCCACGAGTATCGAGACTCTGCGTCTCCAAGGCTTGTACCCGTGGCTGAGCTTGGCTCCCCTGCGCCCGATCAGCAAACTGACCCGTCTCGACCTCGACTTCGAGGTTCCGATGAGCAGTCTGGAGTCTCTTCCGGTCGGCCCGCAGCTCACAGGCCTCGGGCTCTACAACATGGCCGTGCATGTACGGCTCCATGGCATGGAGCGCTGGCCGCATCTGAATTGGCTCACCCTCACGGGTGAAAGACAGGGCTCCCAACTGGCCCTGCTCGAGGGCATCAGCCAACTTGAACTGCTCCAGTTGCGCTTCCTAAGCGATCTCGACCTGGAAGACATCACCTCTCATCAGCGGCTCGGCACTCTATGGCTGGTGGGCTGTACGATCCCCCGTGGACTCGCGCCGCTGCAGGACCTTCCCCTGCTCGCGGACCTCTTGCTCTCCGCGTGCCAAGGGCCGGACACCGCCCCGCTCGATCTCGCGCCGCTGGCCGAAATGCCCAACCTAGTTATCTCCATCACCGGCGGGACCAAGGTCCTGAACGCCGACCTCATCCCGCCCGAGCGTCTGGTCACCCCAGGCCCCCCGCGCCGCGTCAGTTCCTGACCAGCACCTTCAGCGCCGTCCGCTCGTCCATCGCCTTGTAGCCGCCCGGGACGCCCTCCACGTCGACCGTCAGGCTGGAGCGCGGCGAGCAGGCGGTCGTCCGAGGCCGCCTCGGCGGGGAGCCCGACCAGCGTGCCGTCCGCGTACGGCACGCGCACCGCCTCGCCCTGGCCACCGTCGGAGCTCACCGAACCCCAGAAGCCGCCGTGCTCGCAGGACCATGACTCGGCCGAGTCTGGCCTGACGCGCCGTCATACCAGTTCCCCCGCACGGCGGGCAGCCCGTTAGAGGCTCTGTCAGAGGCGGGCCGTATTCTCATGGACCATGCTCGAAGACCGCACGGCAGCCGCACCGTCCATCGCGCAGCAGCAGTCCGCGCCCCCGGTGCCGCGGCCGATGCCGGTGCCGGTGCCGGTGCCGGTGCCTGAAAGCGCGCCTGTGCCCGTACGCATGCCCGTGCCCGTGCCGCAGCCCGTACCGGCGGACGCGTGGCCGGAGGCGTATCCGCGGGGGTACGCCGTCGTGGACGTCGAGACGACGGGGCTCGCGCGCGACGACCGGATCGTCTCGGCGGCGGTCTACCGGCTCGATGCGCAGGGCAATGTGGAGGACCACTGGTATTCGCCGGTCAACCCGCTGCGCGACCCGGGCCCGGTCTGGATCCACGGCCTGACGAGCGATGTGCTCGCCGGCGCACCGCTCTTCCCCGAGATCGCCGACGCCCTCGCCGAGCGCCTCGATGGACGCGTGCTCGTCGCGCACAACGCCGTCTTCGACTGGTCGATGATCGCCCGTGAGTACGCCCGCGCCGACCGCACGGCCCCCGTCCGGCAGCGGCTGTGCACCATCGCCCTCGCCAAGGAGCTCCGGCTCCCCCTCCCCAACCACAAGCTGGAGTCGCTGGCCGCGCACTACGGCGTCGTGCAGCGGCAGGCCCACCACGCGCTGGACGACGCGCGCGTGCTCGCCGAGGCGTTCCGGCCGAGCCTCCATCTCGCGGCGGGGGCGGGGGTGCGGCTGCCGCTGCTGGGCTGCCAGCCGCTCACCGAGTGGTCGGACGCCCCGCGAGCAAACGGCCACCAGCGCTCGTACCGCCCGGGCAGCTGGCGTCCGAACCGCCGGCGTCCCGCGTGCCCGTTCCCCAACCCGGGGCGGTACGAGCCGGGCAAGCGGCTCGTCCAGGGCATGCGGGTGGCGTTCTCCGGCGACACCTCGGTCGACCGCGAGCTGTTGGAGGACCGCGCCTTCGACGCGGGGCTGCACATCGCCACCAGCGTCTCCCGGCTCACCAGCCTGCTGGTGACCAACGACCCTGGCTCGGGCACCTCCAAGGCCGACAGAGCCCGCGCCTTCGGCACCCCTGTGGTCGACGAGGCGGCGTTCATGCAACTGCTCCAGGACGTGGCCCCGGCACCCTCGTCCGAGTGAACGGCGGACGACGCGCCCGCCGCCCGCTCCCCCTCCGGCGACCCGCACCCGCACCCTGTGGCGCATGGCACGATGTGAGGTTTGCGGAAACGACTACGGTCTGACCTTCGAGGTCCACGCGCAGGGCGCGGTGCACGTCTTCGACTGCTTCGCTTGCGCCATCCACCGGATGGCCCCGATCTGCGAGCACTGCAATGTGAAGATCATCGGCCAGGGCGTGGAGGCCGAGGGCCACTTTTACTGCTGCGCCCATTGCGCCCGCGAGGAGGGGAAGGTGGGAGTCGTCGACCACGTGTGAGCAGTCCCGGCCCTCCGGGCAGCCCCGGCCCTCCCGGCCCAGGTCCCGGACCCCGGCCGCAGGAGAACCCCCACCCGACATGCACCCCACGACCGAGTTGTACGGTCGTGGGGTGTACCGCTTCCTGTTGTCCCGGCAGTGGGTGATCCTCACCCTCGTTGCGCTTGCGCTCATCCCCGTGATGATCGAGCTGGGCTTCTGGCAGCTGCACCGCCACGAGCACCGCGTCGCCCGGAACGGGCAGGTCGCCCGGAGCCTCGACGCCCCGGCCGTCCCGGTCGGCAGGCTCACCTCCCCTGGCCACGAGGTGCCCGGCTCCGACACCTGGCGCACGGTCACCGCCACCGGCTCGTACGACACCGAACACGAGGTCGTGGTCCGCCAGCGGACCGCTGCCGACGAGCAGACCATCGGCTACTACCTCGTCACCCCGCTGATCATGAAGGACGGCCGGGCGGTCCTGGTCAACCGCGGCTGGATCCCGGCCGGCGGCGATCTCACGAAGTTCCCGAAGGTGCCGGCGGCGCCCCGCGGGCAGGTCACGGTCACCGGCCGTCTCATGCCCGACGAGACGGCTGCGAACAGCGGCATCAAGGACAAGCAGGGCCTGCCGCCGCGTCAGGTCATGATGATCAACAGCAGGGAGCGGGCCGGGGCGCTCCCGCAGCCGCTCCTCGGCGGCTACGTCCAGCTCACCAAGACCTCTCCGAAGGACCCGGCCGGCCGGCCGGAGACAGTGCCGGCGCCGGACCACAGCGGCATCGGCCCGCACATGGCGTACGCGATCCAGTGGTGGCTGTTCGCGGCCGGCGTCCCGGTCGGCTGGGTCGTCCTGGTCCGCCGCGAGCGCAAGGACCGCCTCGCCGCGCAGCGGAAGCCGGCGCAGGAAACGGCATCCGTCCCGGTCTGACCGACCCGGTCGGGCCCGGTGAACACGGCCCTGTGGACACGGCCCTCGCGCCGTCCCGGACCGATAGGACACCATGAGGGCATGGATCTTGAACTGAAGAACCGGGTGTACGTCGTCACCGGGGCCACGCGCGGGCTCGGCCTCGCCGCGGCGCGTGAACTCGTCGCCGATGGGGCGAAGGTGGTGCTCAGCGGCCGCGACGAGGAGGCCGCCACGGCTGCGGCTGCGGTCCTCGGACCGAACGCGGCCGGCCTTGCCGCGAACAACGCAGACCCGAGTGCGGCCGACCGCCTCATCGCGACGGCGCGCGCCCGCTTCGGCGGCTTCGACGGCATCCTGATCAGCGTCGGCGGGCCGCCGCCCGGGATGGGCGCTGACAACACGAACGAGCAGTGGCAGGCGGCCTTCGAGTCCGTCTTTCTCGGAGCGGTACGGCTCGCGCGGACGGCCGCGGCCGAGCTGCCGGAGGGCGGCGTGATCGGTTTCGTCCTCTCGGGGTCGGTCTACGAGCCGATCCCCGGGCTGACGATCTCCAACGCCCTGCGGCCGGGGCTCGCGGGCTTCGCCAAGTCCCTTTCTGTGGAGCTGGGGCCGCGGGGCATCCGGGTCATCGGGCTCGTTCCGGGGCGTATTGACACGGACCGCATACGCGAGCTGGACGCGCTCTCCGGCGATCCGGACGCGGCGCGGGCGCGCAGCTCGGCGGCGATTCCGCTGCGGCGCTATGGGAGGCCGGAGGAGTTCGGGAAGGCCGCGGCGTTCTTCCTGTCGCCGGCGGCGTCGTACGTCACGGGTGTGATGCTCCAGGTCGACGGCGGCGCCCGCCACGGCTTCTGACCACCTCCGGCGGTCATTCGCCCCACCGGCGCCCGCCGCCGCCCCGGGCCTCCGGCCGGGACTTGGATTCCACTCCCGCCCTTTCAGGGCGGGTGGGCGGGAGGGCCAAGCACGGTGCGCGGCACGCGGGCCCGGCGCGGGCAGCGGAACACGCGCGCCGCCGGGGCGGCGTCCGGGGCTAGAGGACGCGTTCTGCCGGGTGGCGGGCCGCGCGGAGGTGGAACTCCGCCGGGAGGTGGTCCAGGCCTGCCGACTCGCGCGCGTGGGTCAGGGCCTCCCCGGTCAGCCGGGCCAGTGCGTCGGCCGGCGCCGCATGCGGTTCCAGCAGGAGCGCCACGCGCGCCTCTGGCGCCGTACGACGGCGGCCCGTCAGCAGGACGTTCGCCCTGGAGACGCCGTCCAGCGACTCCGCCTCCGCGGCCATCACACCCTCCAGCGCACGCCCCCGCAGCAGCGCCCCCGCCCCGTCCCCGCTGTCCACGAGAACCTCACCGAGGCGGTGCCGCCGCAGCTGGGCGAGGAACCACCACAGCATCAGCACGAGCAGCACGGTCAGCACCGCGAAGACGGTCGGCCACCACCAGCCGTCGTCCCGGAAGCGGGTGCGGCCCTCTTCGCCCAGCACGACGTCGTCCGGCCCCCTGAAGGGCCACCAGCCCGGGAGATCGAACCCCCAGTGCCGCGACAGGTCGATCGAGCCGATCAGCACCGCGCCGCCCAGAGCGAAGAGCCCGAGCCCGGCCAGTGCGAGCAGTACGCGGTTGACGGTCCTGAGCATGGGTCAGGTCACCTCTTCGCCGGGCGTCGTGCGCGCACGGACAGGTCGAGCTGCCGGACCAGGCCCAGTTCCCCGATACCGGAGGCCATCGCATCGTCCAGGTCACGGCGCACCTCGTCGAGGTCGCGGAAGTGGGCCAGGGCGCGGGCCCTGACCCGGCGGCGGCTGACGTCGACCCGTACCGACTGCACGCCGGACACCTCCATCGCCCGGTCGCGCAGCACGAGCGCGGCCGCGGAACGGTGGAGTCCGGCCCGTACGTCATCGGCGCCCGCGACCCCCGAGGGCCGCCGCATGGTCAGCAGCCCGCGCAGTCCAGGGGCGAGCGCGAGCAGCAGCAGCCACAGCCCCAGCACCATCGCGACCGCGGCGCCGCCGATCATCCAGGGGTTGTCCAGCGGGCGCTCCGCCAGCTCGTCGGCGAGCCGGCGGCGCCACTCCATCGCGGTCCGGCCCGCCCGCACCGCGGCGACGTCGTAGAGGAGCAGCCCCACGCCGGCGGTCGCGAGGGCCGCGACGATCCCCGCCGGGACGCGCCGCTCGGACCAGAAGCGCCGCGGCTGGCCTTCGCCGCCTCCGCCGTCGTAGTCCGCGGCCGACGCGGACTGCTCGAGGTCGGACGACCCGCCGCCCGAGGCCGGTTCGCGCTCCACCGTGGGCATCCGCTGCGTACCGCCGTTGCCGCCCTTCGCGTCCGGATCGTGGTCGCTCATGTGACCCTCCCCTGCTCCGCCGCCCGCGACTGCTCGGAGTGCAGCCGTTCCACAGATACGGAGACTTCGGGCACATCCATGCCCGCCAAAGCGCGTACCCGCTCGGAGACCTCATGACGCACAGCGCCGCACCGCGCACCGATGTCACAGGGGTAGCCCAGCTCCACCGCCACCCGCACGCGCGCTTCGGCGAACGGGGGCCGGGCGCCGCCCTGACCTGGCGCCGGCCGTACGGACACCGTCGCCTGCGGCCAGCGGCCGGCGGGCACGTGGTGCGCCTCGGGCAGATCGCGCAGCGCCTCCCTGGCGGCCCGGGCAGCGATCTTCGCGACGACCCGGTCCGCGATACGCGTCGCCCCCCGCTCGCCTGCGGCCACGGGCTCCGGATCGGGCACCGGCGCCGCCACCGCGGCGGCATCCTCGGGCACCGGCGCTCACCGCCGCCGTTCGCCGCGCGCGCGGGGGCGGAAGAAGTCGCCGAGCTCCAGGTCGCCCTCCAGCAACCGCCCGACGACGAATCCGACGGCGCCCAGCGCCGCCACCAGCAGGAAGGCGCCGAACCCGCCGAAGTACCCGGCGAAGCCCAGCGCCATGCCGGCGATCAAGCCGACCACGGCCATGCTCATCGTGCGCTCCTTCTCTTGCGCCTGTGCCGCCCGGTCCAGTCCGGTCCCCTTCGGCTTCGGCTACTGGATGCGCGGTCCCTCTTCTTCCTCTTCCTCGTCCGGCAGCTTCACATCGCTCACCGCGATGTTGACTTCCACGACGTCGAGGCCGGCCATCCGCTCGACCGCGGAGATCACGTTCTCCCGTACGGCCCGTGTGACGTCGGCGATCGAGACGCCGTAGTCAACGACGATCTCCAGGTCCAGCGCCGTCTGCACCTCGCCGACCTCGGCCCTGACTCCGCGGGTGACGGCGGGCCTCCCGCCCGGCACCCGGTCCCGCACGGCTCCGAAGGTGCGGGAGATTCCGCTGCCCAGCGCGTGGACGCCGATGACGTCGCGGGCGGCGAGCGCGCCGATCTTCTCGACCACGCCGTCGGCGATGGTGGTACGGCCTCGGATCGCGGGATCTCCTCCGCCGCGCTTGGTGCCCAGGGTCTTCCTGGGAGCCTCGCCGACGGAGGGGGGTTCGGGCGTCTCGGGCCGGTTCCGCTGTGCGGTCTCGGACATGGCCGGTCGTCCCTTCGGAGGAGAGAAGCGGCATTCCGCTCCGTTGCCCACACTAAGTGTGAATGCCCCGTGCCGCTCCAGGGATGCGGCAGGCGTGGGACGGCACGCTGTGTGGAGCATCCTGGATCGTGGGGACAGCCGGGAAGGGGTGAGCACCGGTGGCAGAAGGATGGACGGACGCGGTACGGCAGCAACTCGGTCTGGGCCGACTGCTGCCGTTGGGCGGCCCCGCGGACGGCGCCTGGATCACGGAGCGCGCCGCGAGCGAGGTGCTGCGGCGGGCGGCGACCCGGCTGGACGACGTACGGCTCGGCCGGCTCCGGATCGGCCTCGCGGACCCGGCGAAGGCGGCCACGCCCGCGGTCCCGCGGCCCGCGAGCGCCCTGCCGCCGGGACCGCTCCGTATCGACGCGGACTTCGCGGCATGGACGCGGCTGCCGCTGCCGGAGTCGGCGGAGCGGCTGCGCGAGACGCTGCTCGGGGCCGCGGAGCACAGCCTCGGCCTGGAGACGACGGCAGTCGATCTGCGGGTCACCGACCTGCTGGAGGTATCGCACGCCGCGGAGGGCATGCGGGAACCGGAAGCGGCCGGGGAGGCGGAGGCGGACCGGAGCCGGGGCGCGGAGCCCGGCCCGTACGGCCACGTGGCCGACGCGGTGACCGCCGTCCCGGGCGTGACCCGGCTGGCGCCCGTGCTCGGCAGGCCCGCCCGGCCCGTGCGGATCCAGGACGAGGACGCTCCCGAACGGCGCCACGTCGAGGTGCAGTTGGCGGTCGCCGCCAGTCACCGCGCGCTGGAGGTCGCCCGCGCGGTACGGGCAGCCGTGACCGCGGCGGCGGCCGCCGACACGGCCGCGCCGGTGACGGTGGCCGTCGTCGTGACGGCGGTCGAGCAGCCGTGAATCCGGCCAGGCGCTCCTGACCGCGGGGCGGCCAGGAGTCGCTCGCGCGACGCCGGCAACCCGAGCCGGTCCGGACTGAGGCCGGCTCGGGCCGGACTTAGGTGGGAGCCCGAGCCGGGGCCCGGGGAGAGCGGCGGCAGCGCCCTCGTCAGTCGGCCGTCAGTCGGCGATACCCGCGAGATCGCGGAGTCGCCGCGCCTGCGCGGCCCGCTCGGCCGCTCGCTGCTCCTCGTACGTGCGGTCAGCGACACCGCGCAGCAGTGCCTTCGTCTCGATCACGGCGTCGCGCGGGGCGGCGAGCAGGGCCGCGGCCAAGTCCGCGACAGCGGCGTCGAGTTCCGAGGCGGGTACGACCAGGTTGGCGAGGCCGGTCCGCTCGGCCTCCGCGGCCTGGACGTACCGCCCGGTGACGCAGATCTCCAGCGCCCTGGCATAGCCGACGAGCCCGACGAGCGGGTGCGTGCCGGTGAGGTCCGGGACCAGTCCGAGGCTGGTCTCGCGCATGGCGAACTGCACGTCGTCGGCACAGACGCGCAGGTCACAGGCGAGCGCGAGCTGGAAGCCCGCGCCGATCGCATGCCCCTGAACCGCCGCGACGGAGATGAGGTCGTTCCGCCGCCACCAGGTGAACCCCTCCTGGTACTCGGCGATGGCCGCGTCCAGCTCCGCGTCGGAGCCGCGCGCGAGCTCGATGAACGAAGGCTCGCCGTCGAAGCCCTCCGGGGTGAAAGCCTGCCGGTCGAGCCCCGCGGAGAAGGACTTGCCCTCTCCGCGCAGCACGGCCACGCGTACGCTCCCCGGCAGCAGGCGCCCCGCCTCGGCCAAAGCGCGCCACAGTGCGGGAGACTGGGCGTTGCGCTTGTCGGGGTTGGCCAGGGTCACCGTGGCGACGGTTGCCGCGTCGTCGACGGTGAGCCGTACGCCGTCCTTGTCCAGCAGGGTCATGGGTGCCTCCGGATGGGCCGCAGTCATGCGGTCGACGAGTTCGCCGTCGACCTTACTGCACAGTAACCACCCGGGCGATCACCGGACCGACCGGGTGGTACTGCCCCACTCCTGCCGGGAGATGCCTCGTCAGGACGCAGGAGCCTTCTTTCCCCGTGTGGCTCCGCCGCGACCACGGAGGGTCACCCCGGACTCGCTCAGCATCCGGTGAACGAACCCATACGAGCGGCCGGTCTCCTCGGCCAGCGCCCGGATGCTCGCACCGGAGTCGTACTTCTTCTTCAGGTCAGCCGCGAGCTTTTCGCGCGCGGAGCCGGTCACCCGGCTGCCCTTCTTCAGAGTCTCGGCCACCCGTGCCTCCTCATGGGAAGTGCGCTCTGGACTCTCATGATCACCCCTTGAGGGCGTCCTGGCCACCCATTCGGCAAGGTCCGTGCGACAACCTTTGTCCCGCAGAGCCGCACGGACACATCCGGACGCTTCGATTCCGTACGGTCCCGGAATTCGTCACTGTGCGCATCCGGCGGCGAAGGTCCAGGTCAGCGGGGCGCCCGCGCTCGGAGACGGGCCGGAGACGAGTCGGCGGGTGCATACATCACGAAGTCGGGACCTCGCGGCTGCGGCACGCCGAGGTACGACCCCGGCTCACTCAGATGATGGATCACGCATCGGCCGAATGATCCAGAAGAAGTGGATCAGGTGACAGGAGAGAAGTGGATCAGGCGAGCGCGACGAGATCCGCGTAGTCGTCGCCCCACAGGTCCTCGACTCCGTCCGGCAGCAGAATGATGCGTTCCGGCTGGAGCGCGTCCACCGCGCCCTCGTCGTGCGTCACCAGCACGACCGCACCGCTGAAGGTGCGCAGCGCGCCGAGGATCTCCTCGCGGCTGGCCGGGTCGAGGTTGTTGGTGGGCTCGTCGAGGAGGAGCACGTTCGCGGAGGAGACCACGAGGGTCGCGAGCGCGAGCCGGGTCTTCTCACCGCCGGACAGCACGCCCGCGGGCTTGTCCACGTCGTCGCCGGAGAAGAGGAACGACCCCAGCGTCTTGCGGATGTCGACCAGGTCCATGTCTGGCGCGGCGGAGCGCATGTTCTCCAGGACCGTACGGTCCGGGTCGAGGGTCTCGTGCTCCTGGGCGTAGTAGCCGAGCTTGAGGCCGTGCCCGGGCGTCACCGCGCCGGTGTCGGGCTGCTCGACCCCGGCGAGCAGCCGCAGCAGCGTCGTCTTGCCCGCGCCGTTGAGGCCGAGGATGACGACCCGGGAGCCCTTGTCGATGGCCAGGTCGACGTCGGTGAAGATCTCCAGCGAGCCGTACGACTTGGACAGACCCGCGGCGGTGAGCGGGGTCTTGCCGCACGGCGCGGGGTCGGGGAAGCGCAGCTTGGCGACCTTGTCGGACTGCCGCGCCTCCTCGAGGCCCGAGAGGAGCTTCTCGGCGCGGCGGGCCATGTTCTGGGCGGCCACGGTCTTGGTGGCCTTCGCCCGCATCTTGTCGGCCTGGGCGTTGAGGGCCGCCGCCTTCTTCTCGGCGTTGGCGCGCTCGCGCTTGCGGCGCTTCTCATCGGCCTCGCGCTGGAGCTGGTACTGCCTCCAGCCCATGTTGTAGATGTCGATCTGCGACCGGTTGGCGTCCAGGTAGAAGACCTTGTTGACGACCGTCTCCACCAGCTGGATGTCGTGGGAGATCACGATGAAGCCGCCGCGGTAGGTCTTGAGGAAGTCCCGGAGCCAGAGGATCGAGTCGGCGTCGAGGTGGTTCGTCGGCTCGTCGAGCAGCAGGGTGTCGGAGTCCGAGAACAGGATCCTGGCCAGCTCGACGCGGCGCCTCTGGCCGCCGGAGAGGGTGTGCAGCGGCTGGCCGAGGACCCGGTCGGGGAGGTTGAGGCTGGCGGCGATGGTCGCGGCCTCGGCCTCCGCGGCGTACCCGCCCTTGGTCAGGAACTCGGTCTCCAGGCGCTCGTACTTCTTCATCGCGCGCTCGCGGGTGGCGCCCTGGCCGCTCGCCATCCGGTCCTCGTTCTCGCGCATCCTGCGCAGCACGGTATCCAGGCCGCGCGCGGAGAGGATGCGGTCCCGGGCGAGCACGTCGAGGTCGCCGGTGCGCGGGTCCTGCGGGAGGTATCCGACCTCGCCGGTACGGGTGACGGTGCCCGCGGCGGGGATGCCCTCACCGGCGAGGACCTTGGTGAGCGTGGTCTTGCCTGCGCCGTTGCGGCCGACGAGGCCGATGCGGTCGCCCTTGGCGATACGGACGGAGGCGGACTCGATGAGGATGCGGGCGCCTGCGCGCAGCTCGAGGCCGGTGGCGGTGATCACGGAAAGACTCCAGGGCAGCAGATGAGGGCGTCGGGACGGACGTGCGGGCGTACGGTCGGCGACGCCGCCTAATGCACAAGGAGAATTGCCATGACAGGGAGTCTAGCGGGGGCGTGCAACCGCATTTTCCCGGTGGCCGACGCGATCCCGCAGGCAGCGCGGCTCCCCGCCGCCGTGCGCAGCAGGACGAGGTGACGCACTTCACCCATACTCGTGGGTGGGCAGCGCGCATCCAGGAGCGGTTCCACAGGTTCCGGAGGAGTGAACGTCATGGCAGACACCGGTGCGGCCCGGCCGACGATCTACCCGACGCTGCTGTACGAGGACGCGCAGGCGGCGATCAAGCTGCTCACGGAAGCCTTCGGCTTCAAGGCGGACGCGGTCTACACGGGCGAGGACGACATCGTCGCCCACGCGGAGCTCAGTTACGGCAACGGCGTGGTCATGCTCGGGTCGAAGGGCAGAGCGGGCGTCTTCGCGGAGACCATGCGGAACGCCGGGCCCGCCGGCATCTACGTCGCCGTCGAGGACGTGGACGCGCACCATCGCAAGGCCGCCTCCCACGGCGTGGAGATCCTGATGCCGCCGACCGACCAGGACTACGGCTCGCGGGACTACATGGCGCGGGATGCCGAGGGCAACGTGTGGAGCTTCGGCACGTACGCCCCGGCCACCGCCCCGGCCGGCGGCGCGGGGTGACTGCGAGGGCTCTTGGGGCGTGACGGCCGGTGCTCCTGCCGCGTCTCCTGGGGCGTGACTGCCGGGCTCCTGCGGCGTGACTGCCCGGGCCCTTCAGGCCTCTCCCGTGTGCACCTGGAAGGCGGCCCGGCGCACGGCCTTGGCGAGCGCCGGGTCGGGGTGGGCGGCCGCCAGGGCGACGAGGACCTGCACGGTGCGCGGGTGGCCGACGGCCCGTACCTCGTCGAGCAGCGCCGGGACCGTGCCCTGCACCGCCGAGTCGAGATGGCGTACGAGCAGCGGGGCTTCGCCGTGGTCGGCGACGGCGGCCGCGGTGTCGACCCACAGCCACGTGGCCTCTTCACGGGTGAGCACCGCCAGCAGGTCCTCCGGGTCGCTGCCCTCCTGCTCGGCCATCCACATCAGGGCGTACGGGCGCAGGCGCGGCTCGTCGACGACCGACCGTACGGCGGGCTCGGCGGGCCCGCCGACCACGCGCAGCGCCTCGAAGGCGAGTCCGCGCAGCAGGGCGTCGTCGCCGCGGGCGGCGTCGAGGAGTTCGGAGACTGCGGCGGCGGCCGGGCGGGCGGCGAGCCAGGCCCGGTACTCGTCGCGGGCCGGGCCCGGGGTGAGGCGGGCGCAGCCGCGCAGCATGTCCTCCGCGGACCACTCGATGTTCCCCGCGGGGCTCTGCGCGGCCACGCAGATCTGCTCGAGCTTGACCCACACGGCCCAGTTGCCGAGCGGGGTGAGCGTGGCCTGGCCGTCCTCGACGGTCAGCGCGCCGACGGAGGCGAGAGCGTCGAGCGCCCAGTCGAGCAGGGTGCCGGGCCGAGGTCCGTCGGCGTGGGACAGCTCGGTCTCGGGGGTGCTTGTGTCGGGGGTGCGCGTGTATGGGGTGCTCGTGTCGGGGGCGACCGTGTCGGAGGCGACCGTGTCGGAGGCGCTGTTGTCCGGGTAGGGCACCTCGCAGCGCTCGGTGCGCAGTTCGGCGACGCGCTTCTCCAGCAGGTCCTGAAGGGCGGAGACCGAGACGGCGCCGTCCGAGAGCTGGAGGAGCGACAGGAGCTGGGGCGCGGCCTCGACGACTTCCGCGACGGGGGTGGGTGCGAAGGCCGAGGGGGCGGGGTGGGCGAGCGACCACGCGTCGAAGAGCGCGACCCAGCCGCGCAGCGCGGCGCTGTCGTCCCGGTCCCAGGCCTGCAGCCGCCAGCCGGGGCGGGCGGTTTCGCCGTACAGCTCGATGAGCCCGGCGAGCCGCGCCCGGTCCCAGTCGGCCAGTACCTGATGTGAAGTCAGGTTCAGTGCGGCCGCGGCGCTTTCTGCGGCGTCGCGGCTGAGCGCGCCGCTGCCGCCGGGCCGCAGGCGGGCGCCGCGGCCGCGCTCGGCGTCCGCCCAGCGGGCGATCCGCACGGCTCCGGCGAGCTCCGTCCGTGCCTGGCGGGCGAGTTCGGCCCGCGGCGGCGTGCCCTCGGGCGGCCTGGGCGCGGGCCGGGCGCGCCGGTTCGTCACGGCCCGGCGGGCGGCGGACATCGGTCGTCGGGGGACAAGGCGGAGCCGGGAGTCGCGCGGGGTACGGGACGTCACGGGAGCAGTCTTCCCGTTGACGGCCCGAAAGCCCAATCGGAATCCGCTCGCGCGGATTCCTCACGACCTCGGCCCCGGATGGACGGGGCTCCGCGCCGCGCAGGGGCTGACCGCCACGACGGCCGTCCTCCGCGCCTGCGTGCGCAACTTCCCGCCCGCCCACCCATAAAGGGCGGGTGGACCCGGCCCGGCACCCCCGGACGGCGGCATCCCTGGACGGCAGCGCCGTGCGGCGAGCCACGGTCGGGGCACCCGCGTGGACGCCCGCGTGGCGCAGCCCGCCCCGTGCCGCGCCTGCGGTGCGTGACTTCCCGCCCCTGAAGGGGCGGCGGGTGGGTGGTGGGAACTGCGGCCAGCCGACCGGGCCTAAAGGGTGGGTGGGATGCGGCCGTCCGACCCGGGTGGGTGGGACGTGCGGGCGTTCGCCCGTCCCTAAAGGGGCAGGTGGGGGCGGGGCTACATCAGGGGGGTGAGGAAGCGGCGGAGGGCTTCCTCGTAGGACTCGGGGTCGGCGTTCCACATCGACGCGTGGGGGGCGTGTTCGACGGGGAGCAGCGTGACCA
Source organism: Streptomyces sp. 8N616 (assembly GCF_052246385.1). Classification (NCBI taxonomy): domain Bacteria; kingdom Bacillati; phylum Actinomycetota; class Actinomycetes; order Kitasatosporales; family Streptomycetaceae; genus Streptomyces; species Streptomyces sp. 8N616. The sequence goes on along the minus strand of NZ_JBQQBY010000001.1, from coordinate 319,958 downwards.
GATCCGGACGGCGTTCCGCGAGGGCGCGCGAAGCGTCCCACGGAGCGATCGTGTCGTCCGGGCCGTGCATGATCAGCACCGGTACGGACAGCCGGTCGGGGTCGGCGGACGCCAAGAGGCGCCCGCTGCCCAGACCCGTACGCCCCTGGGCGGCCCGTACCGCCAGCGGCAGCAGCGGCCCCGGCGCGCCGTCCGCCGCGGCGAGAGCCCGTACGGCCGCCTGCCAGTCCAGGATGGGCGAGTCGAGGACGAGGCCCTTGATCCGGTTCCGCAGGGCGGACTCGGCCGCGGCGTGCAGCGCCATCGTGGCGCCCGTCGACCAGCCGTACAGCACGACCGTCTCGGCCCCGTACCGCACCGCGTAGCGGATCGCCGCGTCCAGGTCGCGCCACTCCGTGTCGCCGAGGTGGCCGATGCCGTCCGGGGAGCGGGGGGCTCCGAGGTCGCCGCGGTAGGCGAGGTCGAGGATCGGGAACCGGTGCCGGTGCAGGAAGGGCATGACGACCATGGGGTGTTCGCGGCTGGTGCCGAGGCCGTGCACGGTGATCACCCAGGTGTCGCGGGCGCCGGGTACGAACCACGCGGGCAGCGCGCCGAGTTCGCCGGGCACGTCCACGTCGGCGTGGTCGAGTCCCAGGGCGTCGCGCGGATTCCCGATGTAGACCTGCGGGGTGAGCCACATCCGGTCGCCAGGCTCCAGCGTGCCGTATGTGACCCGCTCGAGGCGGCGTACGACCGAGTCCGCGGGGTGCGGCGAGTTCCTCAGCACCGCCCCGACGATCGCGTGCCGGTCGCCGCCGGTCAGCCCGTACGTGCCGGGCCGCAGCGACGCCAGGCTGCGGGTGAGCGTGATCTGGTCGGCGGCCGAGCCGTGGACGGTGAGCTGCGGGTCGGTGGGCAGCGGCCGGACGCGCGAGGGTTTCAGGGCAGCGTCACAGGCGTACCGCCCGGCCGCCACGGCGGCCGCGCCGGCACCGAGGAGGGTGGCGGCCGCCACGGCCGCCGCTGTACGCAGGCGCATCCGTACCAGTGTGGTCGGGTGCCAAGCGAGCGGCCAGCGGGCGGACACCGTACGCGTACGCGGGTCCGGGACGCCTACGCGGGTCCCGGACGCCTACGCGGGTCCCGGACACCTTCGCGGGTCCCGGACAGCTTCGCGGGTCCGGGACGCGGCGGGGTCAGCTCCGCTCGCCGTCGCGCCGGCGGTTGCCCTCGCCGTCGCCCTGGCCGTAGCCGCGGAGCTTCTCCGCCACCTCCGCGAGCTGGTCCGGGGACAGCAGGCTGGGTTCACGCCCGGGTACGGCGCGCGCGGCGAGCCAGAGCCTGCACATCCACTCCAGCTGCGCAGTGCGGTCGTACGCCTCGTCGAGGCTGTCGCCGTGGACGACGGTGCCGTGGTTCTGCAGCAGACATCCGCTGCGGTCGCGGAGCGCGCGGAGCATGTTCTCGGCCAATTCGTCGCTCCCGTAGAGCGCGTATCGGGCGACGCGCACCGGTCCGCCGAGCGCCGCCGTCATGTAGTGGATGGGCGGAAGCTCGGGGACCAGGGTGGAGACGGCCGTGGCGTGGACGGCATGGGTGTGGACGACGGCCGCGGCGCCGGTGTTGCGGTAGACGGCGAGGTGCATGGGCAGCTCGCTGGTGGGCTTGAGTTCACCGAGGACCTGGCGGCCAGAGAGGTCGACGCCGACGGGGTCGTCCGGAGCCAGCCGGTCGTACGGCACGCCGGTCGGGGTCACGAGAACGGTGTCCCCGACGCGGGCGGACACGTTCCCCGAGGTGCCCACGACCAGGCCGTCGGCCACCGTGCGGCGGGCCGTGGCGACAACGTCGGCCCAGGCCTCCACCAGGGGTGCCGAGGGGCTGTGCAGCGACTCCAAAGTTCACCTCAAAGACAGTGATCTGTTTCACAGAATTCAGCGGTGGCGGCACCACCAGTCGGTTTGTGCCGCTCTGCGCCCGGCCGAGATCCAACCTCCATGGATACGACAGCACCCCAACGCCCCATCCAGTTCACCTTCCGTTCACTCGACATCCCTACGGTCACGGCAGCCACTGACCATCAAACTGATTGCCTGGGTGAATGGAACACATCACGCTTCTCATCGGGATCGTGATCATCACGGCCTTGGTGTTCGACTTTACGAACGGCTTCCACGACACCGCCAACGCCATGGCCACCACCATCTCCACCGGGGCTCTCAGGCCCAAGACCGCGGTGGCGATGTCGGCGGTCCTCAACCTCGTCGGCGCGTTCCTCTCGGTCGAGGTGGCGGCGACCATCTCCAAAGGCATCGTCGATGAATCCGGCATCCAGCCCGAAGTGATCTTCGCGGGTCTGGTGGGTGCCATCGTCTGGAATCTGCTGACCTGGCTGGCCGGTCTCCCCTCCAGCTCCTCGCACGCCCTCTTCGGCGGCCTGATCGGCGCGACCGTCGCCTCGGCGGGCCTCGGCGCCGTCCACGGCGACGAGGTCGTCATGAAGGTCCTGATCCCGGCCGTCGCCGCGCCGGTCGTCGCGGGCATCGCCACCCTGCTGGCGACCCGGCTGTCCTACCGCGCCGCCCGGAACGCCGACCCGGAGGCCACCGCCAAGGGCTACCGCGCCGGGCAGATCGCCTCGGCCGCGCTGGTCTCCCTGGCCCACGGCACCAACGACGCGCAGAAGACCATGGGTGTGATGACGCTGGCGCTGATCACCGGTGGCGCGCTCGCCCCGGACGCCGCCCCGCCGCTGTGGGTCATCGCCTCGGCCGGTCTCGCCATCGCGCTCGGCACCTACCTGGGCGGCTGGCGGATCATCCGCACCATGGGCAAGGGCCTCACCGACATCCAGCCGCCGCAGGGCTTCGCCGCCCAGACCGGCGCCGCGGTCACCATCCTGGCCTCCTCCCACCTGGGCTTCGCCCTCTCCACCACCCAGGTCTGCTCCGGCGCCGTGATGGGCTCCGGGCTCGGCCGCAAGGGCGGCGTGGTGCGGTGGTCCACGGCGGGCCGGATGTTCGCGGCCTGGGGGCTGACCCTGCCGGCCGCGGGTGTGGTCGGCGGCGCCGCTGCGCTGCTGGCGAAGCAGGGCACCGCGGGTGTCGCCGGTGTCGCCGTGCTCGCGCTTGCGGCCTGTGCCGCTATCTGGATCGCCTCGCGCCGCAGGCCGGTCGACCACACGAACGTCAACGACGTCGACGGCGTCGAGGGCGCAGAGCCGGAGGGCGTCGTCACGGCCGCCATCAAGTCCGTCTCCCCGCCGCCGGTGGGCACCGCCGCCACCGGAGCCCAGGAGACGGCCGGCGCGCCGCCCCAGTCGCAGTCCAAGTCCAAGTCCCAGTCCGCCACCGCCAAGGTCACGGCCTAGGCGCCGGGATCAATCGAGATCGGTCGAGAGAGCAAGAAGGAAGCATCCGCATGGACATCGACTGGGCAGCACTCGGCCAGGTCTTCGGCGTCAGCCTCCTGGTCACCGTCGGGATGGTCGGCCTGTTCACGCTCGGCATCGTCGGCAGCTCCAGGAAGGCGCAGCCGCAGCCGGACGGCACGGTCGCCGCGACCGGTGCACCGCCGGTCCTCGCGCGCGGGGGCGCGTACGCCTGCTACGCGCTGTGCGCTGCGGCCGTCGCGTACGGGATTTACCTGATCGTCGCCTGACGGAGCCCCGCGCCGCTCGCCATGCGCCCCTGCGCGGGCACCGCTCGTCATGCGCCCCACGCGCGCGGGGGCACGTGGGGCGACGGCAGCGGGCTCCGCTTCCGTCTCCGCGCAGGGACAACGATGGCCCCACCCGCCCCTGTTGGCGGCAGCCCTTCGTGCCCGCGGCCGGGGAACGATCGCAGTCGTTCCCCGGCCGCGGGCGTGTGAGGTCCTGCCGCAGGTCAAGGGGCAAGTTGACGGGCGTTCGCAGGCCGTGGTGGACTGCCGGAGCCAAACGGCGGCAGGAGAGGAAGCCGGTGCGAATCCGGCGCGGTCCCGCCACTGTCACCGGGGAGCGCTCCCCCACCCCAGAAGTCACGGCCCTTAGCGACGGGTTGGAAGGCCGGGGGAAGCGCCGATCCGGGAGCCAGGAGACTCTCACCGCCGGTCACGTCGAGCCAGGGCGCGGACCCTGAGTGAGGACATATCGTCATGCCCGGCTGCCGCCGTACGCGCCGTTCGCGTCATACCCGCCGTTCCTCAAGAACCGTCGTCGCGCTCTCCCGCCGCCCGTGTTCCCCACGGCCGTGTTCCCTACGCGCGCGTGCCCCCCGCGCGCGTTCCCTCCGAGGCACGACGGCGTCCTGATCCGATGCGTGCCGAACACGCCTCTTTCGTGTACGGCGCCGCGCTGGGCTTCGCCTGCGACCTCGTCGCCGGCGATCCGCGGCGCGGTCACCCCGTTGCCGCCTTCGGGCGGGCCGCGGCCGCCGTCGAGCGGCGCTTGTGGCGCGACCACCGCGCGTACGGCGCCCTGCACGCCGCTGTGTGCGCGGGCGGCGCCGTGGCCGCGGCAGCAGCGCTGTCGCGCGCCGTACGCCGCTCCCCCGCGGCAGCCGTGGCGCTGACCGCCGTCGCCACCTGGTCGGTGCTGGGCGGCACGTCGCTCGGCCGCGAGGCGCGGGCCGTGGGCGGCGCGCTGGCGGCAGGCGACATCGAAGTGGCCCGCGACCGCCTCCCGCACCTGTGCGGCCGGGACCCGCAGGCCCTGGACGAGCGGCAGATCGCGCGCGCCGTCGTGGAGTCCGTCGCCGAGAACACCTCGGACGCGGTCGTGGGCGCCCTGGTCTGGGGCGCGGCGGCGGGCGTGCCGGGGCTGGTGGGGTTCCGGGCGGTCAACACCCTTGACGCGATGGTCGGTCACAAGTCGCCGCGCCATCGGCGCTACGGCTGGGCCTCGGCCCGCCTCGACGACCTCGTGGGCTTCCCGGGCTCCCGGCTCACCGCCGCGCTGGCCGTACTGGCGGGTCCCGACCCGCGCGGCGCGTGGCGCGTCCTGCGCCGCGATGCGCGCAAGCACCCCAGCCCCAATGCCGGTCCTGTGGAAGCCGCGTTCGCGGGCGCGCTGGGCGTACGGCTCGGGGGCACCCTCGCGTACGGCGGCCGGGTCGAGCACCGTCCTGTGCTGGGGGAAGGCAACCGCCCGGTGGCGGTGGAGGACATCGAGCGTGCGGTACGGCTTTCGCGGCGCGTGAGCGCGCTCGCGCTGGCGGCGTGCGTGGGCGCACGGCTGGCGTGGGCTGGCGCCGCACCACCGGCGCCGGGCGCGCTCCGGACCGCGCTGCGCGCCACGTCCGCCGACGCAGCGCGCATCCGCGCGAGAGACCGGCGCGCCGCGAACACCGGCCTTGCGGCACGGTTTTCCCACCCGGACGCCCCTTTCAGGGCGGGCGGGTGGGAAATCCCGGACGCGGAACGCCCGGGGACGGAGGGTCCGGGGCTGAGGGGTCCAGGGCCGCAGCGGCCGCGCGCGGAGGGGCCGGCACCGGCGCGGTCGGAGGCGGGGTTGCCGGGGAGCGGGGTCGTACGGCGGCTTGGGCTCGCGGGACGGCGCGGTCGGGACGCGCGCGTTCCCGGGGCCCGGAAGGAGCGGTCATGAATCGCAGGGGCGGCGGGCTGCTGGTCGCCGGGACCACATCCGACGCGGGCAAGAGCGTCGTCACAGCCGGCATCTGCCGCTGGCTGGCCCGCAAGGGCGTATCCGTCGCGCCCTTCAAGGCGCAGAACATGTCACTGAATTCGTTCGTGACACGCGAAGGCGCCGAAATCGGGCGGGCCCAGGCCATGCAGGCCGCGGCCGCCCGTATCGAGCCGACGGCCCTCATGAACCCCGTACTGCTCAAGCCCGGCAGCGACCGCAGCAGCCAGGTCGTCCTGCTCGGCAAGCCGGTGGGCGAGCTGAGCGCCAGCCGCTACCACGGAGGGCGGCAGGAGGAGCTGCTCGGCACCGTCGTGGCGTGCCTGGAGGAGCTGCGGGGCACGTATGACGCAGTGATCTGTGAAGGGGCCGGGAGCCCGGCCGAGATCAATCTGCGGCGCACCGACATCGTCAACATGGGGCTGGCGCGGGCCGCTCGGCTGCCGGTCGTGGTGGTCGGGGACATCGACCGGGGCGGCGTCTTCGCCTCCTTCTTCGGCACGACGGCGCTGCTCGGCCGCGAGGACCAGTCGCTCGTCGCCGGGTATCTGGTCAACAAGTTCCGCGGCGATGTCGCCCTCCTGGAGCCGGGGTTGGAGATGCTGCGCGGGCTGACCGGGCGGCGGACCTTCGGTGTGCTGCCGTACGCGCACGGGCTCGGCATCGACGAGGAGGACGGCCTGCGCGTGTCGCTGCGGGGCGCGGTGCGCGAGTCGGTCGTCGCCCCGCCGCACGGCGAGGACGTGCTGCGGGTGGCGGTCGCCGCGGTCCCGCTGATGTCCAACTTCACCGACGTGGACGCGCTGGCCGCGGAACCGGGCGTGGTGGTGCGGTTCGTCGACCGCCCGGAGGAGCTGGCCGACGCGGATCTGGTCGTGCTGCCCGGCACCCGCGGCACCGTGCGCGCCCTGGAGTGGCTGCGCGAGCGCGGTATCGCCGCCGCCGTCGCCCGGCGTGCCGCCGAGGGCCGCCCGGTGCTCGGCGTCTGCGGAGGCTTCCAGATGCTGGGCGAGCGCATCGAGGACGACGTCGAGTCGCGGGCCGGGGCGGTCGACGGGCTCGGGCTCCTGCCCGTACGGGTTCGCTTCGCGCCGGAGAAGACCCTCGCGCGGCCGGTGGGCGAGGCGCTGGGCGAGCGCGTCGAGGGCTACGAGATCCACCACGGCGTGGCCGAGGTGACCGGCGGAGACGAGGCGTTCATCTCCGATGGCCGGGGCCGCGGTCTCGACGGCTGCAGGGTCGGGCCCGTCTGGGGCACGCACTGGCACGGCTCGCTGGAGAGCGACGGGTTCCGGCGCGCCTTTCTGCGGCGCGTCGCGAAGGACGCCGGGCGCCGCTTCGTACCCGCTCCTGATACGTCGTTCGGGGCGCTGCGCGAGGAGCAGCTGGACCGCCTGGGCGACCTGATCGAGGAACACGCCGATACGGACGCGCTGCTGCAGTTGATCGAGGACGGCGCGCCGTCCGGGCTGCCGTTCGTTCCGCCGGGGATGCCGGGTCACAGCGTTCCGCCGGGGGCGCCATGAAGGACAACGCACGAATCGAAGGGGCCACCGTGAGCACTGTGCTGCTGCTGTCCACCGCCGATACGGATCTGCTGGCGGCCCGCGCCTCCGGCGCCGCGTACCGGATCGGCAATCCCGCGCGCGTGGATGCCGAGGCCGATCTGCCGGGCCTGCTCGACGGCGCGGACATCGCCGTCGTACGGCTGCTGGGCGGCAAGCGGGCCTGGGAGGACGGGCTCGCGGCGCTGCGCGCGTCGGGCGTGCCGACCGTGCTGCTGGGCGGTGAATCCGTGCCGGACGCGGAGCTGATGGCCGAGTCGTCGGTCCCGGCCGGTGTCGTGGCCGAGGCGCTGCGCTACCTCGTGGAGGGCGGCCCGTCGAACCTCGCCGAGCTCGCGCGGTTCCTGTCCGACACCGTGCTGATGAGCGGCGAGGGCTTCGAACCGCCGCGGCAGATGCCGACGTTCGGCGTGCACACAGCAGGCGCACAAGGGGAGCGCGCGCGCGATGCCGCACGCCCCACGGTCGCGGTCCTCTTCTACCGGGCCCACCACCTGTCCGGGAACACCGCCTTCGTCGATGTGCTGTGCGATGCCATCGAGGCGAAGGGCGCCAACGCGCTTCCCGTGTACTGCGGTTCGCTCCGGGGCGCGGACCAGGGCCTCTACGAGCTGCTGGGCCGGGCGGACGCGATCGTGGCGACCGTGCTGGCGGCGGGAGGCACGCGAGCGAGCGACGCGTCGGCCGGGGGCGACGACGAGGCGTGGGATGTGGGCGCGCTGGCAGAGCTGGATGTGCCGGTGCTGCAGGGGCTGTGCCTGACCTCCTCGCGGGCCGCGTGGGAGGAGTCGGACGCCGCGCTGTCCCCGCTGGACGCGGCCATGCAGGTCGCGATCCCGGAGTTCGACGGGCGGCTGGTCACCGTGCCGTTCTCCTTCAAGGAGACGGGCGAGGACGACGTACCGGTGTACGTCGCCGACCCGGAGCGCGCGGCCCGCGTCGCCGGAATCGCCGTACGCCACGCGGCGCTGCGGCACAAGCCGAACGCGGAGAAGAAGCTCGCGGTCGTCTTCACCGCCTACCCGACGAAGCACTCGCGGGTCGGCAACGCCGTGGGCCTGGACACGCCCGCCTCGGCGGTACGGGTGCTCGACGCGCTCCGGAACGCCGGGTACGCGGTCGAGGGCCATCCCGACCAAGGCGACGAGTTGATTCATCGACTCATCGCCGCGGGCGGCCACGACGTCGAGTGGCTGACCGAGGAGCAGCTCGCCGCCGCCCCCGCGCGCGTGCCGCTGGCCGACTACCAGGAGTGGTTCGCGCAGCTGGAGCCCGAGCTGCGCGACAGCATGCTGGAGCACTGGGGAGAGCCGCCGGGCTCGCTCTACGTCGACGGCGACGAGATCGTTCTCGCCTCGCTCCAGTTCGGCAATGTCGTGGTGATGATCCAGCCGCCGCGCGGCTTCGGCGAGAACCCGATCGCGATCTACCACGACCCGGACATGCCGCCCTCGCACCACTACCTGGCGGCCTACCGCTGGCTGGAAAACACCTACCGGGCCGACGCCGTCGTCCACATGGGCAAGCACGGCACCATGGAGTGGCTGCCCGGCAAGGGCCTGGGCTTGTCCGCGTCCTGCGGCCCGGACGCCGTCCTGGGCGACCTGCCTCTGGTCTATCCGTTCATCGTCAACGACCCGGGCGAGGGCACCCAGGCCAAGCGCCGCGGCCACGCCACGGTCGTCGACCACCTCGTACCGCCGATGGCGCGCGCCGACACCTACGGCGACCTCGCCAAGCTGGAGCAGCTGCTCGACGAGTACGCGCTCGTGAGCGATCTCGACCCGGCCAAGGCGCCGGCCGTGCGGGCGCAGATCTGGACCCTGGTCAAGGCCGCGGAGCTGCACCACGACCTGCACGTCGACGAGCAGCCGGACGACGACGAGTTCGACGAGTTCGTCATGCACATCGACGGCTACCTGTGCGAGATCAAGGATGTGCAGATCCGCGACGGGCTGCACATCCTGGGCGGCGGGCCGGCCGGCGAGGCCCGCGTCAACCTCGTACTGGCCGTGCTGCGCGCCTCACAGGTGTGGGGCGGCAGGGCAGAGGCGCTGCCTGGCCTGCGGGCCGCGCTCGCCCGGCACTTCGGGCTGGTGGAGAAGGAGCTGCTGGCCGAGCCGGGCGCGGCGGTCAAGGTGCCGGTGGAGCTGACGGAGCTGGTCGACGGACCGTCCCGTACGGCCGCGGACGCGATCGACCTGCTGGAGCAGCTGTGCCGCCGCCTCGCGGAGGGCTTGGAGGCGCGCGGATGGGATGCCGCCGCGGCCCCCGGTCTGGTCTCCGAGGTCCTGGGCGGGCCTGCTGTGCTTTCTGGAGAGACGCCCCCAAGCCCCTCCTGCGCGGACGCCGTGGCCGTGCTGGAGTTCGCCTGCCGCGAGGTCGTGCCGCGGCTGGCCCGTACGACCGACGAGATCGGCAACGTCCTGCACGCCTTGGAGGGCGGCTACGTTCCGGCCGGGCCTTCGGGATCGCCGACGCGTGGTCTGGTCAACGTGCTGCCGACCGGCCGCAACTTCTACTCGGTCGATCCGAAGGCGATCCCCTCCCGGCTCTCCTGGGAGGTCGGCCAGTCGCTCGCGGACTCGCTGATCGCCCGCTACCTGGCCGACACGCGCGCGTACCCGAAGTCCGTGGGCCTCACGGTCTGGGGCACGTCGGCGATGCGTACGCAGGGCGACGACATTGCCGAGATCCTGGCGCTGCTCGGCTGCCGCCCGGTATGGGACGACGCCTCGCGAAGGGTGACCGGCTTCGAGATCGTGCCCCTGGAGGAGCTGGGCCGGCCGCGCGTGGATGTGACCGTCCGGATCTCCGGCTTCTTCCGCGACGCCTTCCCCCATGTGGTGGGGCTGATCGACGACGCGGTACGGGCGGTCGCCGAGCTGGACGAGCCCGCGGAGTCCAACTACGTACGCGCTCACGCCGACGATGACACCGCGCAGCACGGCGACCGGCGCCGGGCCACGGCCCGTATCTTCGGCTCGAAGCCGGGCGCGTACGGGGCCGGGCTGCTGCCGCTGATCGACGCGAGAAACTGGCGCTCGGACGCGGATCTGGCCGAGGTGTACGCGGTGTGGGGCGGCTACGCGTATGGGCGCGGTCTTGACGGGCGCCAGGCGCGGGGTGATATGGAGACCGCCTTCCGCCGCATCCAGGTGGCGGCGAAGAACGTCGACACGCGCGAGCACGACCTCGTCGACGCCGACGACTACTTCCAGTACCACGGCGGCATGGTCGCCATGGTCCGGCACCTGACGGGCGGCTCCCCCGAGGCGTACGTCGGCGACAGCGCGGTGCCGGACCAGGTGAAGACGCGGACGCTGGGCGAGGAGACGCACCGCGTCTTCCGGGCCCGGGTGGTCAACCCGCGCTGGATGGCGGCGATGCGGCGGCACGGCTACAAGGGCGCGTTCGAGATGGCCGCGACCGTGGATTACCTCTTCGGCTACGACGCGACGGCCGGCGTGGTGGACGACTGGATGTACGAGAAGTTGTCGGCGGAGTACGTCTTCGACCCGGAGAACCGGCAGTTCATGGAGAAGTCCAACCCCTGGGCGCTGCGCGGCATCACGGAGCGGCTGCTGGAGGCCGCGGACCGCGGCCTGTGGGCGGAACCGGACCCGGAGACGCTGGAGCGCCTCCGGGAGACCTACCTCGCGCTCGAAGGCGATCTGGAGGGCGACGCATGAGCACCACGACACCCACGACGGCCGGCTCCGGTGTCCCGAACTACCCGTTCACCGCGATCGTCGGGATGGACGACCTGCGGCTCGGGCTGCTGCTGAACGCGGTCTCCCCCGCGGTGGGCGGGGTGCTGGTGCGCGGCGAGAAGGGCACGGCGAAGTCGACGGCCGTACGCGCCCTGGCCGCACTGATGCCGCCGGTGGATGTCGTGCCGGGCTGCCGGTTCTCGTGCGATCCGGCGGCTCCGGACGCGGCGTGCCCGGACGGGCCGCACGAGGCGGGTCCCGGTGTCGCGCGGCCGGCCCGGATGGTCGAACTGCCGGTCGGCGCCTCCGAGGACCGGCTGGTCGGCGCGCTGGACATCGAGCGGGCACTGTCGGAGGGCAAGAAGGCCTTCGAGCCGGGCTTGCTGGCGGACGCGCACCGGGGCGTGCTGTACGTGGACGAGGTCAATCTGCTCCACGACCACCTGGTGGACCTGCTGTTGGACGCGGCCGCCATGGGCGCCTCATACGTCGAGCGCGAGGGCGTGTCGGTGCGGCACGCGGCCCGCTTCCTGCTGGTCGGGACGATGAACCCGGAAGAGGGCGAGCTGCGGCCGCAGCTGCTCGACCGGTTCGGCCTGACGGTGGAGGTGGCGGCCTCGCGCGAGCCGGACGCGCGCGTGGAGGTCGTACGGCGCCGGCTCGCGTACGACGAGGACCCGGCCGCCTTCGCCGCCCGCTGGGCGGGTGAGGAGCAGGCGCTGCGGGAGCGGATCGCGGCGGCGCGCGCGCTGCTGCCCGCCGTGCGGCTCGGGGACGGGGCGCTGCGGCAGATCGCGGCGGTGTGCGCGGCGTTCGAGGTGGACGGGATGCGCGCGGACATCGTGACGGCGCGGACGGCGACGGCGCTGGCCGCGTGGGCGGGGCGTACGGACGTGCTCGCGGAGGACGTGCGGCAGGCGGCGCTGCTGGCGCTGCCGCACCGGCGGCGGCGCAACCCCTTCGACGCGCCGGGTCTCGACGAGGACAAACTCGACGAGACGCTCGAGCAGTTCAGCGGCGGGGACGACTCGGATCCGGACCCGGACCGGGGGCCGGACGGGCCGGAGGGCGGGCCCGGCGGCGGGGGCGGACAGCCGCTGCCGGACCAGGACGCGGGTCCGCCATCCGGCGAGGACAGCCGGTCCGCCGAGCCGCCGGTCCCGGAGCCGCGCACGGACGCGGGCTCCGGCCACGACAGCGCGCGGGAGCGGCCACACGCGCGTGGCACGGGGGCCGACGCGGAGGGGTCCGACGACGGCGAGCCCGGCTCGGGCCAGGGCCGCGAGCAGGCGGCGGTCGGCGCGGCCGAGCCGTATCGGACGCGGATGCTCAGCGTGCCCGGGATGGGTGACGGCGCGGCGGGCCGACGCTCCCGGGCCCGTACGGAGCACGGGCGCACGACCGGTGCGCGCCGCCCCCAAGGTGCCCTGACCAAGCTGCACTTGGCGGCCACCGTGCAGGCGGCCGCCCCGCACCAGCACGCACGGGGCCGGTCGGGTCCGGGGCTCGTCGTACGGCGGGACGACCTGCGGCAAGCGGTGCGCGAGGGGCGGGAGGGCAATCTCGTGCTGTTCGTCGTGGACGCCTCGGGGTCGATGGCGGCGCGGCAGCGGATGAGCGCCGTCAAGGGCGCGGTGCTCTCACTGCTGCTGGACGCCTACCAGCGCCGCGACAAGGTCGGTCTGATCACCTTCCGGGGCAAGTCCGCCGACCTCGTCCTACCGCCGACCTCATCCGTGGATGCGGCGGCGGCCCGCCTGGAGTCGCTGCCGTCGGGCGGCCGGACCCCACTGGCCGCGGGCCTGTTGAAAGCGCACGAAGTACTGCGGATCGAGCAGCTCCGTGACCCCTCCCGGCGACCGTTGCTGATCGTGGTCACGGATGGCAGGGCAACTGCCGCGGGCGGAGGCAGCGCTCGCGGCACGGCATCGGGCGGCGCGGCTTCGGGCGACTCGGCTTCGGGCGACTCGGCTTCGGGCGGCGCGACTTCGGCCGGCGCACCGGCCAGCTCTGGGCAGCCAGGCGATCCCATCGCACTCGCGCGGCGCGCCGCCCGCCTCCTGGCCGCCGGGGGAACGGCGTCGGTGGTCGTGGACTGCGAGTCGGGGCCGGTGCGGCTGGGGCTCGCGGGTGCGCTGGCCCGGGATCTGGGCGGCACGGCCGTGACCTTGGACGAATTGCGCGCGGACAGCGTCGCGGCGCTGGTCCGCGATGTACGGGGAGCAACAGACGGACGGAGGGCCGCGTAATGCCGCAGGGGAAGCCGAGTGTGGTTCCGGACGACGGGCTGACGACACGTCAGCGCCGCAACCGGCCGCTGGTCATCGTGCACACCGGGATCGGCAAGGGGAAGTCGACGGCGGCGTTCGGGCTGGCGCTGCGGGCATGGAACCAAAGTTGGCCGGTCGGTGTATTCCAGTTTGTAAAGTCCGCGAAATGGCGGGTCGGCGAGGAGCGTGCGCTGCGCGTTCTCGGCGACTCGGGTGAGGGGGGGACCGTCTCATGGCACAAGATGGGCGAGGGCTGGTCGTGGGTCCAGCGCGACATCGAGTCGAGCGAGGAGGCCGCGAAGGAAGGCTGGGAGCAGGTCAAGCGCGACCTGGCCGCGGAGACATACCGGCTCTACGTACTGGACGAGTTCGCGTATCCGATGCACTGGGGCTGGGTCGACACCGACGAGGTGGTGTCGGTGCTGCGGGACCGCCCTGGCACGCAGCACGTGGTCATCACCGGGCGTAACGCTCCGGAGAAACTGGTCGAGGCCGCCGATCTGGTCACCGACATGTCCAAGGTCAAGCACCCGATGGACGCGGGGCAGAAGGGCCAGAAGGGCATCGAGTGGTGACTTCGCCCGGCTCTGCCGTCCCGCGGCTGGTGATCGCCGCACCGGCCTCCGGCAGCGGCAAGACCACCGTTGCCACGGGCCTGATGGCGGCCTTCGCGCAGCGCGGCCTCACCGTGTCACCGCACAAGGTGGGCCCGGACTACATCGACCCGGGCTATCACGCGCTGGCGACGGGGCGGCCGGGCCGCAACCTGGACGCGTACATGTGCGGTCCCGAGTTGATCGCACCGCTCTTCCTGCACGGTGCGACAGGGTCGGACCTCGCCGTCGTCGAGGGCGTGATGGGCCTGTACGACGGGGCTGCTGGTCAAGGGGAGCTGGCGTCGACCGCACATGTCGCCAAGCTCCTGCGTGCGCCGGTGGTTCTTGTCGTCGACGGCTCGTCGCAGTCGCGGTCGGTGGCGGCGCTGGTGCACGGCTTCGCCTCCTGGGACCCGGAGGTGCGCATCGGCGGGGTGATCCTCAACAAGGTCGGCTCCGAGCGGCACGAGACGATGCTCCGCGAGGCGCTGGACGGGGCGGGCGTGCCGGTGATGGGCGCCCTGCGCCGCGCGGAACAGGTCCGCGCGCCGTCGCGGCACCTGGGCTTGGTGCCGGTGGCCGAGCGCCACTCGGAGGCGGTCGAGTCGGTGACGGCACTGGCCGAGCGCATACGAGTGGCCTGCGACCTGGAAGCGCTTCTACGGCTGGCGCGCAGCGCCCCTGCGCTGACGGCATCCGCCTGGGACCCGACGGCCGAGGCCGCCTGCGGCGAGCCACTCCCCCGTCCCGCCCCTTCCCGGAACCGGGGCTCCGCCCAAGGCCCCATTCGGGCGGGGGCCGGTGGCCGGCTTGTGCCCACCCTCCCCCAGAGCTTCGAGTGGGTGGGGGCGCCCCCGGCGAAGCCAGGGGGAGTACCCCAAGCCCCGCGGAACGACTGCCCACAGCCCGGGGACCTGGGGCGAAGCCCCAGCTCCGGGAAGGGGCGCCCGCAGGTGGAGCTCGCTGTTGGACAGGAGCGGGAAGCGGCTCGCCGCAGGCGGCCCGTCGTGGCCGTCGCGGGCGGCCCGGCCTTCACCTTCTCGTATGCCGAGCATGCGGAGTTGCTGACCGCGGCCGGGGCCGACGTGCAGACCTTCGACCCGCTGCGGGACGAGGAACTCCCGCCCGACACCGCCGGATTGGTGATCGGCGGCGGCTTCCCGGAGGTCTACGCCCCGGAGCTCTCGGCGAACGAGCCCCTCCGCAAGGCCGTCGCCGCCCTGGCGGCATCCGGTGCGCCCGTGGCGGCGGAGTGCGCAGGGCTGCTGTATCTGGCCCGGTCTCTGGACGGCAAGCCGATGTGCGGCGTGCTGGACGCGGAGGCGCGGATGTCGGAGCGGTTGACGCTGGGCTACCGCGAGGCCGTTGCGGTCTCGGACAGCGCGCTGGCCCCGGCAGGAACCCGCCTGCGCGGCCACGAGTTCCACCGGACGGTGATCGAGCCGGGCGCGGGCGCGGCACCGGCGTGGGGCCTGCCCGGGCTCGACGGGGCCGAGGGGTGCGAGGAGCGAGCCGGGCGTGACCGTCGCTTCGGGCGGCGCGTCGAGGGATTCGTCCAGAAGGGGGTGCACGCCTCGTACGTCCACGTGCACTGGGCTGCTTCACCGGGCATGGCCCGGAGGTTCGTCGAAAGGTGTGGAGCATGCAGCAGCAGCGTCGTACAGATGCCTGCCGGTTGATCGGGGTCGGGGTCGGCCCCGGTGATCCGGAACTGGTGACCGTGAAGGGTGTGAACGCGCTACGGGACGCCGAAGCCGTCGTCGTACCGGTCATGGAGGACGGCGGCACGGGCCGCGCCGAGGCGACCGTGCTGCACTACGTCGACCCGGCCAAGGTCGTCCGCGTGGTCTTCGCGCTGAACGAGCGCAGCGACCGGGCCCGTCGCGAGGCCGCGTGGGACGCGGCGGGCGACCGGGTGGCCGAACTGCTGCGCGCGCACGGCACGGTGGGGTTCGCGACGATCGGCGACCCCAATGTGTACTCGACCTTCACCTATCTCGCGCAGACCGCAGGGGCGCTGATACCGGACCTGGTCGTCGAGACGGTGCCCGGCATCACGGCGATGCAGGACCTCGCCGCGCGCAGCGGCGCCGTGCTCACCGAGGGCACGGAGCCGCTGACACTCGTCCCGGTGACCGCGGGATCCGCCGTCCTCAAGGAGGCTCTGGAAGGGCCGGGCACGGTGGTGGCGTACAAGTTCGGGCGGCTGGCGGGCGAAGTCGCGGCGGCGCTGCAGGCGACCGGCCGTACGGACGGCGCGGTGTGGGGCTCGGCTCTCGGCCTGCCGGAGGAGTCGATCCGGCCGGCGGCGGAGCTGGAGTCCGGCCCGCTGCCGTATCTGTCCACGCTGATCGCGCCCGCGCGGCGCGACAGCGGACGCGGAGGAAAGCTGTGACCCCCGAGATCCCCACTGATACTCACGGCGACATGCCCGGTGACACTCCCGACGATCCCCACGCTGACATCCCTGGTGACACCCCTGGTCACACCCCCGCTGCCCGAAGGAGCCATCCCATGCCCGCCGAGACCACCGGCAAGGTCACGTTCGTCGGCGCGGGCCCCGGCGCAGCCGACCTCCTGACCTTCCGCGCAGCCCGCGCCATCGCCGAGGCGGACGTGGTCATCTGGGCGGCCAGCTTGGTGCAGGCGGAGGTTCTGGAGCACGCCCGCGAGGGAGCGGAGATCCTGGACTCCGCAGCGATGTCCCTGGAGGACGTCCTGGTCGTCTACGAGCGCGCGGTACGGGACGGCCTGCTGGTGGCGCGCATCCACTCCGGCGATCCCGCCCTGTGGGGCGGCACGCAGGAGCAGCTGGACCGGTGCGTCGAGCTCGGCCTCGACGTCGAGATCGTGCCGGGGGTCTCGGCGTTCTCGGCGGTGGCGGCCATAGCCCAGCGGGAGCTGACCGTTCCGGAGGTCGCCCAGTCGGTGATCCTCACCCGTCTCGGTGGCGGGAAGACACCGATGCCGCCCGGCGAGGAGGTGCGGGAGTTCGCTCGGCACGGCACGACGATGGCGGTCTTCCTGTCGGCAGCCCGCTCCGGGCAGCTCGCGGTGGAACTGCTGGAGGGCGGCTACCCGACCGAGACGCCCGTGGTCATCGCCTACCAGGCGACCTGGCCGGACGAACTGGTCCTGCGCTGCACCATCGGCACGCTGGAGGAGACCGTCAAGGCCCACAAGCTCTGGAAGCACACGCTGTTCCTGGTGGGGTCGGCGCTCTCCGCCTCCGGCACGCGCTCGCACCTCTACCACCCCGGGCACTTCCACGGTTTCCGCCGCGCGGACCCGGCCTCGCGCCGCGCCCTGCGCGCGGCGGCGCAGACGGCGGCACCGGTTGAGGGCTGAACCGCACTCCCCGCAGTCCCCAACTGCCCAGCACTGAACATCGACCACCCGCCACCGATCACCCACCACCCGCCACCGATCCCCCCGCCCCCCACTACCGCTCACCGCTCACCGCTCACCGCTCACCGACTCACCGACCGAGAGGAGGAGGTCTCCATGGCCACCGCCGCATCACCGTGCAGTGCGGCGCCGGGCGCCGCCGGGACCTCGGCGCGCGCCGGTTCGGCGCGGGCCGACTCCTCGGCGCACGGCCGTGCCCGGGTATCCGTTGCCCGGTACCGCGCGAGCACGAACCACCACCCCAAGCCCGCGAGAAGCGGCCCGGACAGCCACGCCGGACTTCGGGAACGGCTCGGGCTTCCTGCGGCACAGCGCGCGGCGGCCACACGAGCGCGACGGGGGCAGACCGCATGATCACGGTCATCGGCACGGGCACGGGCGCGCCCCTTTCGCCTGAATGCCGTGCAGCCCTCGAAACCGCCGAACTCGTGGTCGGTGCCCGCCGCCACCTCGAGGCGGCCGAACTGCCCCCGCAGGCCGCTCGCGTAGTCCTCGGCCCTCTGTCCCCGGCCCTCGACCTGATCGAGGAACACCTCGCGAAGACCCCGCCGCCAACCGGTCAGCTGGGCAAGCCGGTTGGCGACAGGAACCAAGCAGCGGCCGCGCGCGAACAGCAGCCCGCCGCGACCCGTGCCGAGGCCCGCCTCGCCTCGCAACTCCCGAAGACCACCGTGCAGGCACCCCTGTCAACCGGCCTCGAACCGAACCTTCGCCCTCACGCCGAGGGCCTCGAAGCCACCGGCTCCCCCGGGCGGGCCCGCGCCATCCCGGCCGAGTCCACGGGCGACGCCGCATCCCACACCGCATCCGACACTGCATCCGAAGACGCGGAGCAGCCGTCGGCGGCCGAGCACATGACGTCGCACACTGCAGCAGCGCACCACCACCCTGCCGCCGTCTCTGGCGGAGCGGCCGCGGCGGCGAGCGTCGTCGTTCTCGCGTCCGGGGACCCCGGGTTCTTCGGGATTGTGCGGGTGCTGGCCCAGCGGTTCGGGGCGGGGGCGCTGGATGTGCGGCCTGGCGCGCCGTCCGTGGCCGTCGCGTTCGCCCGTATCGGGCTGCCGTGGGACGACGCCGTCGTGGTCAGCGCGCACGGCCGCGACATCCGGACCGCCGTCAACGTGTGCCGTGCGCACGCCAAGACCGCTGTGCTGACCGGACCAGGGGCGGGCCCCGCCGAGCTCGGTGCCGCCCTGATGCGCGCGGGTGCGAGGCGGACACTCGTCGTCGCGTCCGCGCTCGGCTCACCCGGCGGCGAGAGCGTGGAGCGGCTCTCGCCCTCCGAGGCCGCCACCCGCGACTGGCCCGGCACGGTAAGCGTCGTGCTCTGCCTGGACGAGGACCGTGCGCTGTCCCCCGGCCTGCGGACCATTGCAGGGCCGTCGGGCAGCCCAGGCCAATGGGCGCTGCCCGAGGCGGAGTTCGAGCACCGGGACTCGCTCATCACGAAGTACGAGGTGCGGGCGCTCGCCCTGGCCCGGCTCGGGCCCCGCGCGGGCGACCTGGTGTGGGACGTCGGCGCCGGTTCCGGCTCCGTGGCCGTGGAGTGCGCCCGGCTGGGCGCGGCGGCGGTCGCCGTGGAGAAGACCGCCGACGGCGTGGCGCGTATCCGGGCGAACGCCGCGGCCCACGGCGTGGACGTCCAGGCCGTGCACGGCACCGCGCCGGATGCGCTGGATCAACTCCCGGAGCCCGACGCCGTGTTCATCGGCGGTGGGGGCGGCGAGCTGCCCACGATCGTCGCGGAGTGCGGGCGGCGGGCGCGGCGCAGCGTCGTCGTCACGCTCGCCGCGCTGGACCGGGTGCCCGCGGTGCGGGCGGCGCTGGCCGACGCCGGGCTCATACCGGACGGCGTACTCCTGCAGTCCTCCCGCCTCGCACCCCTGCCCGGTGGAGTGACCCGGCTCGCCGCGACCAACCCCGTCTTCGTGCTGTGGGGCATGCGCCCCACGGGCATCGCTGTCGAAGGAGCACCAACGTGATCGGCCTCATTTCTGCCACCGCGGCGGGCACCGCCGCGCGCGACCGGCTGGCGGCCGCCTGGCCGGACCGCACGCGGGTCTACGAAGGCCCGGTGCGGGAAGCCGTGGAGCGCGCCTTCGAGGAGTGCGAGCAGCTGGTGTGCTTCCTCGCTACCGGTGCGGTTGTACGACTGGTCGCTCCGCTGCTCGCCAACAAGGCCGTCGACCCGGGCGTGGTGTGTGTCGACGAGGCCCAGCAGCACGCGGTGGCCCTGCTGGGCGGGCACGGCGGGGGCGCGAACGCGCTGGCGCGCGCCGTCTCCGACGCGCTGCCGGGCTGCCGCCCGGTGGTGACGACGGCGACCGACGCGGCCGGTATCCCCGGCCTGGACACGCTGGGTTGGCCCGTCGAGGGCGCGGTCGCGGCCGTGACCCGCGCGATTCTCGACGGCGACCCGGTCGCCCTCCACGCCGACGCCCCGTGGCCGCTGCCCGCCCTGCCGCCCCATGTCCGCCCGGCGGCGACCGATCCTGCGCCGGGCCCCGGCTCGGGCACCCCGGGGGATGTGTCGCCCCCGCCCCAGGCGGAGCAGCCGACCCCCGTTGCCACAGTCGCCGGTCCAGGGTCCGATGCGCCCGGCGCAGCTGACGGACTCGCTGCGGACAGTGCCCCCGCCGTCGACACCACGGGTGCGGCCGACACAACCAGCGCGGCAGTTACCGCAGTAACCGCTGATACCACCGTCGTCGCCGGTACTGCCTCGGCCCGGGCGACCGGCGCGGCCCCTGCCTCCCGTACCGCCGACGCCACCAGCACCGCCGTCCTGTGGGTCACGGACCGCACCGTCCCGCTCGGGGAGCGGGCCGCCGTGCTGCGGCCGGCGTCGCTGGCCGTCGGGGTCGGGGCCAGCCGCGGCGTCGGGGCCGAGGAAGTGCTGGGGCTGATCCGGGAAGCGCTGACGGAGGCCGGGCTGTCGGCGCGGTCCGTCGCCGAGTTGGCGACCGCCGACGCGAAGGCGGACGAGGCCGGGCTCGTCGAGGCGGCGCAGCGGCTCGGCGTGCCACTGCGGACGTACGCGGCCGACGCGCTGTCCGCCGTCGACGTACCCAACCCTTCCGGCGCCCCGCTCGCCGCCATCGGCACGCCCAGCGTCGCCGAGGCCGCCGCGCTGCTGGCCGCGGGCCAAGGCGCCGAACTCCTCGTGCCCAAGCGGAAGTCCGCGCCGGAGAACCGCCCGGCCATGGCCACGGCGGCCGTGGCCCGCCGCCGCCCACGCGGCAGGCTCGCCGTCGTCGGTCTCGGTCCGGGGGCCCGGGATCTGCTCACGCCGCGGGCCCGCGAGGAGCTGCGCCGCGCCTCGACGGTCGTCGGCCTCGACCAGTACGTGGACCAGATCCGCGACCTGCTGCGTCCCGGCACCCGCGTCCTCGAGTCCGGGCTCGGCGCCGAGGAGGAGCGGGCGCGTACGGCGGTCGCCGAGGCGCGCGCCGGCCGCGCCGTCGCGCTGATCGGCAGCGGTGACGCGGGCGTGTACGCGATGGCCTCGCCCGCGCTCGCGGAGGCGTCCGACGACATCGACGTCGTCGGTGTGCCGGGCGTGACGGCGGCTCTCGCCGCGGCCGCGATCCTGGGCGCACCGCTGGGCCACGACCACGTGTCGATCAGCCTGTCCGACCTGCACACGCCGTGGGAGGTCATCGAGCGCCGGGTACGGGCCGCGGCCGAGTCCGACATCGTGGTGACGTTCTACAACCCGCGCAGCCGCGGCCGCGACTGGCAGCTGCCGAAGGCGCTCGGCATCCTGGCCGAGCACCGCGCGCCGGCGACGCCGGTCGGCATCGTGCGGAACGCGTCACGGGTGGACGAGAGCAGCCGCCTGACGACGCTCGCCGAACTGGACCCGGCGACCGTCGACATGATGACCGTCGTGGTCGTCGGCAACACCGCGGCCCGCGAGGTGGCGGGCCGCATGGTGACCCCACGCGGCTACCGGTGGCAGACGTGACGCCCGCCGACGGGCAGCGGCCAGGAGCACGACCTGCCCCAGGAAGAGGCGGCGGCGCCCCCCAGCAAGGCCGACGGCGCGCGAGGCCGTCAGCCACCGCGAGGCACCGTACAGCCGAGCCCAGCTCAGCACCGCTCAGGCAGCCCAGCCCGCCCAGCTCAGCACCCGCTCAGGCAGCCCAGCCCGCCCAGCTCAGCTCATCCCGCGCTCAGCCCAGCCCGCTCAACCCGCCCGCCCCGCTCAGCCCAGCCAGCGGCATTGCCCCTTCCCCGAGCCTTCAGTCGGTCACGGCGCGCTCCTGCCTCCTGGCGGCCTCCCCGCGCCTCCGGCGCGGTCTTCCACCCGTTGGCGCCTTTCAGGGGCGGGCGCGAGTGGAAAGGCCGGGGGGCGCAGAGCGCCGCGGCGGGGGCGGCGCTCCGCCGGGAGTCCGCGCTGCGTTCGCGGCGCACCCGCCCTCGCCGCACCCGCTCCCGCTCCCGCCGTCCCCTCCGGAGGAGGACCACCCCGTGACCCGCACCGTCCACCCCATCGAAGAGAAGTCGTTCCGCATCCTGCGGTCGCGGCTCGACACCAGCCACTTGCCGCCGCTCACCCGGGCCGTCGTCGAGCGGGTCATCCACTCGAGCGCCGATCTCGAGTACGCCACGGACCTGGTCTGCGACGAGCGATCCCTCGAGGCCGCGCATGCCGCGCTGCACGCCGGGGCCCCGGTCGTCGCCGACGTCGAGATGGTGGCGGCGGGCATCACCGCCCGTAAGGCGGTCTGCCGACTGGGCGAGGCGAAGTCCGGCCCCGGCCTTACGCGATCCGCCCACGCCGTGCGCCTGGCGTACGAGAGGGTGGGACCCGGGGCGCTCTGGGTGATCGGCTGTGCCCCGACGGCCCTCGAGGAGCTGCTCCTGCTCGGCGCCGACCCCACGCTGGTCATCGGCCTGCCGGTCGGTTTCGTCGGGGCGGCGGAAAGCAAGGCGGCCCTGCGTGCGAGTGGTCTGCCCGCCGTCAGTAACGTCTCGGAGAAGGGTGGTTCCGCGGTCGCGGCGGCCGCCCTCAATGCGCTGCTGTACACGGAACCCACCAGATCGGTCAGCCCCGTCCCTACGACCACCCGTAAGACCACCCGCACGACCAAGGAGAACTCGTGACCACCCCGCCCGCGCTGCTCATCGCCGGCCACGGAACCCGTGACGAAGCGGGAGCCGAGGCCTTCCGCGACTTCGTACGCGAGCTGGGCCGGCGCAACCCCGGACTGCCCGTCGCGGGCGGGTTCATCGAGCTGTCCTCGCCGCCCCTCGCGGACGCGGTGGCCGAGTTCGTCGAGCAGGGTGTGCACCACCTCGCGGCCGTGCCGCTGATGCTGGTGTCGGCCGGGCACGCGAAGGGCGACATCCCGGCCGCGCTCGCCCGTGAGAAGGAGCGGCACCCCGCGATCTCGTACCAGTACGGCCGCCCGCTCGGCCCCCACCCG
Source organism: Streptomyces sp. 8N616 (assembly GCF_052246385.1). Taxonomy (NCBI): domain Bacteria; kingdom Bacillati; phylum Actinomycetota; class Actinomycetes; order Kitasatosporales; family Streptomycetaceae; genus Streptomyces; species Streptomyces sp. 8N616. The sequence goes on along the minus strand of NZ_JBQQBY010000001.1, from coordinate 297,372 downwards.
AGCCTGCTGAAGGTCCTGGAGCGGCGGCTCGACGAGGCACTGGGCGCGCAGCCGCGTACGCCCGCGGACCGGGCGGAGACGACCGTACTGCTGGTGGGCCGCGGCTCGACCGACCCGGACGCCAATGCCGAGGTGCACAAGGCCGCCCGACTCCTCTGGGAAGGCCGCGGCTTCGCGGGCGTGGAGACCGCCTTCGTGTCGCTGGCCGCGCCCGACGTGCCGTCAGGGCTCGACCGCTGCCAGAAGCTCGGCGCGCGCCGCATCGTCGTGCTGCCGTACTTCCTGTTCACCGGCATCCTGCCCGACCGGGTGCGGATGCAGACGGAGGGCTGGGCGTCGGCGCACCCCGAGATCGAGGTGCTGTCGGCCGATGTCATCGGGCCGACGGACGAGTTGCTGAACCTGGTCATGGAGCGCTACCGGGAGGCGGTCGAGGGCGACCTGCGGATGAACTGCGACTCCTGCGTCTACCGCATCGCACTGCCCGGCTTCGAGGGCAAGGTGGGCCTGCCGCAGCAGCCGCACCACCACCCCGACGACCCGGCCGGCGACGGTCACGTCCACGGAGAACACGGACATGCGCACGGGCACGGACACGGCACCCAGCACCATCACCACGACGGCCATGCCCACGCCCACTGACCCGCACCGGGTGCGGGCGGACGCGCCCGCACCCGACCTGCGCCATCACGGCGACGCGGAAATACGGGATGCCGGCGCCGGACTGACCGATCTCGCGGTCAACGTCCGGGCCGGCACCCCACCGGCCTGGCTCAAGGCCCGGATCGCCTCGTCTCTGGACGAGCTCGCCGTCTATCCGGACCCGAGGTCGGCGCGCCAGGCCGTGGCCGTACGGCATGGGCTGCCGGTGGACCGTGTGCTGCTGACGGCCGGGGCTGCGGAGGCGTTCGTGCTGGTGGCACGGGCCTTCCGGACCCGCAGACCGGTCGTCGTGCACCCGCAGTTCACAGAGCCGGAGGCCGCCCTGCGGGATGGGGGCCACCGGGTGGAGCGGGTGCTCCTGGACGTGCGGGACGGCTTCCGGCTGCGCCCGGACACGGTCCCGGAGGACGCCGACCTCGTCGTGGTCGGCAACCCCACCAACCCCACCTCCGTACTGCACCCGGCGGACGAACTCGCCCGGCTGGCCCGCCCCGGGCGCGTCCTCGTCGTGGACGAGGCCTTCATCGACGCGGTGCCGGACGAGCGCGAGTCCCTGGCCTCGCGCGCGGACCTGCCGGGCCTGGTCGTGCTGCGCAGCCTCACCAAGACCTGGGGCCTGGCGGGGCTGCGCATCGGCTACGTCCTGGCCGAACCCGAGCTGATCGCCGCACTGGAGCGGAACCAGCCGCTGTGGCCGGTGTCCGCTCCCGCGCTGACCGCCGCGGTGGCGTGCAGTGCGCCCCCGGCGCTCGCCGAGGCCGCGCACGCCGCGCACCGCATCGCCGCCGACCGGGCCCATCTGCTGTCCCGGCTGGCCGAGTTCGACGGCCTGTACGCGTGCGAGCCCGCCGCCGGGCCGTTCGTCCTGATACGGCTGGCGGGCGCGGATGACGTACGGAACCGGCTGCGCGACGTGGGGTTCGCGGTCCGCCGCGGCGACACGTTCCCGGGCCTGGGCCCCGACTGGCTGCGGGTGGCCGTGCGCGACCGCGACACGACCGACCGTTTCGCCGAGGCCCTGGCGAAGGTCCTCGCCCAACGCTGAGCGGAGGCGCGGCCCGGGGGCGGGACCCGGGCCCGGGACGGGGACAGGGACCCGGGCTCGAGACCCGGTCCGGGACTGGACCCCCGGCCCGGGGACGGGGCCCGGCCCCCGGGCCGCGAACCCGGCCCGTCCGACACCGGATCGGGCCCAGCGGCATCAGCTCCGGCGGCTCCGGCGGGTCAGAATCAGCGCTCCGCCGCCCGCGGCGATCAGCACGGCCGCGCCGCCCGCGAGATACGGAGTCATGGAACTGCCGCCGGTCTCGGCGAGGTTGTCCTTCTCCTTGACCTCGCTGGTCTGGGTGCTGACGCCGGGCTTCTCCTCCTGCGGCTTCTCGCCCCCGGGCTGCGGCTCCTCGGGCTTCGGCTCCTGCGGTTGCGCCTCACCGGGAGCGGCGGCGGGGCTCTCGCAGGTGGCCTGGACGAGCGTGACCCGGCCGTCGACCTCGGCGACGTTCTGCTTCAGCGGGTCGACGGAGACCGACAGTTCCAGGGCTGTGGCCGCGGCCGTACGCGAAGTGGTCGCGGTCTTCGACAGGTCGAGCTGCACCTCGCCCACGTTGGGCACATCGACCCTGGTCGTACCGGACGCCTTGAGCGTCACCTTCTTGCCGAGCACGAGCACGGTGCCGAGCACGTTCGACTCCGCCGTGGGCTGCTTGCCGGCCTCGCACACCGCCTTCGATGTGACCTGCTGGACCTCGATCAGCGACAGCAGCGGCAGACCCGGCACATGGACCTTGGCGTGGACGAGATTGGCATAGCCCTCGGCCTTGTGCCGGTCCGTCGTGGCGCGGGCGGTGGCCACATCGGCGCGCAGCACGCTGACCGGCCTGCCCTGGTCGACTCCGTCGAGCGTCACGGACAGCGCGGTCTTCTCCGCGCTCTCGGGCGCGCGCACCTCGTTGAGCGAGGCGTTCAGCGGGACGTTGACCGTCTTGTTTTGCAAGTTGACGTCCAGACCGGTGCGGAGCACGACCGCACCGGCCTTTCCGTCGCCGCCGTCCCCGTCGGTGGCGTGCGCGGGCACGGCGCCGAGAAGGGCCGCGGGGCCTGCGGCCAGGGCGGTGGCGGTCAGCACGGCGGCGGCACGGCGCACGGGCATGCTGAAGGCAGAGCTGTTCACGGTGAGAAAACCCCCACAAGAGACATGGAGCCGGCGGCGCCGCCAATGGGGGACACCAAGAGCGCCGACGGCCTCGGTGCCCGCCATCCTCACGCACTGAGGGTGAACAGGCATCCACCTGACGTGAGTTCATCACAAAGGGTGGTTTCCGCACCTGATATTCGAATCCGAGGCCACAGACGTTCCCGTGCGTCACCCCTGCAACACAAAGCGGACCCCCAACCGCAAACAAGAAAAACGACGCGCGCCCCAGCCGAGTAACGCTCCGTCAACTGCCCGTCGGGCCCTCGGACCCAGCCCCGGAGACCGGCCCCCCGACTCGGCCCCCGGACCGGCCGGGACCGGCCCCCGGACCCGGCCTCCGGGCCCGGCCCCCGGACCCGGCCTCCGGGCCCGCCCGGGCCCCCGACCCACGAACTGCCCCCGACCCACCGCCCTCCCCGAGCCCCCTCAGCTGATCACTCGCCCCCGCAGCACGATGTGCCGCGGAGCGGTCAGCACCCGTACGTCCGCGCGCGGGTCGGTCTCGTAAACCACGAGGTCGGCCGGCGCCCCCTCGGTCAGCCCCGGCCGTCCCAGCCACTCCCTGGCGCCCCAGGTCGCCGCCGACAGCGCCGCGGTGACCGGAATACCGGCCTTGACGAGCTCCTCGACCTCGGATCCGACGAGGCCGTGCGGGAGCGAGCCGCCCGCGTCCGTGCCCGTGTAGACCGGGATTCCGGCGTCGTACGCGGCGCGCACGGTGTCGTAGCGGCGGGCGTGGAGCCGTCGCATGTGGTCGGCCCAGCGCGGGTACTTCGCCGCGCCGCCGTCCGCGAGCGCGGGGAACGTGGCGATGTTGACGAGGGTCGGGACGATCGCGACGCCCCGCTCCGCGAACAGTGGAATGGTCTCCTCGGTCAGCCCTGTGGCGTGCTCGATGCAGTCGATGCCCGCCTCCACCAGGTCGGCGAGGGACTCCTCGGCGAAGCAGTGCGCGGTGACCCGGGCGCCGAGCCGGTGGGCCTCGGCGATGGCCGCCTCAACCGCCCCGCGCGGCCAGCAGGCGCTCAGGTCACCGGTGCCGCGGTCGATCCAGTCCCCCACGAGCTTGACCCAGCCGTCGCCGCGCCGTGCCTCCTGCGCGACGTAGGTGACCAGGTCCTCCGGCTCGATCTCGTGCGCGTAGTTGCGGATGTAGCGCCTGGTGCGGGCGATGTGGCGCCCGGCACGGATGATGCGCGGAAGGTCCTCGCGGTTGTCGATCCAGTGGGTGTCGGCGGGGGATCCGGCGTCGCGCAGCAGAAGGGCGCCCGCGTCCCGGTCGGTCAACGCCTGCTTCTCGCTGGTCGATTCGTCGACGGCGCCATGGGCGTCCAGGCCGACGTGACAGTGTGCGTCGACCAGCCCCGGCAGTACCCAGCCTGAAGTCGCCCGTACTTCCCGCGCGCGGGTGGGCCGCTCGTACGAGACCCTCCCGTCCACGACCCACAGCTCGTCCCGGACCTCTTCGGGGCCGACCAGCACCCGCCCCTTGATGTGCAGCACCGCGCTCTCGCTCATGGCACGCACTGTACGAGCCCCCTGCCCGGCGCGGCACCGGGCCACCCGGGGCGCCGGGGCGCTGGGCGGCGCTGAGTCACCGCCGCCGGTCACCAGTCCACCGGGTCTTCCCCGCAACCGGAAATCCGGATATCTTCTCCGGACGCAATTCCAATTCCTCAGAAGCGTAGCTTCCCGTATTCTTCTGCCCGCTTTTCCGCAACCCAAACACCAAACTTTCACTAGCGTGAAGCACCGTAATTCGGGCGGATCTCGCAGCCGTTACAGACGCGTGACACACTTCACAAGGTGTCCGCTTCGCCCCAGAATTACAGGGCAAACCGCCACGATTCGCAACTGCTCAGCGCGCACGCGCGCCCCCGCGCGATACCACAGACCAGCGCGTAGCGGAACCCCGCCTGGCGATGCATTTTCCAATTGCACTGGGTAAATTGAATCTGCATGACCGCCGCACAAGCAGACCTTGCAGGCGCCCATAGTGAATTCCTCGAAATGCCGGAGGGGATCGTGATCGACACCCCGCGGGTCGAGGACGGAGCCGCGATCTGGCGCATCGCCCGTGACTCCCAGGTGCTCGACCTCAACTCCTCGTACAGCTACCTCCTGTGGTGTCGCGACTTCGCGGCCACGTCGGTGGTGGCCCGTGGCGAGGGTGACGAACCCGTCGGGTTCGTCACCGGCTACATACGTCCCGAGCGCCCGCAGACCCTCGTCGTCTGGCAGGTCGCCGTCGATCACGCGCAGCGCGGCCGCGGTCTGGCCGCCGCGCTTCTCGACGGGCTGACCACCCGGGTCACCCAGCAGCTGGGCGTTCGCCGCGTCGAGACCACGATCACGCCCGACAACACCGCGTCGAACCGCCTGTTCACCTCGTATGCAGAGCGGCACGGCGCCCAGGTGGACCGCGAGGTGCTGTTCGACGGCGGGCTGTTCCCCGACGGCGGCCACGAGCCCGAGGTGCTGTACCGGATCGGCCCCATCGCGGCTCCAGCGCCCCAGCGCTGACCTCCCCGGACTTCCCGGTCCCCAGACTTCCGAGCCATCCCGAGACTTCTTCTTCTCCCCCACTCATCTCCCAGGAGCATGCTGTGACCATCACCCAGCCCGACCTGAGTGTCTTCGAGACCCTGGAGTCGGAGGTGCGCAGCTACTGCCGCGGCTGGCCCACCGTCTTCGACCGCGCACAGGGCAGCTACATGTACGACGAGGACGGCCACACGTACCTCGACTTCTTCGCCGGCGCGGGATCCCTCAACTACGGCCACAACAACCCGGTGCTGAAACGCGCTCTGATCGACTACATCGAGCGCGACGGCGTCACCCACGGCCTGGACATGTCCACCACGGCCAAGCGGGCCTTCCTCGAGGCCTTCCAGAACATCATCCTGCGGCCGCGGGACCTCCCGTACAAGGTCATGTTCCCCGGCCCGACCGGCACCAACGCCGTCGAGTCGGCGCTGAAGCTGGCCCGTAAGGTCAAGGGCCGCGAGGCGATCGTCTCGTTCACCAACGCCTTCCACGGCATGTCGCTCGGCTCGCTCGCCGTCACCGGCAACGCCTTCAAGCGCGCGGGCGCCGGCATCCCGCTGGTGCACGGCACCCCGATGCCGTTCGACCACTACCTCGACGGCCAGGTGCCGGACTTCCTGTGGTTCGAGCGCCTGCTGGAGGACCAGGGCTCCGGCCTGAACCAGCCGGCCGCCGTCATCGTCGAGACGGTCCAGGGCGAGGGCGGCATCAACGTCGCACGCGCGGAGTGGCTGCGCGAGCTGGCCGACCTGTGCAAGCGCCGCGACATGCTGCTGATCGTCGACGACATCCAGATGGGTTGCGGCCGCACCGGCGCCTTCTTCTCCTTCGAGGAGGCGGGCATCGTGCCGGACATCGTGACCGTCTCGAAGTCCATCAGCGGCTACGGGCTGCCGATGGCGCTCACCCTGTTCAAGCCGGAGCTGGACATCTGGGAGCCGGGCGAGCACAACGGCACCTTCCGCGGCAACAACCCGGCCTTCGTCACGGCCGCCGCGACCCTCGACACGTACTGGGCCGACGGCCAGATGGAGAAGCAGACCCTCGCCCGCGGCGAGCAGGTCGAGCAGGCCCTGCGCGCCATCGTCGACGAACTCCCGGAGGAGGCCGAGTACCGCGGCCGGGGCCTGGTCTGGGGCATCGAGTTCGCCGACAAGGCGCGCGCGAGCGCCATCGCGGCCCGCGCCTTCGAACTCGGCCTGCTCATCGAGACCTCGGGTCCCGAGAGCGAGGTCGTCAAGCTGCTCCCCGCGCTGACCATCAGCCCGGAGGAGCTGGACGAGGGGCTGCGCACCCTCGCCCGTGCGGTGCGCGAGACGGCCTGACGGCCCTTGGCCGGCGGCCAGGTAACGCCGTCCTTGACCGCCGGCCCCGTACCGCCGACCGTAGAGACAGAAAGGCACCATCACCGTGATCGTCCGGTCCTTCAAGGACATCGAGGGCACCGACCGGCATGTCAAGTCCGCGTCGGGCACCTGGGAGAGCAAGCGCATCATCCTCGCCAAGGAGCGCGTCGGCTTCTCCCTGCACGAGACCGTCCTGTACGCGGGTACGGAGACCTCCATGTGGTACGCCAACCACATCGAGGCCGTGGTCTGCGTCGAGGGCGAGGCCGAGCTCACCAACGACGAGACCGGCGAGAAGCACATCATCACGCCGGGCACCATGTACCTGCTCGACGGGCACGAGAAGCACACGATGCGGATCAAGCAGGACTTCCGCTGCCTCTGTGTCTTCAACCCGCCGGTCACGGGCCGCGAGGACCACGACGAGAACGGCGTGTACCCGCTGCTCACCGAGCCCGCGGACAACTGAACTTCCCCTTGGGGAACCAAGAGATCCCCTCGTGGGGAGCAGAAAGACAGGGCCGGTACGAGAGGAGAAGGAGCACCACCATGACCATCGCACCCGAGCGAACGGCCGATCTCTATCCGACGCGTGGCGCGACAGAGGTCAGCACCCCGCGTCTGGACCCGGTCGTCTGGTCGGAGCCGGGGGCCCCTGGCCCCATCCAGCCGTCCGAGCTGCGCGACTTCGACCACGACGGCTTCCTCGCGATCGATCAGCTGATCACCCCCGACGAGGTCGCGACGTACGCCGCCGAGCTCAACCGGCTGATCTCCGACCCCGCCATCCGGGCCGACGAGCGCTCCATCATCGAGCCGAAGTCGCAGGATGTGCGGTCGGTCTTCGAGGTGCACAGGATCAGCGAGGTGTTCGCGGAGCTCGTGCGCGACCCGAGGGTGGTCGGCCGGGCCCGCCAGATCCTCGGCTCCGACGTGTACGTCCACCAGAGCCGGATCAACGTCAAGCCGGGCTTCGGCGCCTCGGGCTTCTACTGGCACTCGGACTTCGAGACCTGGCACGCCGAGGACGGCCTGCCCCGGATGCGCACGGTGTCCGTCTCGATCGCGCTGACCGAGAACTACGACACCAACGGCGGCTTGATGATCATGCCCGGGTCGCACCGGACGTTCCTCGGCTGCGCGGGGGCCACGCCGAAGGACAACTACAAGAAGTCGCTGCAGATGCAGGACGCGGGCACGCCGTCGGACGAGGCGCTGACGGGCTTCGCGAGCCGGCACGGCATCAAGCTGTTCACGGGCAAGGCGGGCTCCGCGACCTGGTTCGACTGCAACTGCATGCACGGCTCGGGCGACAACATCACGCCCTTCCCGCGCAGCAACGTCTTCATCGTCTTCAACAGCGTGGAGAACGAGGCCGTGGAGCCGTTCGCGGCGCCGATCCGGCGCCCGGAGTTCATCGGAGCGCGCGACTTCACGCCCGTGAAGTGAGGGTGAAGTGAGCGCGACGTGGTGATTGCGGTGACTGCGGTGACTGCGGTGACTGCGGTGACCGCGAAGTGAGGCCATAGCGCCACAGCGCCACAGCGCCGCGTGGAACGCGGGAGCCCCGTCCGGCCGTGGGTGCGTCAGCCGGACGGGGCTCCCGTTCGTTCAGGGGCGCTCCGTTCGTTCAGGGGCGCTCTTGCCCTTTCAGGGGCGGACGCCGGACAGCACGTCGAGCAGGCGGTCCACGTCGGCCGAGGTGTTGTAGAGGTGGAAGGCGGCGCGGAGGTTCCCGGCGCGGGCGGAGACGTACACCCCGGCCTCGGCGAGACGCTCTGCGGCGTGGCCGAGGCCGGGCACCGCGACGATCGGCGACCCCGGCGCCGGCACGGGCTCGTGCCCGAGCCCCGGTCCGAGTCCGGCGAGGCCGGTGCGGAACCGGTCGGCGAGAGCAGCGTCGTGGGCGTGAATCGTCTCCGGCCCGAGCTCCTCGACGAGCTCGAGGGAGTGCCGGGCGGCCACGTACGAGAAGAGGCTGGGGCTCTCGTCGAAGCGGCGGGCGGATTGGGCGAGTTGCCCGACCGGTCCGTAGCAGCTGTCCCAGGGCTCCTCGCCCGCGACCCACCCCGCGAAGACGGGCGTGAGCCCGCCGAGGTCCTCGGGGACGGTGAGGAAGGTGACGCCCCGCGGGCACATCAGCCACTTGAAGGCCACGGCCACGGTGTAGTCGAAGTCGGCGGCGGTGAGCGGCAGCCAGCCCGCCGCCTGGGAGGCGTCGACGAGCGTGCGGGCCCCGTGGGCGCGGGCCGCGGTCCGTACGGCCTCCAGGTCCGCGATCCGGCCGTCCGCCGACTGGGCGGCGCTGACGGCGACGAGCGCGGTGGACGGGCGTACGGCATCGGCCAGGTCCTCGAGCGGCGCGCTGCGCACGGTGAGGTCGCGGCGGACGGCGAAGGGGTTGACGAGGGAGCTGAAGTCGCCGTCGGCGACGAGGACTTCCGCGCCGGAGGGCAGCGAGGTCGCGATCAGCCCGGCGTACACGGCGACCGAGGCCCCGGCGGCCACGCGGGTGACCGGCACCCCGGCGAGGCGGGCGTACGTGGCGCGAGAGGCCTCGACGGCCTCGAAGCCCTCCTGCGGCTTGCCTGCGGCCGCGTCCTCGACGGCGGCGCGCATGGCGGTGACGGAACGGGCGGGGATGAGCCCGCTGGAGGCGGTGTTGAGATACGTCGTCTGCGGCGCGAACTCCGCGCCGCCGAGGCTCTTCTCCATGCCCTTCACTATGGGCCCCGGCGATCTCCCCGTCCATCGCTTATCTTTGACGGAATTCCCCAAGCGATGCTTATGCATGGGGTCTGACCTGCGGGGCAGCCGGGAGGAGCCGGACCAGCCGGCGCAGCAGCCGTACGTACGGACTCCAGCGGGCTGAGCTCGCGACGTCGCCCGTGCAGGCGCGCTCGGCGCGGTCGAGGCTGTCCTCGATGACGGCGTCGTGGAGGGGGCGGTAGAGCAGCGGCCAGGTGAGGCGGGCTGGGCCGCGCGCGGTCATGGCGAGGGTGTGGCGCAGGACCGTCGTGCTGCCCTCCTGGCCGGGGTGGACGGTGTACGAGTGGAAGCCGTGGAAGCCCCGCGGCCCGCTGAAGGCGAAGCGCACCCACTGGCCGGGCGCATAGGCCGCGACCTCATAGCCCCCGGCGCACCGGCAGCACCGCAGAGGCGCGGCCGTGCGCCGGGGCGCGGCCGTGCCCCGCTGGCCCGTATTCTGGCGGGCCGCCGCGTCAGGGCGCTTGGTGGCCGTTTACACGGCGCGGGAGGCCCAGCGGGTTGGTGTCGCGGAGTTCCGGAGGGAGCAGTGCCTCAGGCGTGGCCTGGAAGGTGACCGGGCGCAGCCAGCGCTCGATCGCCGTGCCGCCGACCGACGTGGACGTCGAAGTCGTCGCCGGGTACGGCCCGCCGTGGTGCTGGGCAGGGGCCACGGCGACGCCCGTCGGCCAGCCGTTGACCAGTACCCGCCCGGCGAGCGGCGTGAGTTCGGCCAGCAGCCGCGCCGCCAGTCCGTCGCCCTCCCCCGCCTCGCCCTCCCCGAGGTGAACGGTCGCGGTGAGGTTGCCCGGCAGCCGTCCGAGGACCGCCGTAATCTCGGCCTCGTCCTCGTACCGCGCGACGACCGTCACAGGCCCGAAGCACTCCTCCAGCAGCAGCCCGTGCTCGCCCCCATCGGCGAGCCGCGCCGCCGGGACGGTGAGGAAGCCCGCGGCCACGGCATTCTCGCCGGTCTCGCCTGGCGTGACCGGGCTCTCGACACCCGTCAGCGCCGTCCGCGCCCGTACGCCCGCCACGAACGCGTCCCGCATCCGCGCGTCGAGCAGCACGCCCTCCGCCGTGTCGCTGACGGCCTTGGTCAGGGCCTTGACCACCCGGTCCCCCGCCGCGCCCGCGGGCGCGAGCACCAGCCCGGGCTTGGTGCAGAACTGGCCCGCGCCGAGCGTCATCGACCCGGCGAGACCCGTGCCGATCTCCTCCGCCCGCTCCTGCGCCGCGGCCTCCGTGACGACGACCGGGTTGAGGCTGCCCAGCTCGCCGTGGAAGGGGATGGGCACCGGGCGGGCGGCGGCCGCGTCGAAGAGCGCGCGCCCGCCGCGAATCGAACCGGTGAATCCGGCCGCGGCGATCAGCGGGTGCCGCACCAGCTCGACGCCCGCCTCGAAGCCGTGCACCAGACCCACGACGCCCTCCGGCAGGCCGTGCCGCCCCGCGGCCATGCGCAGCAGGGCGGCGCACAGCTCGGAGGTGCCGGGGTGGTCGGGGTGCGCCTTGACGACGACCGGGCAGCCCGCGGCGAGCGCACTCGCCGTGTCGCCGCCGGGGACGGAGAAGGCGAGCGGGAAGTTGCTGGCGGAGTAGACGGCGACGACGCCGAGCGGCACCTTGTAACGCCGCAGGTCGGGCCGGGGGACGGGTCCCGCGGAAAGAGGTGCGCGCGAAGCGCTCGTTGGCGGGGTGGTGGCGGGCGACGGGTGGGAGTGGTCGATGACGATGTCGAGGAACGCGCCCTCGTCCACGACGTCCGCGAACGCGCGCAGCTGGTACGTCGTACGGGCCAGCTCCCCTGTGAGGCGGCCGGGCCCGAGTGCGGTCTCCGCGTCGGCGGCCTCGATGACGTGGTCACCGGCCTCGTCGAGCAGGTCTGCGGCACTCCGCAGGAACGCTGCGCGCACGGCCCGGTCGGCGAGGGCTCCGCGCGCGGCGTGGGCAGCGCGCACCACCCGGTCGACCTCCTCCGCAGTGGCCTCGACCGCAACCTGCTCCCGCTGCTTCCCGGTTCGGGGGTCGACACTCCAGACTGGTGCTGCTGGTGCTGCCACCGCGGTTCCTCCTGCTTGCCGCACACAGGGCATTGTTCGATATGCTGAACATTGTCCCTGATGATGAACTCTTCCGGGACCCTATTTCCGGTCGAACGAAGGGGTCAAGGGCGATGCCGGTTGCGGAGTCGGGCGGGGCCCAGGTCAAGTCGGCGGTACGGACCGTGGAGTTGCTCGAGTTCTTCGCCGGGCGGCCGGGCATGCACAGCCTGGCCGCGGTCCAGGAGGCCGTCGGCTACCCGAAATCCAGCCTCTACATGCTGCTGCGCACCCTGGTGGAGCTGGGCTGGATCGAGACCGACGCGACCGGCACGCGCTACGGCATCGGCGTCCGCGCGCTGCTCGTCGGCACCTCGTACATCGACGGCGACGAGGTGGTGGCCGCCGCCCGCCCGACCCTGGACCGGCTCTCGGACGACACCACAGAGACCATCCACCTCGCCCGCCTCGACGGCACCAACGTCGTCTACCTCGCCACCCGGCAGTCGCAGCACTACCTGCGCCCCTTCACCCGCGTAGGCCGCCGCCTCCCGGCCCATTCCACGTCCCTCGGCAAGGCGCTGCTCGCGACCTACTCCGACGAGCAGGTGCGCAAGCTGCTCCCCGAGACGCTGAGCCCGCTCACCGAGAACACCATCACCGACCGCGAGAAGCTCATCGAGGAGCTGCGCGTGGTCCGCGAGCAGGGCTACGCGGTGGACCGCGAGGAGAACACGATCGGCCTGCGCTGCTTCGGCGTCGCGATCCCGTACCGGACGCCGGCCCGGGACGCGATCAGCTGCTCGGTGCCGGTCGCCCGGCTGACCCCGGCCCACGAGCAGACGATCAAGGACGCGCTGTTCGACGCCCGCGACCGGCTCACGCTCGCGACGCGCCGCCTCTGACGCCGCCTCTGACGCGGGCGCGGATGAGGCGCGCCTCCGCCGCTCGGCGGAGGCGGATCGCCGTGCGGGCTGAGGCGGGGCCCGGGAGCCCGGCGGAACGCTGGTGGGCATGACACAGACACCGCTCGCTTCCATCGCGTCCGGCTCCCCCGCCTCACCAGGCTCCCTCGCCGCGCCCGGCTCCCCGGGCTCCCCGGGTGACCCTGTACGCACAAGCATCGCCCGCCGGGCTCTCCGTACGGCCGCCATCGCCGCCTGCCTCCCGTATCTCTCGCTCAAGATCGCCTGGATCTCCGGCAGTCACCTCGGCATCCCCGAGGGCAGCTCGCTGCGCGACGCCGGGACCGGCATGGCCCTCGCCAACGGCCTCACCGTCCTCATGGACGGCTGCGTGATCGTGCTCGCACTGCTGCTCACCCGGCCGTGGGGGCAGCGGACCCCGGCCTGGCTGCTGCTCCTGCCCGTGTGGGTCGCCACCGGGCTGCTCGCGCCGATCATGACCGGATATCCGCTCCAGCTGCTGGTCAAAGCACTTGGCGGATCCGTGAACACGGGCACGGCCACCGCTACGGGCGCCAAGGACCCGTTCCTCGACGAGTGGGTCTTCGGGGTCGTCTACGGCGGCTTCATCGTCCAAGGACTCGCGCTGGGCGCCCTGTTCGTGCTGTACGCGCGGGACCGCTGGGGCCATCTGTGGCGCGGCCGGCTCGGGGACCTGCCCGCGAGCCCCACCCGGCCCGCACAGCAGGCCGCCGCCGTCGCCGCCGCGCTGCTCGCCCTGCTGCCCCTGACCATGCACCTGCTGTGGGCCTGCGGCTCGACCGCCGGGCTCAGCGAGTCCCGGGCCGGGGAGCGGGCGAGCGACTTCTACGCCCTGGAAGCGGTCTTCGTCCTCTTCGCGATCGGCACGGTCGCGGGCACGCTCGTGCTCGCCTTCCGCCTCGGGCGCACCGTACCGCTGCGCGTGCCCCTGGCCCTGGCCTGGACCGGATCCGGCGCGCTCGCCTGCTGGGGCGGCTGGCTGATGCTCTCCGCGGCGGCCGCGGACGACCCGGCGAAGGAGGTCCCGTACGCCATGAGCCTGACCTACGCTGTCCAGGTGATCGTCGGGATGCTGGTCGCCACCCTCGGCGCCTACTTCCTCGCCGAGGGCGCGGGCGGACGCGGAGGCGAGGGCGGAGGCCAACGGCGGGGCCAACGCGGAGGACGGCGCGGCAGCGAAGGCAGGGGCCGGCGCGGAGGACGGCGCGGAGGACGGCGCGGCTTCGAACGCGCCGCGGCCGCGCAGCGCCGTACGCCGTGAGCGCTCTGCGCCGGACGGCCCGCGCCTTGATCGGGCGGCGTGCCCGGCTGCGCTGGGTCCATCTGGTGCTCGGCGGGGCGCTGTTGATGCCGTACTTCCTGCTGGCGAGCGTTGCCGTGGGCCCGCTCGCCCCGGACCGGAACGTCTTCACCGCCCTGCCGCTGCAGCTCGCCGCATACGCCCTGGCGCTGCCGGTCGCCGCGCTGACCGCCTTCTTCCCGCTCGTACGGCCGCTGTCGGTGGCCGCGATCCGGGCGCTGTGCGGTGTCCCGGCGGAGAGCCTGGCGGGCGGACCGGCGCAGTCACGCGCGGCACGGATCCGCACCGCGGCCTGGTACACCCTGCATCTCGCGCTCGGCGGAGTGATCAGCGGAGCCACCCTGGCCGTACCGCCGTTCTCCGCCGTCCTGGTGGTGCTGCCGCTCTTCGCCGGGCTGCGCGACCCCCGGCTGGGCGTCCCCGAGGTCTTCGACGGCGCGGGCCTGGCGCTCGCGCCGGTCGCGGGCGTCGCCGTACTGATCGCGCTGGCGGCCGTGGCCGCGGCTGCCGGGGCGCTGCTGGCCCGCTGCGCGCCCGTGCTGCTCGGCCCCACGCCCGCCGACCGGCTCGCCGTCGCCGAGGAGCGGGCCGCCACGCTGGCGCAGCGGAACCGGCTCGCCCGCGAACTGCACGACTCCGTGGGCCACGCGCTCAGCGCGGTGAGCCTCCAGGCGAGCGCGGCGCGCAAAGTCCTGGACGCAGAGCCGGAGTTCGCCCGGGAGGCGCTGGCCGCCATCGAGGAGACCGCGCGGCGTACGGTCGGCGAGCTCGACACCGTATTGGGCCTGCTGCGCGACGGGGAGGACCGCGGGGGCGAGGACGAGGAGGCCGCGCGGGCTCCTGGACCCACGCTCGCCGAGCTCGGCGGGCTGCTGGACCGGACGCGCGCGGCGGGTGCCGCGGTCGAGCCGACCACGCTCGGGGACCTGGGCGGGCTGCCCGACGTGGTGTCCCGCGAGGCGTACCGGATCGTTCAGGAGGGGCTCGGCAATGCGCTGCGGCACGCGGGGCAGGTGCCGGTGCGGCTGTGGATCGCCCTGGACGAGGGGGAGTTGGAGATCAGGATGGAGAACCCGGTGGTGGCACGGCGGGATGAGGCGGGGCGCGCTGAGGCCGACCGCGGCGCAAAGGCCGGGCGCTCAGAGGGGGAACGCGGAGATGCGCCGTCCGCCGGGACCGGACGCGACGGGACCGGACGCGGCGGGACCGGACGCGGCGGGACCGGACGCGGCGGGACCGGACGCGGCGAAGCCGGGTGTGGCGGTGGACGCGGCCTGCGCGGCATCGCCGAGCGAGCCGCGCTCCTGCACGGCAGCTCGTCGGCCGGGGAAAACGGTGGCGTGTGGCGCCTCACCGTACGGCTGCCCGTGGGGGCCGCCCGGTGACGCTGCGGATCGTGCTCGCCGACGACGAGCGGATGGTGCGGACCGCGCTCCGGGCGATCCTGGAGGCCGAGCCCGGTCTCACGGTCGTCGGCGAGGCGGCGACCGGCGCCGAAGCCGTACCGCTGATCCGCGAACTGCGCCCGGACGTCGTGCTGATGGACGTACGGATGCCGGAGATCGACGGCATCCGCGCCACTGAGCAGCTGCTCGGGTCGATGCCGGAGCCCCCGCGCATCATCGTGGTGACGACCTTCGAGAACGACTCCTACGTCTACGAAGCGCTGCGCGCAGGTGCCAGCGGCTTCCTGCTCAAGCGCTCGACCGCCGACGAACTCGTCCAGGGCGTACGGCTGGTGGCCCGCAGCGACTCGCTGCTCTTCCCCGCCGCCGTCCGCTCCCTGGCCGCCGAGCACGCGACCGCCGTCGGCCCGCGCCAGGCGCCGCCCTGGCTCGCCCGGCTCACGGAGCGTGAGGAGGCGGTGCTGCGGCTGATGGCCTCGGGGCTGTCGAACGCGGAGATCTCCGAGCGACTGCGGGTCGGCCCGGCGACCGCCAAGACCCATGTGGCGGCGGTGCTCGCCAAGCTCGGCGTCCGCGACCGCACCCAGGCGGTGATCGCCGCCTACGAGTCCGGCTTCGTACGGCCCCGATGAGCGGCTTCCGGCGCCGCAACGCCAAACCCGCCCGAACAACCCATCCGGACAACCCGCCCAAACGGCCGCCCGAACAACCCGCCCGAACGGCCGCCCGAACATGAAGACTTCCTGAGAAGAGCCTCATGCGGGAACGCCCGGCTCTGCCCGGTTCGTCTTCTCCATGATGAACAAGACGATCAGGCGCGCCGCGGCCTTCTGCCTGCTGCTGGCCTTCGCCGTGCTCCTGCGGGCCACGTGGGTGCAGGCTGTCCAGGCCCGGGCGCTCGCGGACAGCTCCGACAACCGGCGGAAGGTCATCGCGCAGTACGCGCGGCCGCTCGGGGACATCATCGTGGCCGGAGAGCCGGTCACCGGGTCGAGGAGGACGGAGAGCGGAGACCTCGCCTACGCGCGCACGTACACCGACGGAGAGCTGTACGCGCCGGTGACCGGCTACAGCTCCCAGGTCTACGGCGCGACGCAGCTCGAGGGCGTCTACCAGGACGTCCTGGACGGCACCGACACCCGGCTGAAGAACCCGGCCGATGTGCTGACCGGCAAGGAGACCGAGCCGGGCGATGTCCTCACCACCATCGACCCGGCTGTGCAGAAGGCCGGTACCGAGGCACTGGGCAGCAAGAAGGGCGCGGCCGTGGCGCTGGATCCCGCCACCGGCGCCGTCCTCGGCATGGTCAACACGCCCGGCTACGACCCGGGGCGGATCACCGGCGGCTCGGCGGCGGACACGCGGGCGTGGCGGGAGCTGACGGAAGGCGAGGACAAGCCGATGCTCAATCGCGCGCTGCGGCAGACCTATCCGCCCGGCTCGGCCTTCAAGCTGGTGGTCGCGGCCGCAGCGCTGGAGGACGGGCTCTACGGGTCGGTGGCCGAGCCCACCCGCAGCCCGGACCCGTACACCCTTCCGGGCTCCAGCAAGGTGCTGACGAACGAGAACCCCTCGGCGCCGTGCGAGAACGCGAGCATCCGCACCGGACTCCAGTACTCCTGCAACAACGTCTTCGCCAAGATGGCCGTCGACCTGGGGCAGGACAAGGTGAAGGCGATGGCGGAGAAGTTCGGCTTCAACACCGACAAGATGGACATACCCGTGCGGGCCGCCACGAGCGTCTACCCGTCGGACATGGACAGGGCGCAGACGGCCCTCTCCGGTATCGGGCAGTTCGATGTGACCGCGACCCCGCTGCAGATGGCGATGGTGACCGCGGCCCTCGCGAACGGCGGCGAGCTGGCCGCGCCGCACATGGTGGACCGGGTGACGGACGGCGACGGGAACACCCTGGAGGACCACTCCGGCCCCGAGACGTCCCGGGTCGTGAGCTCCGGCACCGCAGAACAGCTGCGGGACGCGATGGTGACCGTCGTGGAGCGCGGCACCGGCAGCAACGCGCGGATCGGCGGCACCGAGGTCGGCGGCAAGACCGGCACGGCGCAGAACGGCGTCGACAACAGCCGGACGCCGTATGCCTGGTTCGTCTCCTACGCGAAGGCGGACGACGGCAAGCAGGTGGCGGTCGCGGTGGTCGTCGAGGACTCGGACGCGGCCCGCTCGGAGGTCAGCGGCAACGGCCTTGCGGCCCCCATCGCCAGGAAGATGATGGAGGCCGCGCTGACCTAGTTCGGCGGCCGGGGGATCAGCCCGTCACTTGACGCCGAGCAGTTGCTCGACCGGGTCGATCGCGAAGTAGACGGCGAAGAGCACCGACGTCCCCCACAGCAGCGGGTGTACCTGGCGCGCCTTGCCGAGTACCGTCTGGATGACGGAGTAGGCGAGGAATCCCGCGCCGATTCCGTTGGTGATGGAGTACGTGAACGGCATCACGGCGATCGTGAGGAACGCGGGGATCGCGATCTCGTACCGCTCCCAGTCGATGTGCCGGACCTGCGACATCAGCAGGAAGCCGACGACGACCAGCGCGGGGGCCGCGGCCTGGGCCGGAACGACGGTGGCGAGCGGCGTGAGGAAGAGCGCGCCCGCGAAGAGTGCGCCGGTGACGACGCTGGCGAATCCCGTACGGGCGCCCTCGCCGACACCCGCGGCCGACTCGATGTAGCTGGTGTTGGAGGACGCGGAGGCCGCACCACCCGCGACGGCCGCCGCGCCGTCGATGAGCAGCACCCGGCCGAGGTTCGGCACCTTGCCCTTGTCGTCGAGGAGCCCGGCCTCGTTGCTGATGCCGACGACGGTGCCCATCGTGTCGAAGAAGTCGCTGAGCACGAGCGTGAAGACGAGCAGAACCAGCGTGATCACGCCGATCTGCTCGAAGGCCCCGAAGAGGCTGAAGGATCCGATCAGCCCGAAGTCGGGGGCGGACACGATGTCGTCGGGCACGGTCGGCGCGGTGAGGCCCCAGGCGGCCGGCTTGATGGCCGCGATCTCGTTGATGACGATGGCGACGACCGTCATGGCGACGATGCCGAGGAGGATCGCGCCGCGCACCTTGCGGGCCACGAGCGCGACGGTCAGCAGCACGCCGAGACAGAAGACCAGCACGGGCCAGCCGGCCAGCCGGCCGCCGTCCCCCAGCTGGACGGGCACCGCGCCGGTCTCACCCGGGATACGGGTGGCGAAGCCCGCGTCGACAAAGCCGATGAAGGCGATGAAGAGGCCGATGCCGACACTGATCGCCTGCTTCAGCGGCTGCGGGATGGAGTGCATGACCGCCTCGCGCAGGCCCGTCACGACGAGCAGGCAGATGACGAGACCTTCCAGGACCACCAGCCCCATCGCGTCCTGCCAGCTCATCAGCGGGGCGAGCTGGAAGGCGACGACGGCGTTGAGCCCGAGTCCGGCGGCGATGGCCAGCGGAAGGTTGCCGCCGACACCCATGGCGACCGTCATCACGGCCGCCACCAGCGCCGTCGCGGTGACCAGTTGCGGCCCCGACAGGTGGTGACCGAACTTGTCGGTCGCGCCACCCAGGATGATCGGGTTCAGCACCAGGATGTACGCCATCGTGAAGAACGTGGCGAAGCCGCCGCGTATCTCGCGCGCGAAGGTGGATCCGCGCTCGCTGATCCGGAACCAGCGGTCGACCGGCCCCGAGGCGGGGGCCGGCGGCGCTGCGGGCTTGTCGGTGACCTGTCCGGACATGGCACTCCTCGGCGGACGGGCGGGCGGGGTAGCTGGATTGTCCCCGCAGTTGGACCGTTTCAGGTTGTCAACGTGTTACGGAACGACCATCAACCCCATCACGCCACCTCAGCGGCTTCAGCCTCCCTCGGCCCGCCGCACCCCTCGTCACCGCGTGCGGCTGAGCACCTCGCCCGGCCGGGGCAGCGGGCAGGTCGGGGCCGACGCCGCGGGACCCGGCCGGGTCGGGCCGCGGGGCAGGCGGGGGCGGGCCCCCTCGCCGTCGGCCCCCGGTGCTGTCAGGAGCGTGTCAGGCGAGGATCGACTCGACCATGTCGAGGTCGGCGTTGGATGCCAGTCCGGCGTGGTAGAGGCGGAGTTCGGTCGCGCCGAGTACGCGGGCGTGGGCCGCGTCGACCGCCAGCGTTGCCGGGTTGCCACCCATCCCGGTGACGACGGTGAAGTTCGCGGCGAGGGTGGTGCGTTCGGTCGCCTGTGCCGCGAAGGGGGCGAGTACGGCAGTCCGTTCTGCCGGCGGCCCCGTGCAGGGGAGTACAGCCCCGTCGGCGTGGGCCAGAAGGCTCGACGGGTCGGTGCCGGCGTTGGCGCCGCAGCGGTGGACGGCCGGGTCGGCGTGCAGCAGTACACGGAACTCCGGCCCGGCCGCCTCCCGTACCGCCGCGACGGCGCCCCTCTGGAAGCCGTCGGCCACCCTCCCGCGCCACGCGCGCGTGGCGGCGGCCAGGTCCGTCCCGAGACGTTCCTCGACCTCGGCCCACTCCCCTGCCCGGTCGCCGGGCCCGGGGCCCGGTTCCCCCGACCACAGCGGCGCCAGCGCCCGTACGACGGCCGCCCGCAGCTCGTCCGGATCCGCGCCTGCCGCCGCGTACCCCTCCCGGCACACCGCACAGAAGCAGAGCGACATCAGGTACTGGCCTGCGCCGCCCAGCCGCACCCCGGCGGTCTTGTCGTGGGCGTGCAGGTGAGCGAGGCCGTACCAGCCGCAGGACTCCAGCTCCGTGCCGCTCGTGCCGGGCCGTACGGCGGCCTCCGCGGCGAGCGTGACGGCGTACTCCCGCACCTCGGGGAGGGCGATGCAGGGCGCCCAGGGGTAGCGGTCGCCGTAGACGTTGCGCACGGAGGTCTCCGGACGCTCGGCGCCGAGCCGGGAGTTGTGGGCGAGGACCACCCAGGAGTGGACCTCGAGCCCTTCGTCCGCGAGGGCTGCTGCGGCCTCGCCGTACGGGTCGGGGCCCGGCACCCAGCTCTGCTCGTACGGGCGCAGCGTCCGGCCCGCCCAGCGCGCCCGGTCCGGCGGGTAGAGCACGGCCGCGTGCTCGGCGGTGACGATCCGGTGGCGGGGGTGGCGCGGCGTCAGGGCGCGGGTGGAGTGGTAGGCGGAGGCGAGGGTGACCTGCCGGACGCCGAGGCGCGCGATGCGGCGCGCGGCGTGCGGGTCGCCGACGACGTCCCAGGGGTAGAGGAAGGCGGAGGCTCGCACATCGGCTCCCGAGCTCTCGGAGGCGGGTCAGCGGAGGTCGGTCAGTGGTGGCCCAGTCGGTGGAGGTCACGCTCGCTCAGGGATAGTCGGATGGCGGTCGGGTGGCGCTCGGATGCTGCCCGGACTGCGCTCAAGTGGAATCAGAAGGAGGTCAGTCGGCGGCCAGTCGGCGGCCAGCAGAGCCAGGCCGCGCTCGATCAGTTCGGCCAGCGCCTTGATGTGAGCGGGGCTCGGCTCGCTGAGCGGGGGCCTGACCTCGCCGACATCGGGGCCGCGCAGCCGGACCCCCGCCTTCACGAGCGAGACCGCGTAACCGCGGCCCTGCTGGCGCAGCTCGACGAGCGGCCGGTAGAAGCCGTCCAGCAGGCGGTTGACCGTCGCGTCGTCGCCGGAGTTCAGCGCCTTGTGGAAGGCGAGGGCGATCTCGGGGGCGAAGCAGAAGACGGCCGAGGAGTAGAGCAGGACGCCGATGCCGCGGTAGGCGAGGCCGGTGAGCTCGGCTGTGGGCAGGCCGTTGAAGTAGAGGAAGTCCCGGCCGGGCAGCTCGGTGCGGACGGCGCTCATGATGCGCTGCATGAGGTCAAGGTCGCCGAGGCCGTCCTTGAGGCCGATGATCCGTGGGATACGGGCGAGTTCGACGACCGTCTCCGGCTCGAAGACGGCGTTGTCACGCTGATAGACGATCAGGTCGAGGGAGGTGGCGTCGGCGAGCGCGGCGTAATGGCGCAGCAGGCCACGCTGGTCGGGCACGACGAGGTACGGCGGCATGGCGAGCAGCCCGTCCGCGCCCGCCACCTCCGCGATGCGCGCGTACGTGACGGCGAGCGCGGTCCCGTAGCCCGCGCCCGCGACGACGGGCACGCGGCCGCCCGCCTCCTCGACCGCGGTGTGGACGCAGAGCCGGAACTCCTCGGCGTCGAGCGCGTGGAACTCGCCGGTGCCGCAGCAGACGAAGACGGCTGCGGCACCCGCGTCGATGCCGTTACGGATGTGGGTGCGGAGGACCTCGAGGTCGAGCCCGCCGTCGGGTCCGAAGGGGGTCACGGGGAAGAAGAGCAGGCCGTCGAGGCGCTCGGCGAGTGAGGCTGTGGTCACGGGCTCTCCTGGAGTGCGGCCATGCAGGGCGTACGACTCTCGTACATGTTTCTGATTGATATCCATATCCCTGAACACGGCCACGCTATGGCAACCCGCTCCCGCAGGTCAAGGCCCAATATCCCCAGTCCGAAGGGATTTCCCGGGGCCGGAAGCGCCCTTGACGAAGATCGGCAGCGCTCCTTACGTTGTCCATGCACATGAATTGTGTTTACGGATGGGGCCATGGTGGCCCGCACATGAGTCCGCCGAGTCCGCCGAGTCCGCGGAGTCCGCTGAACCACCGAGCCGACTGCGTCCGCTGAGTCCAGGCACGAAACCGAGCCGCCCGAGGAGAGACCTTCGATGCCCGCTCCCCGCACCGTTCTGCTCACCGGCGCCGCCGGCGGCCTCGGCACCCTGATGCGGCAGCGGCTACCGGCGTACGGCTACCGGCTGCGCCTCTTCGACCTCGTCCCGGTCGAGGGCGAGCCCGGCGCGATCACCGCCGACCTGGCCGACACGGACGCGCTGCGCGAGGCCGTACGCGACGTCGACGCGATCATCCACCTCGCCGGCATCTCCCTGGAGTCCACCTTCGACAAGATCCTGCACTCCAACCTCCAGGGCACGTACAACCTGTACGAGGCCGCGCGCACCGCGGGGGGCGTGCGCCGGATCGTCTTCGCCTCCAGCAACCACGCGGTGGGCTTCACCCCGCGCCCCGCGGAGGGCGACCTGCTCATCCCCATCGACACCCCGCACCGCCCCGACACCCTCTACGGCCTCTCCAAGTGCTTCGGCGAGGACCTCGCCTCCCTCTACTGGGACCTGCACGGCCTGGAGACCGTCTCGATCCGCATCGGCTCCTGCTTCCCCGAGCCGACCTCGGTCCGGATGCTCTCGGTCTGGATGAGCCCCGACGACGGCGCCCGGCTGCTGCACGCCGCGCTCACCGCCGAGGACGTGGGCCACACGGTCGTCTACGGCAGCTCGGCGAACACCCGGCTGTGGTGGGACCTGTCGAGCGCGCGCGCACTGGGGTACGAGCCGCAGGACGACTCCGAGCCGTACGCGGCGAAGCTCATCGCGGAACAGGGCGAACTGGACCCCGCCAATCCGGACCAGGCCCACCTGGGCGGCCACTTCTGCACCCGCCCGCCCATCTGGCCGCACTGATCCGGAGGTAATGGAACTGCAAAGCGGGGCCGCTCGTTACCCGAGGCATGACGGCAATGACCTCTGGTTCGAACATCCCGCTGCCCGTCGCGCGTGTGACGGTGGACGTCGCCGCACCCGTGCGGCTCGATGTGTCGGGCCTGCTGCTCTCCGGCTCCGGCAAGGTGCGCTCCGACGACGACTTCATCTTCTACAACCAGCCGGCGGGCCCTGGTGTCAGCTACCGCTCGGGTGGCGGCACGGCACCAGACGCGATCACCGTGGACACCGCGGCCGTGCCCGCGGACATCGAGAAGATCGTGGTTACCGCGAGCCCTGACGCGGCAGGCCAGACCTTCTCCGGCATCGAGCCGACCGCGACCATCCGCAACGCGGACGACGGCAGCGCGATCGCCACCTTCACACCGCCGCGGCTGGGCAGCGAGACGGCGCTGGTCGTCGTCGAGGTGTACCGGCGCGGCGGAGCGTGGAAGGCCCGCGCCGTCGGGCAGGGGTACGCCAACGGGCTCGCCGGGATCGCGACCGACTTCGGCGTGACCGTCGAAGAGCCCGCCGCCACGCCCGCAGCACCGGCCGCACCCGCAGCGTCGGCCCCCGCCACACCTGCCGCACCGGCCGCACCCACCTCACCCCCGGCCCCGCCCGCTCCCCCGCAGCCACCCGCGCAGCCCACCTCTCCTCCCCCGCAGCCCGCGGCTGCTCCGGCCGCCCCCGCCCCGGCCGCACCCGCACCCGCACCCGCGCCCGCGGCCGCCCCCGCCCCCGGTGCCGGGAAGATCAGCCTCGACAAGGGCCGGGTCAGCCTCCAGAAGAACCAGACCGTCTCCCTCGTGAAGGGCGGCCGCCCCTTCCTCACGTCCGTGAAGATGGGCCTGGGCTGGGAGCCCGCCTACCGCGGCAAGGACATCGACCTCGACGCATCCGTCATCGCGTACGGCCCCGACCGCAAGAAGATCGACGCCTGCTACTTCGGCAAGCTCGTCATTCTGGGCGGCGTCATCCAGCACTCCGGGGACAACCTCACCGGCGAGGGCGGCGGCGACGACGAGGTCATCACCGTCCACCTGGGCGACGTGCCGCCGAACGTCACAGGGCTGGTCTTCACCGTCAACTCCTTCTCCGGACAGCGGTTCACCGAGGTCGCGAAGGCGTACTGCCGCCTGCTGGACGCCGGTTCGGGCCAGGAACTCGTCCGATTCGACCTGACCGGAGCCGAGCCGCGCACGGGTGTCATGATGTGCAAGCTGATCCGCCAGTACTCCGGGGAGTGGGAGATGACGGCTCTGGGCGAATACGTTGATTCGCGCACCGTGCGTGGCATGGTGAAGCCGGGCGGGCAGGCTCTCTGATGAGGTGACAGCAACGAAGCGAGGGCCGCTCATGGCGCAGGAGCCGCGCATACCGGGCCAGGTCGACACGATCTACGGGTCCTGGGATCTCAGCAGCGTGCCCGCGTTCACGGGCGGATTCATCAACTTCGGCTACTGGCGGGGCATCCCGAGGGACCAGCCGCTCACCGAAGGCGACCGGCTGCGCTCCGAGCAGCAGCTCTACCGCGTCGTCCTGCGGGAGTTGGGCCGTACCGAAGGCCTCGACGCCGTCGAAGTGGGCTGCGGCATCGGCCTGGGCTGCGCGCTCGCGCTCCGGGAGTTCGGCTTCCGCGAGGTGTGCGGCATCGATCTGCACCCGGCCCAGCTCGACCGGGCGCGGATCGCCAATGCCGACGCCATGACCGAACACCCCGGCCGGCTCCGTTATGTACGCGGAGGGGCCGAAGCCATGCCCCTGCCCGACTGCTCGGCCGACTGCCTGTACTCGGTCGAGTCCGCACAGCACTTCCCCGACGTGCCGGGGTTCGCCCGCGAGGCGGCCCGCGTGCTGCGCCCGGGCGGGCGGCTGGCCCTGGCCACCTTCTTCGCCCGCGACGGGCGCGCGGCCGAGGCGCTGCCCTGGCTGCTGCCCACGTACGCCGACGGCCTCGATCTCCCGCACGTCGTGGGACGCTTCGCCGAGACCCTGTCCTGCAGCGGCTTCACCGGCGTCCGGACCGTGTCCATCGGCGAGGACGTCTGGGCGGCCTACGACCGCTGGCTCGCCCGGACGCCGCTGAAGGACCTCTGGCCTCGCCGCTTCCTCGAGGCGTACGAGACCAGGCTCCTCGACTACTTCCTGGTCACCGCTGACGCCGCCACGGACCGGTGATCGCCAGCATGATGCCGGGGTCCTGGATGTTGGCGTAGAGCGTCCGCCCGTCCTGCGAGAAGACGACACCGGTGAATTCGCTGAACTCCGGCTCCGCCTCGGTGCCGATGTTGAGGTCGTTGCGGGCGATCGGGTACGTCCGGCCGTTGTCCGTGGCCCCGAAGAGGTGCTGGATGCCCTCGCCGTCCTCGGCGATGACCAGCCCGCCGTACGGCGACACGGTGATGTTGTCGGGGCCGTCAAGGGCGCCGTCCTTGGACGGGTCCGGGTTGACGCCGAGCAGCACTTTGAGGGTGAGGGTCCGGCGGCGCGGGTCGTAGAACCACACCTGGCCGTCGTGGGCGACCGGGCTCTCCTCGCGGGCATAGGAGGACACGATGTAGGCGCCGCCGTCGGCCCACCACATGCCCTCGAGCTTGCGGGCCCGGGTCACCTCGCCGATGTCGAACTGCTCGCGCACCGCCACCTCGCGCGCGTCCCGGTCGGGCACGTCCACCCAGTCCACGCCGTAGACCGTGCCGATCTTCGTGGCGCGCGAGAGGTCGTCGACGAACCGGCCGCCCGAGTCGTAGCACTTGGGCGCCTGGAGCATGCCGGCGTCGTCGGCCAGCTTCCGCAGCTGCCCGCGGCCGTGCTTGAAGCCGTGCGGCGGCACCCAGCGGTAGAAGAGGCCGTTGGGCTCGGCGTCGTCCTCGGTGAGGTAGAGGTGGCCGCGCTTGAGATCGACGACCACGGCCTCGTGGTCGTAGCGGCCGAGCGCCTTGATCGGCTGCGGGTTCCGGTTGGCCCGGCGGTCGTAGGGGTCGACCTCGAAGACGTAGCCGTGGTCCTTGGTCATGCCGTTCTCGCCGGCCCGGTCGGAGTTCTCCTCGCAGGTCAGCCAGGTACCCCAGGGGGTGCGCCCGCCTGCGCAGTTGGTGGACGTACCGGCGATGCCGACCCACTCGGCGACCTGCCCGCCCTGCCGGTGAACCTCGACGACCGTGCAGCCGCCGGAGGCTGCCGGGTCGTAGACCAGGCCCTCGGCGAGCGGGACCGGGTACTTCCACTTCGACCGCGGGCCTTTGAGCTCGTGGTTGTTGACCAGCAGGGTCACATCGCGCGGGCCCTCGAAGGCGGCCGTGCCGTCGTGGTTGGAGGGGGTGAACTCGCCCGACTCCAGCTTGGTGACCCCGCTGTGGGTGATGATCCGGTACGAGAAGCCGGCCGGCAGCGCGAGGATGCCGTCCGGGTCCGGCTCCAGCGGGCCGTAGCCGAACTCGTGGCCACCGTGCCGCTCGGTGCTCTGCTCGTCGCCGTCACCCGCCTCACCGGCCTCCGACCCGATGGCCCCTGCGGTGGACAGCACGCCGACGCTGCCGACGAGGGCGACGCCCGCGCCGGTGTACGCGGAGCGCTTCGCGAAGTCTCTGCGGGTGAGCGGCATCTTCATCTCCTGGATGGCAAGATCGGTCCCCATCTGTGCTGCTTCAACGGTGCCGCGCCCCGCCGAACTGCGGTTGAACACAACGCGACAGCAGGGGGCCGATTGGAGAAGCCGTTCACAGTTCCACAACACCATCCCCGTTGGGCGAGACCGCAAAGAATCATGGCAAACAAGGTCATCAGTGGCATTCAATCAACAAGGCATGATTTACCACCAATCGGCTTGACCTGCACCGGGCCGGGGCAATAGACATGCCCTACCTGCATCGCCCGTAAGAGAACGTGGGCCCCCCACGGCTGACCACCGTTATCACCGGCCGCCCGCCGACGCACTGGGGGCCGGCCGCAACGACGGCCGCGCTCCAGCTCAAGGACAGGTCCCGCGCAACGCCCCCCTTGGTTCCGTGCGCCCCACAACGCGCGTGGCCGCCCAGGCGGAGTCCGGCGGGACCCCTACCGGGAAGAGGTGTTCTGGCATGAGCCAGCCCGAGATGATGCGAGGACCGACCGGGGGTCACGTCAGTGATTCCTCCCGTCAGCAGGCACTCTCCGACTTCCTGCGTCCGCACGCGCCCGTCTCCAACGTCGTCGGCTTCGGCCACGGCGTGAAGTGGACCGACGGGCAGCCGACCGGTGAGGAAGCCGTACTCGTCTTCGTGACCCAGAAGGTCCCGGAGTCGCTTCTGACCGAACGGGATGTGATTCCGCGTCACATGGACGACGGCACCCCGACCGATGTGGTCGCCGTCGGCCAGATCACCGCCCAGCGACAGCAGCACCGGTCCGCGCGCCTCGAGCAGCGGGACATGCCGTACCGGGCCGACGGCAGCCTGTCCGAGCAGCTGACCCCGCCGCTGCTGGAGGAACTGCCGCAGCTCGGCGGCTACGAACCGCAGCTCCTCAGGCGCAGGCTGCGCCCGGCCCCGTCCGGCTTCTCGGTCGGGCACGTACGGGTCACCGCGGGCACGCTCGGCAGCGTGGTGTACGACTTCCAGCCGGGTGCGACCACCGACCCGCCCGGGCCCGGCATCGGCGTGCCGTCCCGCTTCTACATCCTCAGCAACAACCATGTGCTCGCCGACTCCAACCGGGCACAGCTGGGCAGCGCGATCGTGCAGCCCGGGGTGTTCGACGGCGGCACGGACCCGGCCGACCGGATCGCCACACTGGCCCGCTTCGTCACCATCCAGTTCGCGCCGCAGATCCCGCTGGAGCAGCACAACAACGTGGTGGACGCGGCGCTCGGCACCGTGGAGTTCCAGGACGCCACCCGCGAGCAGTACTTCAGCGGCGCACCGCGCGCGTGGCGGCGCAAGTCCAATGTGGCGGTCGGCGACCTCGTGAAGAAGAGCGGTCGGACGACCAACATCAGCCTGGGCCGGATCATCTCGGTCGACGCCACGATCGATGTGAACTACGGGACGTCCGGCACGGCGCGGTTCAAGGACCAGATCCTGACGACGAACATGTCGGCGGGCGGCGACTCCGGCTCGCTGGTCACGAGTTACGACAACGTCGCGGTCGGTCTGCTGTACGCCGGCTCGGCGGTCGTGACCGTGCTCAACCACATCGAGAACGTCCGCGCGCTGCTGCGCGTCGAAATCGCCGAGCAGCTGGCCTAGACCGGAGGACGAGTCATGACGACGACCGCACGGAAGAAGAGCCAGGTCGAGCACCGCTATCTGAACGCGCAGGGCGCCGAGGTCAAGACGCGCGACGAGGCCTTCGCGACCCCGCTCGGCGCCTCCCCCGAGGCCGTCTCGGCGGAGTGCGCGATGACGCTGCACAACGGCGCCGTCACCTTCGCGCTGAAGGTGCGGTACAACCCCAACTCCTACCCGCACGTGGTCACTGGGGGCGAGATCACGTCCGGCATCTGCGGCGCTCCGTGGAACATCACGGGCGGCTTCCTCGGCGAGCAGATCAGGATCGACGCGAAGCGGGCGGGCCAGGGCTCGTGCGCCAACACCATCACGATCGTCGGGGAGTTCCAGAACCCACCGGCCTATCGCGGCACCTACGGCTTCGACGGGGCCGCGTCCTCCTTCATGCACACCACGAGATACGAGTGCTGATCCGGAGCTGATCGCCCTCGACCCCAGGTTGATCGCCCCCGACCCGAGGTTGATCGGCCGCGGGGCGCCGGACGGCGGGGCCATGGCGACCCCCGCCGTCCGGCGGCTCGTCCCCTCGGGGTGGTCAGACTCGGGGTGGTCAGACTCGGGGTCGTCAGCCTCGGGGTCGTCAGCCTCGGGTCGTCAGCCGGTCGTCAGCCGCCGGAACTCGGCTTCGAGCGGGCCTTGAAGGCCGCCTTGCGCGCCTCCTTGGCGATCTTCCTGTCCGGGTGCAGGCGCCCCATCACCTCCAGGACGTCCGCGGTCGCCGGGTGGTCCACCCGCCAGGCCGCCTCGAAGAAGCCGCTGTGCTGCCCGGCGACCCCTTGGATCAGCTCCCGCAGCTCCTCCGCGTCCTCCGCGCTCCCGAGCTGCGCCGCGATGGTGTCGATGGTCAGCCAGAAGACCATGTCCTGGGACGGCGGCGGCACATCCGTCGCGCCGCGCTCCGCGAGCCCCACGCGGGCGAGCCCGCCGAGCCGGGGGTCGTCGAGCACCTCCCGCAGGGCGGGCCCGGCCTCCGCGCCGACCATCAGGAGCGCCTGCTGGCACGCGAGCCGCCGCCTCGGCGCGTGAGCGTCGTCGCCGCGCGCAGCGGCGAGGAGTTCCCGAGCGGCTTCGGCGGGCTCGCGCCGGGCGAGCCACTGCTCGGCCTCGGCCTGCGCCATGGCCTCCGGGTAGCCGGGCAGCCGGTCGAGCAGGACGTCGGCGCCCTTGTCCGCGAGGTCGCCGACGGCCGGGGCGTCGACCCCGTCGTCGAGCAGCCGGGCCCGTACGCCGTACACCCCGAGCTCCGTCAGCCGGACCATGCCGTAGCGCGAGACCTCTGCCTCGTCGACCTCCTGCGCGCCCTTCCGGGCCCCGCCCTCGCCGCCCCCGGCCGCGGTCTCCTCGCTCTCGTCGAGCTCCTCGATCAGCGATTCGTCCACCGGCTGGTAGTCGACGAGGCCCATGGTCGCGAGCAGCCGGAACTGATCGTCGAGCCGCATCATCGCCGCGGAGACCTCCTCGAGGACGTCGTCCGTGGGCTCGTCCATGTCGTCGGGGACGATCACGGACGCGGCCAGGGCGGGCAGCGGCACCGCGGACTCGGCGGAGCCGCCTTCGAGGACGGTCAGCAGATAGAGATTCCGCAGCACACCGTCCAGGAACCCGGCCTCTTCCTCAGGGTTCCAGTCCAGCGCGCCGAGGTCGGGGGCCCCGCCCTCCCCCGCCGCCTCGCCGATGCTCTCGAGAAGGTCGGCGAGGTCGGGCGCCACGGCGTCCCCGAGCACGGTCTCGAGCCCGCTCAGCCAGATCCCGAGTACGTCCTGGGGGCTGCCGGCGGTGATGAGCGCCGCGTCCTCCCCGGCCGTGGCGGTGCCGATCGCGGCGTCGTCCGCCTCGTCCGCGGTCTCGTCCTCGGTGATCTCGACGAGCCCGGTGTCGACGGCGAGCTGCCAGGCCTCGCTCGCGTCCGCCGCAGCGTACTCGTCGCCTTCGAGCCCGAGGTGGACGACCGCCTCGCGGACTCCCTCCTCGAGCAGCTCGCCGCCGGCCCCGACGCGGGTGCGGGGTCCGGCCCAGCGGGCGAGCCGTACGGCACGGGCGAAGAGGGGCGCGGCGAGCGCGTCCCGTGCCAGCTCGGCCTCCGGGGGCAGACGCACCGGGGGCATGGTGGGGCGTTCTCCGGACATCAGCGGGTTCTCCTCGGGACGGGGGCTTCAGCCGCGGGGCCGTGCGCTGCCCAAGCCTAGACGGATATGACCCCAACACCCGGTTCATGTCCCTGTCAGAAGCCGTACATCGGCCATCCCTTGACAACTCCCTTGCACACACAGGAGATTGACGCGCGTAGAGCAGCAGTCGACACTCAGCATCGGCCGTGCGCCGACGTACGCCTCCGCGCGCCCCTCTATGCCCCCGTACGCCTCCGTCCCTCACCCCCTTCCGGAGACCTCGATGCCCTGGATACCCGCCCGTCCCCTCCGCAGCCCCGTCACCGTGGGCGCCGTCGTCGCCGCCGCCCTGGCGGCCGGACTGCTCGCCGCGCCCGGGTCGGCGACCGCCGCCGAGGTGCGTATCCACGACATCCAGGGCGGCACCCGGATCTCCCCGCTCGCCGGGAAGAAGGTCGCGGACGTCCCCGGCACGGTCACCGCGATACGCGCCTTCGGCTCCTCGCGCGGCTTCTGGGTGCAGGACGCGAAGCCGGACCGCGACCAGGCGACGAGCGAGGGCATCTTCGTCTTCACCGGGTCGAAGACCCCGGCCGTCACGGTCGGCGACTCCGTGCTGGTGTCCGGCAGGGCTGCCGAGTACTACCCAGGCGGGGCCTCCGCGGGTCTCCAGTCGGTCACCGAGATCATCCAGCCCGAGTGGACCATCGTCTCCTCGGGCAATCCGCTGCCCGCGGCGTTCCGGCTCAACTCCTCGACCGTGCCGGATCGTTACGCCCCGACCGCTCAGGACGCCCCGACCGCCCAGGACGCGGACGGCGGCAGCATCGAGGCCCTGCCGCTGCGCCCGCGCTCGTATGCCCTCGACCGGTACGAGTCCCTGGAGGGCATGCGCACCCAGGTCTCGGATGCCCGGGTGGTCGGCGCGAGCAGCGAGTTCAACGAACTGTGGGTGACGGCGGAGCCGCACCGGAACCGTACCGAGCGCGGCGGCACGCTCTACGCCTCCTACCGCGACCAGAACGGCGGCAGGGTCAAGGTCGCCTCCCTCATCCCCTTCGCCGAGCGGCCGTTCCCGAAGGCGGATGTCGGCGACGAGCTCGACGGCATCACGGCTGGCCCCCTGGACTACGACCAGTTCGGCGGCTACGAGCTGCAGGCCACCGCGCTCGGCGAGCGACACGACAACGGCCTGGAGCGGGAGAAGACCAGGAAGCAGGCCGAGTCCGAACTCTCCGTCGCCACCTACAACGTGGAGAACCTCTCCCCGAAGGACTCCACGGCCAAGTTCGAGCGCCTCGCCGAGGCCGTCGTCGCAAACCTCGCCTCGCCCGACGTCATCGCCCTGGAGGAGGTCCAGGACGACAACGGCCCCACCAACGACAAGGTCGTCTCCGCGGGCGACACCCTGAAGAAGCTGACCGCGGCGATCGCGGCCGCCGGGGGCCCCTCGTACTCCTGGCGCCAGATCGACCCGGCCGACGACCAGGATGGCGGCCAGCCCGGCGGCAACATCCGGGTCGCCTTCCTCTTCAACCCGGAGCGGGTCTCCTTCACGGATGTGGCGGGCGGCGACGCCACGACACCCGTGACGCCGGTCCGCGGGGAGGACGGCGAGGTCACGCTCTCCGCCAACCCCGGCCGTATCGACCCCGCGAACCAGGCCTGGCAGAACAGCCGCAAGCCGCTCGCCGCCCGGTTCACCTTCCGCGGCGAGCCGGTCTTCGTCGTCGCCAACCACTTCAACAGCAAGGGCGGCGACCAGGGCCTGGACAGCCGGTTCCAGCCCCCGGCCCGTACGTCCGAGACCCAGCGCATCGCCCAGGCGACCGCCGTGAACAGCTGGGTGAAGTCGCTGCTCGCCCTCGACCCGAAGGCCGGGGTCGTCGTCGCGGGCGACATCAACGACTTCGACTTCTCCCCCGCCCTGAAGACCCTCACCTCGGACGGCGCCCTGACCGACCTGGTCACCCGCCTGCCGCGGAACGAGCGCTACGGCTACGTCTTCAACGGCAACTCCCAGGTCCTGGACCACGTCCTCACCAGCCCGGCCATCCGCCGCGCGGACTACGACATCGTCCACATCAACGCGGAGTTCGCCGACCAGGCGAGCGACCACGACCCGCAGGTGCTGCGGATCCGGCCGTGATCGTCGGGCCGCCGTCGAGAATGCGCCTCGCGCGGGCGCACGGAGCTTCAGCGGAGCTCAGTTGTGGCTGTGCAGAATCTCGTTGAGGCCGCCCCAGGTCGCCTTGTTCGGGCGGGCCTCGACCGTGCCGGTGGTCGAGTTCCGGCGGAAGAGGATGTTGCTGGCGCCCGACAGCTCCAGCGCCTTGACGACCTGGCCGTCGGGCAGGGTGACACGAGTGCCCGCGGTCACGTACAGGCCCGCCTCGACGGTGCACTCGTCGCCGAGCGCGATCCCGATGCCGGACTCCGCGCCGAGCAGACAGCGCTCGCCGATCGAGATGATCTGCTGCCCGCCGCCGGAGAGAGTGCCCATGGTGGATGCGCCGCCGCCGATGTCGGAGCCGTCGCCGATGACGACGCCCGCGCTGATCCGGCCCTCGACCATGGAGGTGCCCAGCGTCCCGGCGTTGAAGTTGACGAAGCCCTCGTGCATGACGGTGGTCCCGGACGCGAGGTGCGCGCCGAGCCGGACACGGTCGGCGTCGCCGATCCGTACGCCGGACGGGACGACGTAGTCGGTCATCCGCGGGAACTTGTCGACGCTGGTCACATTGAGGCCCAGCCCCTCGGCGCGGGCCGCAAGCCGGGTCTGCTCGATCCGGTCCACGGGCACCGGACCGAGGTTCGTCCAGGCGACGTTGGCCAGCAGCCCGAAGATGCCGTCGAGGCTCTGGCCGTGCGGCTTGACCAGGCGGTGGCTGAGCAGGTGCAGCCGGAGGTAGGCGTCGTGCGCGTCGAGCGGCTTGTCGTCCAGGGAGGCGATGACCGTCCGTACGGCGACGACCTCGACACCGCGCCGGGCGTCCTCGCCCAGCGCCTTGGGCGCGGCCGCACCGAGCAGCTCGGCGGCCCGCTCGGGCGTCAGCCGCTCGGTCCCCGCCGGGCCGGGCTCGGGGGCGAGCTCGGGGGCCGGGAACCAGGTGTCGAGTACGGTGCCGTCGGCGGCGACGGTGGCAAGCCCGGCGGCGACGGCGCCGGTGGTACGGGTAGCGGTAGCAGCATCGGTCATGGTCGAACGCTAACCGGAGGCGGGCCGCCGAGGCGAACCGGTCTCATCGACCAGACGGAAGTACGCGCCCGGGGGGCGCCGGGAGTGGCCCGCTCCCTCGTGGCGGGCCACTCCCTTCAGCGCTGCTCAGGGCCGCTTCCCCCGCTCGCCGACGAGTGCGGCCTCCTTAATGGCCGTACTGCTGATGACGTCGCCGGTCTTCCACTCCGTGCCGGAGGAACCGTCTCCCTTCTGGTCGGCGGCCGCCACGTACCGCGATCCGAGGTAGGCGAAGCTCACTGGGTCGATCAGGATCTCGTTCCGGAGGCCGGTGTCGCCCTTGCCCTTGAGGTACAGGGCGATGGCTTCTCGGCCCGTCACATCCTCGACCAGGTGGTCCACGACGGCGACTCCCTTGACCGCTGCGAGCGCCCGGTAGACCTTCGCCAGCCCCTCGGGCGGCACCGGGTACGAGTTGATCAGCAGACCGAGCGCCCGGAATTCATGCTGGGCCCGGGACTCGGGACTCTCCTTGCTGGTCGGGTAGAACCCGCGGACCTTCTTCAGCACCTGCTCCGGGTCGTCGGGGAGCTCCGACATGAAGCGGAACTCCTCCCGAAGAGAGTGGTCGTCGTCTTCGTCCCCCTCGTCGAGGTCCGGGGTGCCGAAGCGCACCCAGTACTCGCTCTCCTTCGGCCGTGGGTCGGTGTTCGCCGCAAAGGCGTGGACCGACTTGACGTAGATCCACTGGTCGTCCTCGGGCTCGGGCGCCGGCATCCACTCGACGGTGCCCGCGGCCTGCTCCAGAACCTTGGACGCGCTGCCGGTCTGGTACAACCGCGTGTACGGTTTCGCGGCCTCCCCCACCGGGTCGTTCCCGAGGTTGGTGGCCGACACGGCCACCGCAGTGATCGCCGCGGCCACTCCGGCCACTGCGAGCCGCCAGTCGGTCCGCAACCTGCGCGCACGCCTCCCCTTCACCGCCGCGTCCAGCAGCCGTCGGCGGCCGGTCTCGAGCCGGACACGGTCGGGGTTCGGGACGCCGGCGCGCAGCTCGCACACCGTGGTCATCTCATCCATGGCTTGCCGCCTCCCTGGCGTCGATGACGAGGGTGGGGTCTCCGCCGAGCGCCGCGCGCACCTTGCGGCGTGCACGGTTGAGGCGGGAGCGGACCGTGCCGACAGGGATGCCGAGCGCGTCGGCAACCTCCGGGTAGCTGAGGTCCGCCCAGGCCACGAGCAGCAGGACGTGCCGGTCGCCGACGGAAAGCCCGGCGAGTGCGCCCGCGAGGGGCGCCTGCGCGGCCTGGGCCGCGACCCGGCTGTCGGCGCTGTCGACCCAGGATTCGGCGACCGGGTCGACATCGGTGCGAGCCAGGGCGCGCAGGGCCCGGACCTCGGTACGGCGCTGCTTGCCGATGAGGTTGGCGGCTATGCCGTACAGCCAGGGCCGGGCGTTGACGCGCGCCGTGTCATAGCGGGCCCGGGACCGGAAGGCCACGAGAAAGGTCTCGGCCGTGATGTCGTCGGCGGCACCGTCCCCGAGGCGGCGGGCCGCGTAGCGGTGGATATCGGGCGCATACCGGTCGTAGAGGCGCGCGAAGAGCTCGGGCCGCTCCAGGGACTGCGCGACGATATCGGCGTCGTCATCGGCCGGTGGTGGTCCGGTCACAGGGTCTCCGTATCTGCCGTCCGGCTGAGTCTGTCGCCCTCTGTTGCCCGCAGGAGCACATCCGGTTCACGCAGTCCGGCAGCCGATGACGCGGGCCAGCGCCTCGCGGGCCTCGGCTCGGTCGAACGGGCGGCCGGTCAGCAGGAGTTGCAGCAGCAGGCCGTCCATCAGGGCGATGAGGGCGCGCGCGGTCGCGGGGTCCGCGGTGTAGCCGCTCAGGATCCCGACCGCCGAGTCGAGCCACTCCGCGGCGACCGGCTGCAGCGCCTCGCGGCGCAGGGCCGCGAGGTAGAGCTCGTACTCCACCCGGATGCGGCTGCGGTCGCCCGCCATCACCTCGTCGAGGAGGCCGGCGAGCCGGTCCGCCAGGGGCCCCTCCCGGCCGAGGTGGCGCCGCCAGTCATCGAGGACGGTCTGCGGCTCGAGGCACACCTTCCGCAGCGCCGCGACCAGCAGGTCGTCGAGCGTGGCGAAGTGGTACGTGGTGGAGCCGAGGGGGACGTCGGCCTCTGCGGCGACCGACCGGTGGCTGAGGCCGTCGATGCCGCGGTCGCCCACCACCCGGATCGCGGCGTCGATGATCCGCTGCCGGCGGTCGGGGTCGTACCGGCGGCCCATCAGTGCGCCGCCCCTCCGAGGTTGAGCACGAGGACCCCGACGATCACGAGCGCGATGCCGATCAGCTTGGCGGCGGACGCCGCCTCGCCGAGGAAGATCATGCCGATCGCGGCGATGGCCGCCGTACCGACACCGGACCAGACGGCGTACGCAGTCCCGACCGACATCGTCTTGAGCGTCTGGGCGAGCAGCGCGAAGGCGATGAGATAACCGGCCGCCGTGGCCAGCGAGGGCCACAGCCTGGTGAACCCGTCGCTGTACTTCATCGCGGTGGTGCCCAGAACCTCGGCGAGGATCGCGCCGGACAGCATCAGCCACATCATGCGTACGAGCGTACACAACGTTGTGTACGCCCGTACGCAAGCTGGAGCACAGCCGCGGGCGGAATCAGGCGGTGAGCGACACCTTCGGCCGCAGCACGCAGAACTCGTTGCCCTCGGGATCGGCGAGCACCACCCATGTCACGTCCTCGTCCTGCCCGCCGTCCACCCGCCGCGCCCCGAGCCCGATCAGCCGCTCGACCTCGCCCTCCTGGTCGTCCGGGCTGAGATCCGGCAAGTCGTGGGCATGGACAGCGATCTGATACTGCGAAAGAGCCATGCCCGCCAGTGTGTCTGGAATGCAACACCGTCGCCCGCCAGGGCGCCCCCTCGAGGGCGGTGGCGGGCGACGGGCGGGATGGCTCGGTCAGTGCGGCGTACGTAGCCGCGTCCTGGTGTCAGACGTTGAAGCCGAGGGCGCGGAGCTGTTCGCGGCCGTCGTCGGTGATCTTGTCCGGGCCCCACGGCGGCATCCAGACCCAGTTGATCCGCAGCTCGTTGACGAGGCCCTCGGTCGCGGACCTGGCCTGGTCCTCGATGACGTCGGTCAGCGGGCAGGCCGCGGACGTCAGCGTCATGTCCAGGGTGGCGACGTTGGCGTCGTCGATGTGGATGCCGTAGACCAGCCCCAGGTTGACGACGTCGATGCCTAGCTCGGGGTCGACGACGTCCATCATGGCCTCGCGGACCTCTTCCTCGCTGGCGGGCTTGGTGGTGGTCTCGCTCATACGGTCTCCTTCACAGCGCCACCGCCCAGAGCCTGGGCGGTGGCGTCCTTCCATGCCATCCAGCTCAGCAGAGCACACTTCACGCGGGCCGGGTACTTGGAGACGCCGGCGAACGCGACACCGTCCTCCAGCACCTCCTCCATCGCATCGTCCGGCTCGATCCGGCCCTTGGACTGCATGAGCTCCAGAAAGGTTTCCTGGATCTTCTGCGCCTCGGCGAGGTCCTTGCCGACCAGCAGCTCGTTGAGCACGGAGGCGCTGGCCTGGCTGATGGAACAGCCCTGGCTCTCGTACGAGATGTCGGCGATGGTCTCGCCGTCGTACCGGACCCGGAGGGTGATCTCGTCGCCGCACGTCGGGTTGACGTGGTGCACCTCGGCGTCGCCGTCCCGGAGCCCCCGCCCGTGCGGGCGCTTGTAGTGGTCCAGGATGACGTCCTGGTACATCGAATCCAGCTTCACGAGCGTCAGCTCCTACCCGAAGAAGTTCCGTACGTGCTCGAGGCCGTCGACGAGGGCGTCGACCTCGGCCGGCGTGGAGTACAGATAGAACGACGCTCGCGTGGTCGCGGGAATTCCGTACCGCAGGCAGACCGGCCGCGCGCAGTGGTGGCCGACCCGGACCGCGATGCCCTGCTCGTCGAGCACCTGGCCCACGTCGTGCGGGTGGATGTCGCCGAGCGTGAAGGAGATCGCGGCGCCGCGGTCCTCGCCCGTCGTCGGGCCGATGATCCGCAGCTCGGGGACCTCCAGGAGCCGCTGCACCGCGTACTCGGTGAGGGCGTGCTCATGGGCCTGTATGGCCTCCATGCCGATCGAGGAGAGATAGTCCACGGCCGCGCCGAGGCCCACGGCCTGCGCGATCGGGGGCGTACCCGCCTCGAACTTGTGGGGCGCCGGGGCGTACGTCGAGGAGTGCATCGAGACGGTCTCGATCATCTCGCCGCCGCCGAGGAAGGGCGGCAGGTCCTCGAGGAGCTCCTGGCGGCCCCACAGCACGCCGATACCGGTCGGGCCGCACATCTTGTGGCCGGTGAAGGCCACGAAGTCGGCCTGCAGCGCCTGCACGTCGAGCGGCATGTGCGGGGCGGCCTGCGAGGCGTCGACGACGACCAGCGCACCGACCTCCTGGGCCCGCCGGACGATTTCCTCGACCGGGTTGACCGTGCCCAGGATGTTGGAGACCAGCACGAACGAGACGACCTTGGTCTTCTCGGTGATGATCTCGTCGATGTTGGACAGGTCGAGGCGGCCGTCGTCGGTGAGGCCGAACCACTTCAGCTTCGCGCCCGTGCGCTGCGCGAGCAGCTGCCACGGCACGATGTTGGAGTGGTGCTCCATCTCCGTGATGACGATCTCGGTCTCGCGGTCCACGCGGTAGGGCTCGTCGGCCCAGCCCAGCATGTTCGCCACGAGGTTGAGGGACTCGGAGGCGTTCTTGGTGAAGATCACCTCGTCGCGGCTCGGCGCGTTGATGAAGCCGGCGACCGTGTCGCGGGCACCCTCGTACGCGGCCGTGGCCTCCTCGGCGAGAACGTGCACACCACGGTGCACGTTGGCGTTGTACCGCTCGTAGTACGCGCTGAGCACGTCGAGCACCTGGCGCGGCTTCTGCGAGGTCGCCGCATTGTCCAGGTACACGATCTTCTTCCCGTCGTGGACCAGGCGGTCCAGGATGGGGAAGTCCTTGCGGATCGCCTCGGTGTCGAGGAGGCCCGGCAGCTCTGTCACTCGGATGCGCCACCCTTCGTGTAAGCCTCGTAGCCCTCGTCCTCCAGCTTGTCGGCGAGCTCGGCGCCGCCGGACTCGGCGATCCGGCCGTTCGCGAAGACATGCACGTGGTCGGGCTTGATGTAGCGCAGAATGCGCGTGTAGTGGGTGATCAGCAGGGTGCCGACCTCCCCGGTCTCGCGGACCCGGTTGACGCCCTCGGAGACGATCCGCAGCGCGTCGACGTCCAGGCCGGAGTCGGTCTCGTCGAGGATCGCGATCCGCGGCCTGAGCAGCTCCAGCTGAAGGATCTCGTGGCGCTTCTTCTCACCGCCGGAGAAGCCCTCGTTGACGTTGCGCTCGGCGAAGGAGGGGTCGATGTTGAGGCGCTCCATGGCCTCCTTGACCTCCTTCACCCAGGTGCGCAGCTTGGGGGCCTCACCGCGGATGGCGGTCGCGGAGGTGCGCAGGAAGTTGCTCACCGAGACGCCGGGGACCTCGACCGGGTACTGCATGGCGAGGAAGACACCGGCCCGCGCGCGCTCGTCGACGGACATCTCCAGGACGTTCTCGCCGTCGAGCGTGACGGTGCCGCCGGTGACCGTGTACTTCGGGTGACCCGCGAGCGAGTACGCGAGGGTGGACTTGCCGGAGCCGTTCGGGCCCATGATGGCGTGCGTCTCGCCCTGCTTCACGGTCAGGTCGACGCCGCGCAGGATCTCGCGGGGGCCGCCTTCGGCTTCGACGGAGACGTGCAGGTCGTGGATCTCAAGCGTTGCCATGGGTGCCTCAGGACTCCTGGGTGACGGAGACGAGCACGTCGTCCCCTTCGATCTTTACGGGGTATACGGGGACAGGACGCGTCGCGGGCAGGCCGGACGGCTTGCCGGTGCGCAGGTCGAAGCGCGACCCGTGCAGCCAGCACTCGATGGTGCAGTCGTCCACCTCGCCCTCCGACAGCGAGACGTTCGCGTGCGAGCAGATGTCGTAGATCGCGAAGACGTCATCGTCGGTGCGGACGACCGACACCGGCGTGCCCTCGAGCTCGACACGCTTGGGCATGTCCTCCTCGAGCTCGCTCAGCGCGCAGACACGGACGAAGCCTTCGGCTGTCATGCGACGGACGCCTCCAGCTCGGCCTCGATCTTGGTGAGCAGGCGCTCCTGGAGGTCCGGCAGGCCGATCTGCTGGACGAGCTCGGCGAAGAAGCCGCGGACCACCAGGCGGCGGGCCTCCTCGGACGAGATGCCCCGGGACATCAGGTAGAAAAGCTGCTCGTCCTCGAAGCGGCCGGTCGCCGAGGCGTGGCCGGCGCCGACGATCTCACCGGTCTCGATCTCCAGGTTCGGGACCGAGTCGACGCGGGCGCCGTCGGTGAGGACCAGGTTGCGGTTCAGCTCGTAGGTGTCCGTGCCGGTGGCGCTGGCCCGGATCAGCACGTCGCCGATCCACACCGCATGCGCGTCCTGGCCCTGCAGCGCGCCCTTGTACGCGACGTTGCTGCGGCAGTTCGGCGCCTGGTGGTCGACGAACAGCCGGTGCTCCTGGTGCTGGCCGTTGTCGGTGAAGTACAGGCCGTAGAGCTCGGCCTCGCCGCCGGGACCCGTGTACTGCACGCGCGGGTGGAGACGTACGAGGTCGCCGCCGAAGGTCACGACGACGGACTTGAAGGTGGCGTCGCGGCCGACGAGCGCGGTGTGCTGCCCGGCGTGCACCGCGGTGTCGTCCCAGTCCTGGACGGAGACGACGGTCAGCTTGGCGCCGTCGCCGAGGTGGTACTCGACGTTGGCGGCGAGCACGGCGTCACCGGTGTGGTCGATGACGACGACGGCCTCGGCGAACGCGCCCAGCTCGATGACCTGGTGGCCGAAGGCGGTGCCGCCCTCGCCGTGCACGGCGATCCGGACCGGCTCGGCCAGCACGGCCTCCTTGGGCACCGTGACGACCGAGGCCTTCTCGAAGCCGGAGAACGCCTGCGCGGCGACCCGGTCCACGGGCTTGCCGGCCTTGCCCACGCGGGCGTCGTCGCGGCCCACGGTCTCGACCGTCACGCCCTCGGGCGCGGTGACCTCGACCTTGATCCCGCCGCCGTCCGCGACGGCGGTGCCGTCGTGGAGCCCCTTCAGCCGCTCGAGCGGGGTGAAGCGCCACTCCTCCTCGCGGCCGTGAGGCACCGGGAAGTCCGCCACGTCGTAGGACGGCGGCGCACTCATCCGGGTGGCGGTGGTGGACTCGGCGGCCACCGCGATGGATCCGGAGGTGGTGGAACCCGCCGGAATGTTCTGAGGCTCGGCCATGGCTGTCGTCGTGCTCACTTTCTGAAGAGGTGCAGCCTGCGTCAGAGAACAGTGCTGCTCGTGGTACGGGCGTTGGGGGCACCTCCCAGCGGTAGCTGGGGGAGTCAGCCGACCGCGCCCTCCATCTGCAGCTCGATCAGCCGGTTGAGCTCCAGCGCGTATTCCATGGGCAGCTCGCGCGCGATCGGCTCGACGAAGCCGCGCACGATCATCGCCATGGCCTCGTCCTCGGAGAGGCCGCGGCTCATCAGGTAGAAGATCTGGTCGTCGCTGACCTTGGAGACGGTCGCCTCGTGGCCCATGGACACGTCGTCCTCGCGGACGTCCACGTATGGGTACGTGTCCGAGCGGGACATGGTGTCGACCAGCAGCGCGTCGCAGAGCACGTTGGACTTCGAGCCCTCGGCGCCCTCGCCGATCTCGATCAGACCGCGGTACGAGGTGCGGCCGCCGCCTCGCGCCACCGACTTGGAGACGATGTTCGACGAGGTGTGCGGGGCCATGTGGACCATCTTGGCGCCGGCGTCCTGGTGCTGGCCCTCGCCCGCGAAGGCGATGGACAGGGTCTCACCCTTGGCGTGCTCGCCCATCAGGTAGACGGCCGGGTACTTCATCGTGACCTTGGAGCCGATGTTGCCGTCGACCCACTCCATGGTCGCGCCCTCGTAGGCCACGGCGCGCTTGGTGACCAGGTTGTAGACGTTGTTCGACCAGTTCTGGATGGTCGTGTAACGGCAGCGGGCGTTCTTCTTGACGATGATCTCGACGACCGCGGAGTGCAGCGAGTCCGACTTGTAGATCGGCGCGGTGCAGCCCTCGACGTAGTGCACATAGGCACCCTCGTCGACGACGATCAGCGTCCGCTCGAACTGGCCCATGTTCTCGGTGTTGATCCGGAAGTAGGCCTGGAGCGGGATCTCGACGTGCACGCCCTTCGGCACGTAGATGAAGGAGCCGCCCGACCACACGGCGGTGTTCAGCGAGGCGAACTTGTTGTCGCCCGCCGGGATGACCGTGCCGAAGTACTCCTTGAAGAGCTCGGGGTGCTCCCGGAGACCGGTGTCGGTGTCCAGGAAGATGACGCCCTGCTCCTCGAGGTCCTCGCGGATCTTGTGGTAGACGACCTCGGACTCGTACTGCGCGGCGACACCGGCGACGAGGCGCTGCTTCTCGGCCTCCGGGATGCCCAGCTTGTCGTACGTGTTCTTGATGTCCTCGGGGAGCTCCTCCCAGGAAGCGGCCTGCTTCTCGGTGGAGCGCACGAAGTACTTGATGTTGTCGAAGTCGATGCCGGAGAGGTCGGAGCCCCAGTTCGGCATGGGCTTCTTGTCGAAGAGACGCAGGCCCTTCAGACGCAGCTTCAGCATCCAGTCAGGCTCAGACTTCTTCGCGGAGATGTCGCGGACGACCTCCTCCGACAGCCCGCGCTTCGCGGAGGCGCCGGCGAGGTCGGAGTCGGCCCAGCCGTACTCGTAGGTGCCCAAGCCCTCGAGCTCAGGGTGGGCAGTCTCCGTGGGGAGAGTCATTCGGGGTTCCTCCCGGCCGTGCTTGCAGATGCTGTGGTGGTCTTGGTGGTGCGCTTGCCCGGCGGCTGGGGGCCGTGGCCCGCCTTCGGGACGAAGGTGGTGCAGACCCCGTCGCCGTGGGCGATCGTGGCCAGCCGCTGCACATGGGTGCCGAGCAGGCGGGAGAAGACCTCGGTCTCCGCCTCGCACAGCTGCGGGAACTGCTCGGCCACATGGGCGACCGGGCAGTGGTGCTGGCAGAGCTGCTCGCCGACCGGTGCGCTGCGCGCCGTAGCAGCGTACCCGTCCGCAGTCAATGCCTTGGCCAGCGCCTCGGTGCGATCCTCGGGAGCGGCGCTCTCGACGGCTTCGCGGTAGGTCTCGGCCTGGGCGGCGAGGCGGGCGCGGGCGAACGCCGCGACCGCGGCGTCGCCCATCTCACCTCCGCCTGCGGACTGCGCGATCCAGCGCAGGGCGTCGACGGCCAGATTGTCGTAGGCCTGCTCGAAGGCGTCCCGCCCGCAGTCGGTGAGGGCGAACACCTTGGCGGGGCGGCCGCGGCCACGCGAGCCGTAGACCCGCTGTTCGCGGGGCTCGACGACGCCGTCGGTGACCAGCGAGTCCAGATGCCGGCGGACCGCGGCCTGGGTCAGTTCGAGCCGCAGGGCGAGTTCGGCAGCGGTGGAGGGCCCGTGGTCGAGGATCGACCGGGCCACCCGGTTACGGGTGCTGCGCTGGCCTTCGTCGCCGAACGGCGCTGCGGGCGCAGGCACGCTTGACGCGGCGGTCGCTTCGACCGCCGCAGCCCTCTGAGCCTCGCTCGCGTATTTCACAACGCCATTGTTGCGTAATTCCCTGGACTGCGACAAGCGGAGATCCATTCGGCCGGGGGTGGGCTCGGTCACTAAGGGTTACCTAAACGGCGAGGTCCGGGCTGCGCACTGGCCGGATCCCGCCGGGCTTTCGCCCCTGACGGCGGCGCGCCCGGCTCCGGTTCGTAGACTTCCCGGCATGCGCAGTGTCCTCCCGGGGGGCGACCCTCCCCCAGCTCATGCTGGGGGCGCCCCCAGGCCCCCCGGCCAAGAGCCCGTCGTCCAGGTCCAAGGACTGGTCAAGCGGTACGGCCGGAAGACCGCGGTGGGCGGCCTCGACCTCTCCGTCGGGGCAGGCACGATCACCGCGATACTCGGCCCCAACGGCGCCGGGAAGACCACCACCGTCGAGACCTGCGAGGGCTACCGGCGGCCCGACGCGGGGAAAGTCCGGGTCCTCGGACTCGACCCGGTCGCCGACGCCGCCGCCCTGCGCCCGCGCATCGGCGTGATGCTCCAATCGGGCGGGGTTTATCCCGGCGCCCGTGCAGAAGAGATGCTGCGCCACATCGCCAAACTGCACGCCCACCCGGTGGAAGTCGGTTCGCTCATCGAGCGCCTCGGCCTCGGCGGCTGCGGCCGTACGGCCTACCGCCGGCTCTCCGGCGGCCAGCAGCAGCGGCTCGCGCTCGCCATGGCTGTCGTGGGACGGCCCGAGCTGGTCTTCCTCGACGAGCCGACCGCCGGACTCGAC
Organism: Streptomyces sp. 8N616; assembly: GCF_052246385.1. Classification (NCBI taxonomy): domain Bacteria; kingdom Bacillati; phylum Actinomycetota; class Actinomycetes; order Kitasatosporales; family Streptomycetaceae; genus Streptomyces; species Streptomyces sp. 8N616. The sequence continues at coordinate 253,731 of NZ_JBQQBY010000001.1, read as the reverse complement.
CCGCAGGCCAGGCACGCCACCTGGGACCTGGTGCGCGAGCTGCGCTCCGACGGCGTAACCGTCGTCCTGACCACCCACTACATGGACGAGGCCGAGCAGCTCGCGGACGACGTCGCGATCATCGACGGGGGGAGGGTCGCGGCACAGGGCAGCCCCGAGGAGTTGTGCCGGGGCGGCGCCGAGAACACCCTGCGCTTCACCGGGCGGCCCGCCCTCGATCTCGCCACGCTCCTCAAGGCGCTGCCCGCCGACACCGTGGCCGCCGAGCTCACGCCGGGCACGTACCGGATCACCGGCAAGGTCGACCCGCAACTGCTGGCCACCGTCACCTCCTGGTGCGCACAGCACGGCGTGATGCCGGACCGGATCTCGGTCGAACGGCACACCCTGGAGGACGTCTTCCTGGAGCTGACCGGCAAGGAGCTGCGCGCATGACCGCCACCGGCACGACCGGCGCGACCGGCACGGCCGCCGGCACGTTCGCCCCGCAGCCGGGCCGGGCGCCGCTGGCCCGGATGATCGCCGCGCAGACGGCGCTGGAGACCCGGATGCTGCTGCGCAACGGCGAGCAGCTCCTGCTGACCGTCGTTATCCCGACTCTCCTGCTGACGCTCTTCGGCGCGGTCGACATCGTCGATACGGGTGAGGGCGAGGCGGTGGACTTCCTGGCACCGGGGGTCCTGGCGCTCGCCGTGATGTCCACGGCCTTCACCGGGCAGGCCATCGCCACCGGCTTCGAGCGGCGGTACGGCGTCCTCAAGCGCCTCGGCGCCTCGCCGCTGCCGCGGTGGGCGCTGATGACCGCGAAGACGGGCTCGGTGCTGGTCACCGAAGTGCTGCAGATCGCGCTGCTGACGCTGGTGGCCTTCGCGCTGGGCTGGTCGCCCCGGGGCAATCCGCTGTACGTCCTGCTGCTGCTCGTCCTCGGCACGGCCGCCTTCTCGGGGCTCGGCCTGCTGATGGCGGGCACCCTCAGGGCGGAGGCCACCCTGGCGGCCGCGAACCTGGTCTTCCTGCTCCTGCTGGTCGGCGGCGGGGTCATCGTGCCACTGGACAAGTTCCCGGAGGCGGCGCAGGGCGTGCTGGAGCTGCTGCCGATCTCGGCGCTGTCGGACGGGCTGCGGGATGTGCTCCAGCACGGAGCCCACATCCCCTTGGGCGATCTGGGCATTCTCGCGGCGTGGGCGGTGCTCGGCCTGGGCGCCGCGACCCGCTTCTTCCGCTGGGAATGAGCGCATCCCTCTGGGAATGAGCGCATCCCTCACGGCCCGTCCGCCGTGCCGGCGGCGTGCGGGGGGTGGTTGTGAAGTCGTGCACAAGCGCCGCCTACGATAGGCCCGTGCCGAATCTGCTCGAAGTCGTACGCAACCCCGTCGCGTACATCGCCGCCCGCTGGACACCCACCCAGCGCACCGTGGAACGCGCCACCCTCACCGCGCTGCTGATGAGCGTGTTCATCGTCGTCACCGGCGGCGCCGTCCGGCTGACCGCATCCGGACTGGGCTGCGACACCTGGCCGAAGTGCTCGGACAACAGCCTGATCGCCACCTCGGAGATGGGCATCCACGGCGCGATCGAGTTCGGCAACCGGATGCTCACGTACGTGCTGTGCGCGGCCGTCGGCTGGGCGATCATCACGGTACGCGCCGCCAAGCGGCCGACCCGGGGGCTGTCGCGGCTGGCCTGGTCGCAGTTCTGGGTGGTGATGGGGAACGGCGTGATCGGCGGCGTGACCGTGCTCACCGACCTCAACCCGTACACCGTCGCCGGGCACTTCCTTGCCGCCACCGTGCTGCTGACGGTGGCCACGCTGACCTGGCTGCGCTCCCGCGAGGGCGACGCCGAGCCGCGCCCGCTGGTCGGTGTGTCGGTGCGGCGGCTGGCGCGGGGGCTCACCGTCTGCGCCGGGCTGCTGATCGCCGCGGGCACGGTCGTCACCGGGTCGGGGCCGCACCCGGGCGACAACAGCCAGGTGCCCCGGATGTTCGAGGACCTGAAGCTGGTGGCGCAGGTCCACGCCGCCATGGCGTGGATCGTCGTCGCGCTCACGCTCGGCCTGTGGATCGTGCTGAAGGCCGTGGACGCCCCCGACGGCCCGCGCCGCCGCACTCGCGATCTCGTCCTGGTCCTGCTGGCGCAGGGCGCCATCGGCTACGTCCAGTACTTCACCGAGCTGCCCGAGGTCCTGGTCGGGCTGCACATGCTGGGCTCGGCCCTGGTGTGGATCGCCGTGCTGCGCGTGCTGCTGTCGCTGCGCGAGCGGCCGGTCTCCGAGCCCGGTGTGCCGGGGCCCGGCCCCGCCCAGGAGGGTTCAGCCGTTCCGGCCGCCGCCGTCTGAGCGGCCCGCCGGGTCCGTGAGCCCGTACACCCGGCGGGCGTTGCCCGCCGCGATCAGCCCCGCGACCCTCCCCGCGTCGGCCCGCGACCACACGCCCTCGGCCACCCACTCGGTCAGCAGCCGGCCCAGCGCCTCGTGGAAGAGCCGCGCACCCACCACGTGCAGCTCCGGCAGCCCGTGCCCGCCGGTCGAGAAGAGCAGCTTCCCGAAGGGCGCGAGCTCCAGCGCCTCCGCGAGGACGGTACGCGCGCGTGGCCCCGTACGGGCGAGCGCGGGCCCGAGGTCCGCGTACACATGCGGGAAGACGTCGGCCAGGCAGGCCGCCTGCCGGTGGTATGGGTAGCCGTGCAGCAACACCAGATCCGTACCGAGCCCGGCGGTGGCCCGTACGAAGTCGGTCAGCAGCATCGGATCCGTGCGGTCGATACGCAGCTCGGCGCCGCCGACCCCGCCGTGCAGCTGGAGCGGCAGCCCCGTCGCGACCGCCGTCCAGAGCAGGTGGCTGAGGAGCACGGGGTCGGTGAGGCGGTCGCCGACCCGGCGTCCCGACAGCCAGCGCCCGGCCGACCGGCGCACCCCGCCGGGGCCCGGCGGCTCGGGCGCGAGCGCGAGGCCGTCCCGGCAGCTGGCGACCGAAGCGAAGCCGACGGCCGACTGGGCGGCGCCGTGCACCGCCTCGGCGAGGTTGGTCAGGAAGCCGTCGGCGGTGCCCGAGGTGTCGGCGACCTGCTCCGCGAGCAGCTCGAGGCGCACGATCTCGTGGGCCGCGGCGTCCCCGGCGGCGGCAAGCTCGGACGGCTCCGTGAGGTCCCCGGTCAGCCCGGTGTCCACCAGGTACGTGCCGATGCCGGTGGAGCGCAGCAGCCGCCTGCCCGCCTCCAGGACGCCGAGTTCGCGGCGCCGCGCGAGGTAGCGGGCGGGCATGCAGTGCGGTTCGAGGCCGAGCAGCGGCGGGCACCAGCGGCGGACGGCGAAGCCGGTCTGGGTGTCGAAGAAGGTGGTACCGGGTGCGGCGGGCGAGGCGGACTGGGTGAGGTGCGTCTCGAACGTGCCGAGGCCGAGCTCCGTGCGGAACACGCCATGGCAGTGCTGGTCCACCAGCGGTGGCAATTCGATCACAGCGCCCGCCCTCCGTCGTCAGCCGTCGCACGGTCTAACGGGCGGGTCGCGCCTCAGGTGTTGCTCGGACCGCCGACCTGGATGCCCGCCATGCGGGACCACTCGTACGGGCCGGTGCGGACCTTGGCCGCGAGGTCGCCGTCGAAGGACTCGTGGAGGGTGAGGCCGGCCTGCTCCGCGGCGCGCTGCGCTATCGCGTGGTCGGGGGCCACGAGGTCGCCCCAGGCGCCGTCCTCGCCGACCAGCACGATGCGGGTGCCCCTCTGGCCGAGGTAGGCGAGCTGGCCCTCGGCGCTGCCGCCGTGGCTCCGGGCGAAGTGCTTGATCTGCTTCGCGAGCCTGCCGGCCCTGCGCTCGGCGCGGGCGTCGTCCCGCTTTGTCTCGTCGACCTGCTGCTGAGTCTCTGCCATGCCTGAATGCTACTCGCCGGTACTGCGTTTTAAGAGGGCGCCCCTCAAAACCGCCGGGTGAGGGCCGCCTCAGCGCGAAACCAGCGCCGCAGCTAACGCAGGAAGGGGTCCACGGCGATGGCCACGAACAGGATCGAGACGTAGGTGATGGACCAGTGGAACAGCCGCATCTCCTTGAGCTTCGCGCCCGTGATCCCGGCCTTGGCGCGGGCCCGCAGCGCGTGCGCCTCCTTGAGCCACCAGGCGCCCGCCACGACCGCGATCAAGGGGTAGAACCACCCGACGTACCCCAGCGGCCAGAGCGCGAGCGAGACGCCCACCATGACCCAGCTGTAGAGCACGATCTGCCGGGCGACCACGGCGTTGGAGGCGACGACAGGAAGCATCGGCACGCCCACGCGCGCGTAGTCCTCCTTCACCTTCATCGACAGCGGCCAGTAGTGCGGCGGCGTCCAGAAGAAGATGACGAGGAAGAGGACCAGCCCGGCCCAGGAGACGGAGTTGGTCACGGCGGACCAGCCGATGAAGACCGGCATGCAGCCCGCGATGCCGCCCCACACGATGTTCTGTGCGGTACGGCGCTTGAGCCACATCGTGTAGACGATGACGTAGAAAAGCAGCGCTGCGAGCGAGAGGGCCGCCGACAGCCAGTTGACCAGAAGGCCGAACCACAGCGTGGAGATCACGGCCAGCGCGAGGCCGAAGACCAGGCTCTCGCGCGGCGAGACCATCCCGGTCACCAGCGGCCGCTGCGAGGTGCGGTCCATGAGCGCGTCGATGTCGCGGTCGATGTACATGTTGAGCGCGTTCGCGCCGCCCGCGGAGAGGTAGCCGCCGATGCAGGTGGCGAGCACCAGCCACAGGTTGGGCACGCCCTGTTCGGCGAGGAACATCACCGGGACCGTGGTGATCAGCAGCAGCTCGATGATCCGCGGCTTCGTCAGCGCCACAAAAGCCTTGGCGCGGGCCCCGAACGGCCGGTGACCGGGAACTTCCGCGAGCTCCCCCATAGCCCTTCGGGCATGGGAGGTGCCCCCTCCCACAGCCCTTCCGGCATGGGGGGTGCCCCCACCCGCAGGACGGGAATCGACGGCCGTCACGCACACCCCTGTAAAGCGACCTCAGCGGCTTGCGCCGCGGGCACGGACCAGCAAGCACCGGACCGGGAGGCCGGTAAAGACTTGCGCGTACCACGCCACTCTAGACGTAGCGGATACGCCGCCCGCCGCGGGGGTCCGTCGTGTTGTCCGCCGCGCTGTCCACGGCTCGTCGCGCAGGCTGACGTACTCCTCATTGCCCCGCAGGGCAGGGCCGGGAGCCGAGGGTAGGCTCAACACCGCCGGTGTGCAGAACGTCACCGGCATTCGACATGTGGAGAGGAGCCCTGACTCAGGGTGAGCACCAAGCCGACCACCACAGACCTCGAGTGGACCGAACTGGACCAGCGGTCCGTCGACACCGTACGCGTCCTGGCCATGGATTCCGTGCAGAAGGTCGGTAACGGCCACCCGGGCACGGCCATGAGCCTCGCTCCCGCCGCGTACATGCTCTTCCAGAAGCTGATGCGGCACGACCCGTCCGACGCGCAGTGGACGGGCCGCGACCGCTTCGTGCTGTCCCCCGGCCACACCAGCCTGACTCTCTACATCCAGCTCTACATGGCCGGTTACGGCCTGGAGCTGGACGATCTGAAGGCCTTCCGCACCTGGGGCAGCAAGACCCCGGGCCACCCGGAGTACGGCCACACGACCGGCGTCGAGACCACGACGGGACCGCTCGGCCAGGGCATCGCCAACGCGGTGGGCATGGCGATGGCCGCCCGCTACGAGCGCGGCCTGTTCGACCCGGACGCACCCCAGGGCGCCTCTCCCTTCGACCACACCATCTGGACGATCGTCTCCGACGGCGACCTGGAGGAGGGCATCTCGGCGGAGGCCGGCTCGCTGGCGGGCCACCAGAAGCTCGGCAGCATCGTCGCCCTCTACGACGACAACCACATCTCCATCGAGGGTGACACCGCGACCGCGCTCTCCGAGGACGTCCTGAAGCGCTACGAGGCGTACGGCTGGCACGTCCTGCGCATCGAGCAGGACCCGTCGGGCGACTTCGACGTGCAGGCGCTGTACGCGGCGCTCAGGGCGGCACAGGCCGAGACCGAGCGCCCCTCCATCATCGCCGCACGCACGATCATCGCCTGGCCGGCTCCCAACGCGCAGAACACCGAGGCCGCCCACGGCTCGGCGCTCGGCGCGGAGGAGGTCGCGGCGACCAAGCGCGTGCTGGGCTTCGACGCGGAGCGGGACTTCCAGGTCGAGGACGAGGTCATCGCCCACACCCGCAAGGCGCTCGACCGCGGCCGCGAGGCGCGCGCCGCCTGGGACAAGCAGTTCCAGGAGTGGCGCGGCGCCAACCCGCAGCGCGCCGCCGAGTTCGACCGCATCGCGGCGGGCGAACTGCCCGACGGCTGGGAGCAGAAGGTGCCGGTTTTCGAGGCCGGCAAGGACGTCGCCACCCGCAAGGCCTCCGGTGAGGTCCTCAAGGCGCTCGGCGGCGTGATCCCCGAGCTGTGGGGCGGCTCCGCCGACCTGGCCGGCTCGAACAACACCACGATCGACGCCTCGTCGTCCTTCCTGCCCGCGGACAACCCGCTGCCGGAGGCGAACCCGTACGGCCGCACCGTGCACTTCGGCATCCGCGAGCACGCCATGGGCTCGACCATGAACGGCGTGGCGCTGCACGGCAACACCCGGATCTACGGCGGCACGTTCCTGGTCTTCTCGGACTACATGCGCCCGGCCGTCCGGCTGGCCGCCCTGATGAAGCTGCCGGTCACGTACGTCTGGACGCACGACTCCATCGGCCTGGGCGAGGACGGCCCGACCCACCAGCCGGTCGAGCACCTGGCCGCGCTGCGCGCCATCCCCGGCCTGAACATGGTCCGCCCGGCCGACGCCAACGAGACCGCCATCGCCTGGCGCGAGGTCATGCGCCGGCACAGCGCCGATCCCGCCCCGCACGGCCTGGCGCTGACCCGGCAGAACGTGCCGACGTACGAGCTCAACGAGGACGCCGCCAAGGGCGGTTACGTGTTCCTCGAGGCCGACGGCGGCTCGCCCGAGGTGATCCTCGTCGCCACCGGCTCCGAGGTGCAGCTCGCCGTCAAGGCGCGCGAGAAGCTCCAGGCCACCGGCGTCCCGACCCGCGTGGTCTCGATGCCATGCGTCGAGTGGTTCGAGGAGCAGGACCCGGGGTACCGCGACAGCGTGCTGCCGCCGTCCGTGAGGGCGCGGGTGGCCGTGGAGGCCGGGATCGGCCTGACCTGGCACCGCTACGTCGGCGACGCCGGCCGGGTCGTCTCGCTGGAGCACTTCGGCGCCTCCGCCGACTACAAGGTGCTGTTCCGCGAGTTCGGTCTGACCGCGGACGCGGTCGAGGCCGCAGCCCGGGAATCTCTGGCCGCCGCCGGTCGCTGACGCAGGTATACGACGAGTAGGAGATGCATTTCCCATGGCAGACGCACTCAAGCGGCTCTCCGACGAAGGCGTGGCGATCTGGCTCGACGACCTGTCGCGCCAGCGCATCACGTCCGGCAACCTCGCCGAGCTGATCGACCAGCAGCACGTGGTCGGGGTGACCACGAACCCGACGATCTTCCAGAAGGCGATCTCCAGCGGCGACGGCTACGAGCAGCAGGTCGCCGACCTCGCCGCCCGTAAGGTCACGGTCGAGGAGGCTCTCCGCATGATCACGACTGCGGACGTCAGGGACGCCGCCGATGTGCTGCGCCCGGTCTTCGACGCGACCGGCGGGCGCGACGGCCGGGTCTCCATCGAGGTCGACCCGCGCCTGGCGCACAACACCCGCGCCACGGTCGCCGAGGCCAAGCAGCTGGCCTGGCTGGTCGACCGGCCGAACACCTTCATCAAGATCCCGGCCACCAAGGCGGGCCTCCCGGCGATCACCGAGGCCATCGGCAAGGGCATCAGCGTCAACGTCACGCTGATCTTCTCGCTCGAGCGCTACCGCGAGGTCATGGACGCCTACCTCTCCGGCCTGGAGAAGGCCAAGGCCGCGGGCCTGGACCTGTCGAAGATCGAGTCGGTGGCGTCCTTCTTCGTGTCCCGCGTGGACACCGAGGTCGACAAGCGGCTCGACGCCCTGGGCACCCCGGAGGCCAAGGAGCTGCGCGGCAAGGCCGCCATCGCCAACGCCCGGCTCGCCTACGAGGCGTACGAGGAGGTCTTCGGGTCCGATCGCTGGGCCGCCCTGGATAGGGACGGCGCCAACCGGCAGCGGCCGCTGTGGGCCTCCACCGGCGTCAAGGACAAGGCGTACAAGGACACGCTGTACGTAGACGAACTCGTCGCCCCGGGCACCGTCAACACCATGCCGGAGGCCACCCTCCAGGCGGTCGCGGACCACGGCCGGATCACCGGTGACACCGTGCGCGGCACCTACGAGCAGGCCAGGGCCGATCTCGACGCGCTCGCGAATCTGGGCATCGACTACGACGAGGTCGTCCAGCTTCTCGAGGACGAGGGCGTCGACAAGTTCGAGGTCTCCTGGAACGACCTGCTGAAGTCCACCGAGGCGGAGCTCAAGCGCCTCGCTCCTCCGGAGGCGTGAATTGACCAGCAGCAACCCGCTGCGTGACGCAAAGGACCGGCGGCTCCCGCGTATCGCGGGGCCGTCCGGCCTGGTCATCTTCGGCGTCACGGGCGATCTGTCCCGTAAGAAGCTGATGCCTGCGGTCTACGACCTGGCCAATCGCGGGTTGCTGCCGCCGGGCTTCTCCCTGGTCGGCTTCGCCCGCCGGGAATGGGACCACGAGGACTTCGCGCAGGTCGTGCACGACGCGGTCAAGGAGCACGCGCGGACCCCGTTCCGCGAGGAGGTCTGGCAGCAGCTGGCCGAGGGCTTCCGCTTCGTACCCGGCCAGTTCTCCGACGACGAGGCCTTCGAGAAGCTGAAGGCGACGATCGACGAGCTGGACAAGGCGCGGGGGACGGGCGGCAACTTCGCCTTCTACCTGTCGGTCCCGCCGAAGTTCTTCCCCACCGTCGTGCAGCAGCTGAAGGGGCACGGCCTCTCGGAGGGCACAGGCGACTCCTGGCGGCGCGCCGTCATCGAGAAGCCCTTCGGCCACGACCTGGCCAGCGCCCAGGAGCTCAACCAGGTCGTCCACGAGGTCTTCCGGCCGTCCGACGTCTTCCGGATCGACCACTACCTGGGCAAGGAGACGGTCCAGAACATCCTGGCGCTGCGCTTCGCCAACACGATGTTCGAGCCGCTGTGGAACCGGTCGTACGTGGACCACGTACAGATCACGATGGCCGAGGACATCGGCATCGGCGGCCGCGCCGGCTACTACGACGGCATCGGCGCCGCCCGTGACGTGATCCAGAACCACCTGCTCCAGCTGCTGGCGCTGACCGCCATGGAGGAGCCCTCCTCCTTCGACGCCAAGGCTCTCGTCACCGAGAAGCTGAAGGTCCTGAAGGCGGTCAAGCTGCCCAGGGAGCTGGGCAAGCACACCGTACGCGGCCAGTACGCGCACGGCTGGCAGGGCGGCGAGGAGGTGCTCGGCTATCTCGAGGAGGAGGGCATCGACCCGGGCTCGCGCACCGACACCTACGCCGCGATCAAGCTGGAGATCGACAACCGCCGGTGGGCGGGCGTTCCCTTCTACCTGCGCACCGGCAAGCGGCTCGGCCGCCGGGTGACCGAGATCGCGGTGGTCTTCCAGCGCGCCCCGCACTCCCCCTTCGACACCACCGACACCCAGGAGCTGGGGCAGAACGCCCTGGTCATCAGGGTGCAGCCGGACGAGGGCGTCACCATCCGGTTCGGCTCCAAGGTACCCGGCACCTCCATGGAGATCCGGGACGTGACGATGGACTTCGCGTACGGCGAGTCCTTCACCGAGTCCAGCCCCGAGGCGTACGAGCGGCTGCTGCTCGACGTGCTGCTGGGCGACGCGAACCTCTTCCCCCGCCACCAGGAGGTCGAGGAGTCCTGGCGGATCCTCGACCCGGTCGAGGCGTACTGGGACAAGCACGGCACGCCCGAGCAGTACACCGCCGGGACGTGGGGACCGAAGGCGGCGGACGAGATGCTCGCACGAGACGGAAGGTGCTGGCGCCGGCCATGAACATCGATCTCACGGAGACCACGTCCGGCCAGATCAACGCCGCCCTGGTCAAGGCGCGCCGGGCGACCGGATCCCCGGCCGTCGGCATGGTGCTGACCCTCGTCATCGTCACCGACGAGGGAAACCACTACGACGCCCTCAAGGCTGCGAGCGAGGCGTCCAAGGAGCACCCCTCCCGCATCCTCGTGGTCATCAAGCGGCCGGGCCGCTCGCCCCGCGACCGCAAGATGGCCCGGCTGGACGCAGAGGTGCGGGTCGGCGGCGAGACCGGCACCGGGGAGACGGTGCTGCTGCGGCTGCACGGCGAGCTCGCCAACCACGCCCACTCGGTCGTCCTGCCGCTGCTGCTCCCGGACGCCCCGGTGGTCGTGTGGTGGCCCGAGGAAGCCCCCGAAAATCCGGCTGCGGACCTCCTCGGGCAGTTGGCCGCGCGCCGTATCACCGACGCGGCGGCCACCGAGGACCCGGTCGCCGCGCTGGGTCAGCGGGCCAGGACGTACGCGCCGGGCGACACCGACCTGGCCTGGACCCGGATCACCCCGTGGCGGAGCGTGCTCGCGGCCGCCCTGGACCAGCGGCACTCGAAGATCACCTCCGTGGTCGTCGAGGCCGAGGCGTACAACCCGAGCAGTGAGCTGCTGGCGCTGTGGCTCGCCGAAAGGCTCGCGGTGCCGGTCGAGCGCACGGTCTCCGAGGGGCCAGGCCTCACGGCCGTACGTCTGGAGACCGTCGACGGTTCGATCTGCCTGGACCGGACGAACGGGCGGCTGGCGGAGCTGGCGATGCCCGGACAGCCGGACCGGCACGTGGCACTGCCCCGCCGCGAGACCTCCGAGCTGATCGCGGAGGAGCTGCGGCGGCTCGACCCGGACGAGATGTACGCGTCGACGATCAAGTTCGGCGTGACCGCGCACGGCAAGAGGGTCATCGAAGCGGGCGTGGGGATGGCGCCGGGCGGGTCGGCTTCCTCGGCCACCGCGGCCGCTCCGTCGGGCGAAGCGGGCCAGGCGTCTGCGGCGGAGCAGGCCGGCAAGCCCGCGGCCAGGGAGGCGACGGCCACGTGAGCGCTCCGCAGGTCGTCGTCCACCGCGACAAGGATCTGATGGCGAAGGCCGCGGCGGCCCGCCTGATCACGAAGATCGTGGACGCCCAGGCGGCCCGCGGCTCGGCCTCCGTGGTCCTCACCGGCGGCCGCAACGGCAACGGCCTGCTCGCCGCGCTCGCCGAGTCCCCGGCCCGGGACGCGGTGGACTGGTCCCGGCTGGACCTGTGGTGGGGTGACGAGCGGTTCCTGCCGGAGGGCGATCCCGAGCGCAACGTCACGCAGGCCCGGAAGGCGCTGCTGGACGCCGTTCCGCTCGACCCGAAGCGGGTGCACCCGATGGCGGCCTCGGACGGGCCGTACGGCACGGACGTGGAGGCCGCGGCGGAGGCGTACGCGTCCGAGCTCGCGGCCGCCGCACGGCCCGAGAACCACGCCTCGGTCCCGTCCTTCGACGTGCTCCTGCTGGGCGTCGGCCCCGACACCCACGTGGCCTCGCTCTTCCCGGAGCTGCCGGGCGTACGGGAGACCGAGCGCACGGTCGTCGGCGTACGCGGCGCGCCCAAGCCGCCGTCCACCCGGATCTCGCTCACGCTCCCGGCGATCCGGGCCGCGCGCGAGGTGTGGCTGCTCGCCGCGGGCGAGGACAAGGCGAAGGCAGCCGCGATCGCGCTGTCCGGGACGGGCGAGATACAGGCCCCCGCGGCCGGGGCGTACGGGCGCGGGCGCACGCTGTGGCTGCTGGACGCGGCCGCGGCCGCCCAGCTCCCCCGCGGCCTGTACCCACCGGCTTCGCCCTGAACTTCTCATAGAGGCGGCCCCCGCACAGCGCGTGTGCGGGGGCCGCCTCTCTGAGGAGTTCGAAGGGCGGCTCAGCGGCCGCGCAGCCCGCGGTACTTGGCGACCAGAGCGGCCGTCGAGCCGTCCAGGTCCTCTGCGCCCGTGCCCTGCGTGAGCACCGGTTCGATCCGCTTGGCGAGGACCTTGCCGAGCTCGACGCCCCACTGGTCGAAGGAGTCGATGTTCCAGACCGCGCCCTGCACGAAGACCTTCTGCTCGTACAGCGCGATGAGCTGGCCCAGTACGGACGGGCTGAGTTCGCTCGCCAGGATGGTCGTCGTGGGGTGGTTCCCGCGGAAGGTGCGGTGCGGGACCTGCTCCTCCGCGACGCCCTGGGCCCGGACCTCCTCCGCGGTCTTGCCGAAGGCGAGCGCCTGCCCCTGCGCGAACAGGTTGGCCATCAACAGGTCGTGCTGCGCGGCGAGTTCGGGGCTCAGCTCCTCGACCGGCCGGGCGAAGCCGATGAGGTCGGCGGGGATCATCTTCGTGCCCTGGTGGAGCAGCTGGTAGTACGCGTGCTGGCCGTTGGTGCCGGGGGTGCCCCAGACGACCGGTCCCGTCTGCCAGTGCACCGGGTTGCCCTCTCGGTCCACGGACTTGCCGTTGGACTCCATGTCCAGCTGCTGCAGGTACGCGGTGAACTTCGACAGGTAGTGGCTGTACGGCAGTACGGCGTGCGACTGGGCGTCGTGGAAGCCGCCGTACCAGATGCCCAGCAGGCCCAGCAGCAGCGGGGCGTTGGCCTCGGGCGGGGCGGTGCGGAAGTGCTCGTCGACGAGGTGGAAGCCGGCCAGCAGCTCGCGGAAGCGCTCCGGGCCGATGGCGATCATCAGGGAGAGGCCGATGGCCGAGTCGAAGGAGTAGCGGCCGCCGACCCAGTCCCAGAACTCGAACATGTTCTCCGTGTCGATGCCGAACTTCTTCACCTCGGCGGCGTTCGTGGACAGTGCCACGAAGTGGAAAGGCACCGCCGACTCGTCCGCACCGAGGCCGTCCAGCAGCCACGTGCGGGCGGACGTGGCGTTGGTGACCGTCTCGATGGTGGTGAAGGTCTTCGACGCGACGATGAAGAGCGTCTCGGCCGGGTTCAGGTCCCGTACCGCCTCGTGCAGGTCCGCGCCGTCGACATTGGAGACGAACCGGAAGGTCAGCGAGCGGTCGGTGTAGGGGCGCAGCGCTTCGTAGGCCATCGCGGGGCCGAGGTCCGAGCCGCCGATACCGATGTTGACGACGTTCCGGATCCGGACGCCGGTCGAGCCGACCCATTTACCGGCGCGGACGGAGTCGGCGAAGCCGGTCATCTTGTCGAGCACGGCGTGGACCCTGGGCACCACGTTCTCGCCGTCGACCTCGATCACCGTGTCGCGCGGGGCGCGGAGGGCGGTGTGCAGCACGGCGCGGTTCTCGGTGATGTTGATCTTCTCGCCGCGGAACATGGCGTCCCTGAGCCCGGCCACTCCGGTCGCCGCCGCCAGGTCGCGCAGCAGCCCCAGCGTCTCGTCCGTGACCAGGTGCTTGGAGTAGTCCAGGTGCAGATCACCGACCTGCAGGGAGTAGCGCTCGCCACGAGCCGGATCGGCGTCGAACAGCTGACGCAGCGACACCTCCCCGAGCCTTTCCCGGTGCTCGGCGAGCGCGGTCCACTCGGGCATCCGGTCGAGCCTGGTACGTCCCGCCCGTCGCCCGCCACCACCCTTCTTAGGAGCGCTTCGCGCGTACCCCTCGCCTGCGTTCATCTCGGACATCAGCCCACTTCTTCTCGTACGGTCCCCCACTGCACGGGCCAACCTAACTCAAGCCGGGTGCGGGCAGTCGTTCCGCAAGGGCGATGGGGGTACCCCATGCCGTTCGGGCTCGTGCGCGACCGCGGGCCAGTGGGTGGCTGCTGCCCACCGCGGAACGACTGGCCGGAAACAGGGGCAACGGCACCGGCCCGGTGGGCGGAGGGAGTTCTCGCGCCCACCGGGCCGGTGGATCGGTTCTGTTGCGAGCGAGATCGCTAGATCTCGCCGCGGAGCTTGGCGAGCGCCTCCGCGAGGATCGCCTCGCCGTCCGCGTCGCTGCGCCGCTCCCGTACATACGCGAGGTGCGTCTTGTACGGCTCGGTGCGCGGCGGGTCCGGCGGGTTGTCCCGGTCCTTGCCGGCCGGGAAGCCGCAGCGGGGGCAGTCCCACGTGTCGGGAATCTGCGCGTCGCTGGCGAAGCTCGGCTGCGTCTCGTGCCCGTTGGAGCACCAGAAGGAGATGCGCAGGCGCGGCGCGGACTCGCCCCGCTCGGCCTCGCCCATCGGCCCCGCTCCGACCCGACTTCCACGGATCGCGTTGCCACTTGCCACGGTCGTAACTCCCTGCGTGATGGTGCCGCAAAGCATCGATAGGCAGCTCCGCTGCCGGGCGCCCCAGTCTACGTAAGGCCCAACGCGCGTCCAGTGACCGGAGTTACACCCGCCCCCGAGGACGCCGACCCCATGATAAGCCGCGCCTGCGACGGCGTGTCAGTCGGACGGCAGAGGTCAGCTGTCCAGCTTCATCAGCAGACCGAGGGCGACAATGCACGCGAACCACAGCAGACCGACCACGACGGTGATCCGGTCCAGGTTGCGCTCGGCGACCGAGGAGCCGCCGACGGAGGACTGCATGCCGCCACCGAACATGTCGGAGAGACCGCCGCCCTTCCCCTTGTGCATCAGCACCAGCAGCATCATCAGCAGGCTGAAGACGATCAGGGCGATGGAGAACCCTAGAATCACGGCTGGACCAACTCTCTCGGACAGTGACGGTACGGACACGGGCGACGGGGGCCGGGCCGAACGGACCGGATCCGGTCCGCACCACCCGACCCCCGACAGAGTACGACGGAGGAGGCCTTACGGCCTACTCGCCGGTCAGGCTACTGATCGCTGAACCGGACGATCTTGACGAACTCGTCGGCGTCCAGCGAGGCCCCGCCGATCAGCGCGCCGTCCACATCGGCCTGCGCCATGATCGCCGCGACGTTCCCGGACTTCACCGAGCCGCCGTACTGGATCCGGACCTTGTCGGCCAGCTCCTGGCTGTAGAGCTCGGCCAGGCGGCCGCGGATCGCCCCGCAGACCTCCTGGGCGTCCTCGGGCGTGGCGACCTCGCCGGTTCCGATGGCCCACACCGGCTCGTACGCGATCACGATCGTCTCGGCCTGCTCGGCCGGGACGTCCTTCAGCGCACCATCGAGCTGGGCGAGGGTGTGCGAGACCTGGTTGCCCGCCTTGCGGATGTCCAGGCCCTCGCCGATGCACAGGATCGGAGTCAGACCGTTACGGTACGCAGCCTTCACCTTGGCGTTGACGACCTCCTCGTCCTCGCCGTGGTACTGGCGGCGCTCGGAGTGCCCGACCGCGACGTACGTGCACTTCAGCTTGGCCAGCATCGAGCCCGAGATCTCACCGGTGTACGCGCCGGAGTCGTGCGCAGAGAGGTCCTGGGCGCCATAGACGATCTTCAGCTTGTCGCCGTCGACCAGGGTCTGCACCGAGCGCAGGTCGGTGTAGGGCGGCAGGACCGCGACCTCGACGGACTCGTAGTCCTTGTCGTTCAGCGCGAAGGCGAGCTTCTGGACGTGCGCGATGGCCTCGAGGTGGTTGAGGTTCATCTTCCAGTTGCCCGCCATCAGCGGGGTACGGGTGCTCATGCCCCTCCTTCATTGTTCTCCCCCAGAGCTGTCGCCTGGGCGGTGCCCCCATCTCCGCCCGCGCGGCGCAGAGGTGCGGGTTTCGTGCATGTCTGCGGCCCGGCGGCCGCGCGTGCGTCGCTCACGCAGCTCAGTCCTCCAGTGCTGCGAGGCCGGGAAGCGTCTTGCCCTCGAGGTACTCGAGGCTCGCGCCGCCGCCGGTCGAAATGTGGCCGAAAGCGTTCTCGTCGAAGCCCAGGATCCGGACGGCCGCGGCCGAGTCGCCGCCGCCGACGACGGTGAAGGCAGGGCTGTCGATCAGGGCCTGGGCGACTGCGCGGGTGCCCTCGGCGTAGTCGGGGTGCTCGAAGACGCCCATCGGGCCGTTCCAGAAGACGGTGGCCGCGTCGGCGAGCTTCGAGGCGTACAGCTTGCGGGCCTCCGGGCCGATGTCCAGGCCCTCCTGGTCGGCCGGGATGGCGTCCGCGGCGACGGCCGACGGATTCGCCGGCGCCTTGGTCTTCAGGTCCGGGAACTCGGTGGCGATCAGCACGTCGACGGGGAGGACGAACTCCACGCCGCGCTCCTCGGCCCGCTGCAGATACGCCTGCACGGCCGGGATCTGGTCCTCCTGGAGCAGCGACGTGCCGACCTCGTGGCCCTGAGCCTTGAGGAAGGTGTACGCCATACCGCCGCCGATGAGGATGCGGTCGGCCTTCTCCAGCAGGTGGTCGATGACGCCGAGTTTGTCGGAGACCTTGGCGCCGCCGAGGACGACGGCGTACGGGCGCTTGACGTCCTCGGTGAGCTGCTTCAGGACGCCGACCTCGGCCGCGATGAGTCCGCCCGCGGCGTGCGGGAGGCGGGCCGGGAGGTCGTAGACCGAGGCGTGCTTGCGGTGCACGGCGCCGAAGCCGTCGCCCACGTACACGTCGGCCAGGGCCGCCAGCTGGTCGGCGAAGGCGCCGCGCTCGGCGTCGTCCTTGCTGGTCTCGCCGGGGTTGAAGCGAAGGTTCTCCAGCACCGCGACCTGGCCGTCGGACAGACCCGCGACCGTGCTACGGGCGGACTCGCCGACCGTGTCGGTGGCGAAAGCGACGTCCTTGCCGAGGAGTTCGCCGAGCCGCGAGGCGGCGGGGGCGAGCGAGAACTGCGGGTCAGGGGCGCCCTTGGGGCGGCCCAGGTGAGAGGCGACGATCACCTTGGCGCCGGCGTCGGCGAGCTTGGCGATGGTCGGGAGGACGGCGCGGATCCGGCCGTCATCGGTGATGATCGTGCCGTCCAGCGGCACGTTCAGGTCGGCGCGGACGAAGACCCGCTTGCCCGCGACCTGGCCCTCCTTGAGGAGGTCGTCGATCGTCTTCATGAGAGTGGACTCCTAGCAGCGGCGCAACGCTTCACGAGAAACAGAGCAACCATGAATTGAGCAACCCACACGGCGAGCAACCACCTCCGCGAGAGCGGCGGCGGTTCAGCCGCAAAAGGGGTAACAGGGCCCGTGCGGCGCGCTGTGCGCTGCGCGAGCCCTGTCACTCACATCGAGTCGCCTGCTCTGAACTCAGAGCCGGCCGCCGACGAAGACGGTCAGGTCGACGAGGCGGTTGGAGTAGCCCCACTCGTTGTCGTACCAGCCGACGACCTTGACCTGCTTGCCCTGGACCATGGTCAGCTGCGAGTCGAAGGTGCAGGAGGCGGGCCAGTTGACGATGTCCGAGGAGACGATCGGGTCCTCGGTGTACTCCAGGATGCCCTTGAGCTGGCCCTCGGCGGCCTTCTGGAAGGCGGAGTTGATCTCGTCCTTGGTGACCTCGCGGTCGAGCTCGATCACGAGGTCGGTGACCGAGCCGGTCGGCACCGGGACGCGCATGGCGATGCCGTCCAGCTTGCCCTTGAGCTGCGGGAGGACCAGTGCGGTGGCCTTGGCGGCACCGGTGGAGGTCGGAATGATGTTCTCCGCGGCGGCGCGGGCGCGGCGCAGGTCCTTGTGCGGGAAGTCCAGGATGCGCTGGTCGTTGGTGTAGGCGTGGACCGTCGTCATCATGCCCTTGACGATGCCGAAGCTCTCGTCGAGGACCTTGGCCATCGGCGCCACACAGTTGGTGGTGCAGGAGGCGTTGGAGATGACGTGGTGGTTGGCGGCGTCGTACTTGTCCTGGTTGACGCCCATCACGATGGTGATGTCCTCGTCCTTGGCGGGCGCGGAGATCAGGACCTTCTTCGCTCCGGCGGCGAGGTGCTTCGCGGCGTCCTCGCGCTTGGTGAAGATGCCGGTGGACTCGATGACGACGTCGGCACCGAGCTCGCCCCAGGGGAGCTGCGCCGGGTCGCGCTCCGCCATCGTCTTGAAGGTCTGGTTACCCACCGTGATGGTGTCGTCGGTGTGGCTGACCTCGTGCTTCAGCCGGCCCAGGATGGAGTCGTACTTGAGCAGGTGGACCAGGGTGGCGTTGTCGGTCAGGTCGTTGACACCGACGATCTCGATGTCCGCACCCTGCTCCAGGAGCGCCCGGAAGTAGTTGCGGCCGATACGGCCAAAGCCGTTGATGCCTACGCGGATCGTCACGAACCGATCTCCTCGTTGGTACGCCGGTTTGCACTCCGGCGAGCTGTATGGGATGTCCCCGACCACCCCCGACCCTACCCCTCTCCGGCGCATGGGGTGACATCGGGCGGCCGGGGACACGGCCCTGGATTCGGGGGTCAGCGGCGAAGGGCGCGCAGCGCTGCCTACCAGCCGAGACCTCTCGTTCACACTGGCGACATGCTCCGGACCGAAGCCGAGGAGCACGGTGTCACGGGTGGTCACCGCGGCCGAGCAGCGGAACAGCTCCTTGGAGCGGGCCCACTCCGCGCCGGTCACCTGACGGGCGGCGGTCCCTGAACGACCCAGCGGCCCAGCGCCGTCTCGAATCCCCCGTCGTCCTGGCCTGTGCCGCCGGTGAGGAGCCGGGTGTTGTCGACGAAGACGCCGCGCCCGCCCGTGCCGGGGTCGGTAACGTACGAGACGGACAGCTCGACCTTCTTGCCCGCGTAGCCGCTGAAGTCGAGGCGACGGGCTGCCAGCCGTCGGAGGCGCCGGTGAAGCGGTTCCAGCTGCCGGTGCGCCGCGCACGCAACCTAGTTGCTTCCGTCCTCTGGTGGGGCGCGGTCTTCTCTGCTCGACGTCGCACGGCCAAGCCCAGGCCGCGTCTCCCGATCGCCACAGCCACAGCCTGGTGACGGGAAGGTTCTTCACTTTTGGTGGAGGTGGGCGCCTGCCAGTGCTGCACGCCCCACATACTGGTGTAAGCCGGATCGACGGCGATCACGGAGATACCGGCGCGGTTACACCGCGCGGAGCGACACCGAACGCAGCTGCCCCCGGCGCCGGACAAATGCGCCGAGGGCGAACAGGTGGGTGCGGCGACCGGTCAGCCGACCATGCCGTCGGCCATCTCCTCCGTGAGGTTCGACTCCGTGCCCGGGATGCCGAGGTCCTGGGCCCGCTTGTCGGCCATGGCCAGCAGTCGGCGGATACGGCCGGCCACCGCGTCCTTGGTGAGCGGCGGGTCGGCGAGCGCGCCCAGCTCCTCCAGCGAGGCCTGCTTGTGCTCCATCCGCAGCCGGCCCGCGGCCGCGAGGTGCTCCGGCACGTCCTCGCCCAGGATCTCCAGCGCCCGCTGCACGCGCGCGCCCGCAGCGACGGCGGCCCGCGCCGACCGGCGCAGGTTGGCGTCGTCGAAGTTGGCGAGCCGGTTGGCGGTGGCGCGGACCTCGCGGCGCATCCGCCGCTCCTCCCAGGCCAGTACGGACTCGTGCGCGCCGAGCCGGGTCAGCAGCGCGCCGATCGCGTCCCCGTCCCGTACGACGACCCGGTCCACGCCCCGTACCTCGCGGGCCTTGGCCGCGATGCCGAGCCGCCGGGCCGCGCCGACCAGCGCCAGCGCCGCCTCCGGGCCCGGGCAGGTCACCTCCAGCGAGGAAGACCTGCCGGGCTCGGTGAGCGAGCCGTGGGCGAGGAAGGCACCGCGCCAGGCGGCCTCGGCGTCGCACGTCGCGCCGGAGACCACCTGCGGCGGCAGGCCGCGGATCGGGCGGCCGCGGCCGTCGACCAGACCGGTCTGCCGGGCCAGTTGGTCACCGCCCGCCACAACCCGTACGACATAGCGGCTGCCGCGGCGCAGCCCGCCGGGCGCCATCACGACGAGGTCGGACGCGTGCCCGAAGATCTCCAGGATGTCCTTGCGGAGCCGCCGGGCCGCGATGCCCGTATCCAGCTCGGCCTCGATCACGATCCGGCCGCTGACCAGGTGCAGTCCTCCCGCGAACCGCAGGATCGACGAAACCTCCGACTTCCGGCAGCAGGTCCGGGTGACGGGGAGCCGGGAGATTTCATCCTTCACCGCTGCCGTCATCGCCATGGGCCGATCCTTCCATGCATCCGAAAAATACGGTCGTACGCGGCCGCCAACAGCTCCGGATCATGCCTCGGCGAGCCGTCGGGCGAGGCCACGGGAGCCAGCTCGACCGTCCCGCCGAGCCGCTCGGCGGCGTCCGTCAGGCTGTCCCGGTCGGGCACGGCGGCCTCGTCGGCCAGCACCACGTCGAAGGCGAGTTTAGGGGCGTGTCGGGCCAAAACCTCCAAATGACGCTGCGGGGAGAAGCCCGCGGTTTCGCCGGGCTGCGGCGCGAGGTTCAGGGACAGCACCCGGCGTGCCTTGGTCTCCGTGAGCGCGTCGAGCAGCCGCGGCACCAGGAGATGCGGGATCACGGACGAGAACCAGGAGCCGGGGCCGAGCACCACCCAGTCCGCGTCGAGGACCGCCTCGACGGCCTCGGGCACGGCCGGCGGGTCGTTCGGCACCAGGTGGACGGACTGGACCTCGCCGGGAGTCAGCGCGACGGTGGCCTGGCCGCGTACGGTCGTGACCTCGCCGGGCCTGGACGGGTCGTGGCCCCGGACCAGCGCCTCGAGCTCCAGCGGCACGGCCGACATGGGCAGCACCCTGCCGTGCGCGCCGAGCAGCCTGCCGACCCACTCCAGGGCCTTGACGTGGTCGCCGAGCTGCTCCCACAGGGCGACGATCAGCAGATTGCCGACGGCGTGGCCGTGCAGGTCGCCCTCGCTCGCGAAGCGGTGCTGGATGACCCGGGCCCAGGTCTGGCCCCAGTCGTCGTCGCCGCACAGCGCGGCCAGAGCCTTGCGCAGGTCGCCCGGCGGCAGGACGCCCAGCTCGTCGCGGAGGCGGCCGCTCGAGCCCCCGTCGTCGGCGACGGTGACGACGGCGGTCAGATCGCCGGTGATGCGGCGCAGGGCGGCGAGCGAGGCGGACAGTCCCTGGCCGCCGCCGAGCGCGACGACCTTGGGCTGCGTGCCGCGCCTGCGGAACGTACGGGCCTGGGCGCGCCCTTGGGCACGGTCCGTGCCCAAGCCCGTACGCTCCGGGACCAGCCGCCGTACGCGCCCCAGCCGCGAGGACTTACCGGCCGTCACTCGCGCCCCATGTCTCTGTGGACGACGACGGTTTCGACGCCTTCGGCCGCGAGGCGGGCGGCGAGCTTCTCGGACATGGCGACGCTGCGGTGCTTGCCGCCGGTGCAGCCGACGGCGACGGTCACGTAGCGCTTGCCCTCGCGGCGGTAGCCGGTGGCGATCAGCTGGAGGAGCTCGGCGTAGCGGTCCAGGAACTCCTTGGCGCCCGGCTGGTTGAAGACGTAATTCGCGACCTCGTCGTTGAGGCCGGTGAAGGGTCGCAGCTCCGGCACCCAGTGCGGGTTGGGCAGGAAGCGGCAGTCCACCACCAGGTCGGCGTCGACGGGCAGGCCGTACTTGTAGCCGAACGACATGACGGTGGCGCGCAACTCCGGCTCCTCCTCGCCCGCGAACTGGGCATCCAGCTTGGCGCGCAGCTCGTGGACGTTGAGGCTGGAGGTGTCGATCACCAGGTCGGCGTCGCCGCGCAGTTCACGCAGCAGTTCGCGCTCGGCGGCGATGCCGTCGACGATCCGGCCGGAGCCCTGGAGGGGGTGCGGGCGGCGGACGGACTCGAAGCGGCGGACCAGCGCCTCGTCGGACGCCTCCAGGAAGATCACGCGGCGCTTGACGCTCTTGGCGTCGAGGGCGGCCAGGGACTCGCGGAGGTTGTCGAAGAAGCGGCGGCCGCGGACGTCGACGACAACGGCGATACGGGCGACGTTGCCCTGCGAGCGGGCCCCGAGGTCCACCATGGTGGGGATCAGGGCTGGCGGGAGGTTGTCGACCACGAACCAGCCGAGGTCCTCCAGGCACTTGGCCGCGGTGCTGCGGCCCGCGCCCGACATGCCAGAGATGATCACCAGCTCCGGGATGGCCGCCACCTCGGCGCCGCCCTCGGCTGTCGTGCCCGTACTCACCTGTTCTCCGTCTCCGTCGATGCCGGTCATCTGTCCTGCCCCCGTTCCGATGAGGACGCGGCCGTCGTGGTGGCCTCGTCTTCAATGATCTCCCCGGTCGCGGTGTTCACGGCCGGTGCGGCGGGCGCCGCCTTCGCGAGGGCCACCGCAATCGTCTCGGCCGTCTTGCGCCCGATGCCGGGCACCTCGCAGATCTCGTCGATGGTGGCCGCCCGCAGCCGCTTCAGGGAGCCGAAGTGCTTGAGCAGCGCCTGGCGGCGGGTCTCGCCGAGGCCGGGGACGGTGTCGAGCGGCCCGGCCTTCATCCGCTTGCCGCGCTTGCTGCGCTGGTACGTGATGGCGAAGCGGTGGGCCTCGTCGCGGACCCGCTGGAGGAGGTACAGCCCCTCGCTGGTGCGCGGCAGGACCACCGGGTCGTCCTGGCTCGGCAGCCAGACCTCCTCGAGGCGCTTGGCGAGGCCGCAGACGGCCACGTCGTCGATGCCGAGCTCGTCGAGCGCCTGCTGCGCGGCCGCCACCTGCGGCCGGCCGCCGTCGACGACCACGAGCTGGGGCGGGTAGGCGAAGCGGCGCGGGCGGCCGGTCTCGGAGTCCACGGGGCCGCCGGGCAGGGCTTCGGCGTCCGTGTCGCCGTTCTCGCCGTTCCCGTTCTCGCCGTTCCCGTTCTCGCCAGCCGGTTCCTCGTCCCACTCGCCCGTCTTCTGCTTCTCGAGCAGATAGCGGCGGAAGCGACGACTGATCACCTCGTGCATGGACCGCACGTCGTCCTGCCCGGCGAACCCTCGGATCTGGAACCGCCGGTACTCACTTTTGCGGGCCAGCCCGTCCTCGAAGACGACCATGGACGCGACGACGTCCTGCCCCTGGAGGTGGGAGATGTCGAAGCACTCGATGCGCAGCGGCGCGGAGTCCAGCTCCAGCGCCTCGGCGATCTCCTCAAGGGCGCGGGAGCGGGTGGTCAGGTCGGAGGCGCGCTTGGTCTTGTGCAGCGCCAGCGCCTGCTGGGCGTTCCGCTGCACGGTCGCCATCAGGTCCTTCTTGTCGCCGCGCTGGGGGATGCGGAGGCTGACGTTCGAGCCGCGGCGGTCGGAGAGCCACTGGGCGACCGGCTCGACGGGTTCCGGGAGGGCGGGCACGAGGACCTCGCGCGGCACACCCTCGCCGCTCTCCTCGCCGTACAGCTGCTGGAGCGCGTGCTCGACGAGCCCGGCGGTGTCGACGGCCTCCACCTTGTCGGTGACCCAGCCCCGCTGGCCGCGCACCCGGCCGCCGCGGACGTGGAAGATCTGGACGGCGGCCTCCAGCTCGTCCTCGGCGACCGCGATCAGGTCGGCGTCGGTGGCGTCCGCGAGGACGACGGCGTTCTTCTCCATCGCGCGGCGCAGCGCCTCGATGTCGTCCCGCAGCCGGGCCGCCCGTTCGTACTCCAGCTCCTCCGCGGCCTCCTGCATCTGTTTCTCCAGGCGGCGCAGATATGTTCCGGTGCGGCCGGCCATGAAGTCGCAGAACTCCTCGGCGAGTTCGTGGTGCTCCTCGGGCGTGACCCGGCCGACGCACGGCGCGGAGCACTTGCCGATGTAGCCGAGCAGGCAGGGACGGCCGATCTGGTGCGACCGCTTGAAGACCCCGGCGGAGCAGGTGCGTACGGGGAAGACCCGCAGCATCAGGTCCACCGTCTCGCGGATGGCCCAGGCGTGAGCGTAAGGCCCGAAGTAGCGCACGCCCTTCCTCTTCGGCCCGCGCATCACCTGGACCCGCGGGAACTCCTCGTTGAGGGTGACGGCCAGGGACGGGTAGCTCTTGTCGTCGCGGTACTTGACGTTGAACCGCGGGTCGAACTCCTTGATCCAGGAGTACTCCAGCTGCAGCGCCTCGACCTCGGTGGAGACGACGGTCCACTCGACGGACGCGGCGGTGGTGACCATGGTCCGGGTGCGCGGGTGCAGCCCGGCGAGGTCCTGGAAGTACGAGGAGAGGCGCTGGCGCAGGCTCTTCGCCTTCCCGACGTAGATCACCCGCCGGTGTTCGTCGCGGAACCTGTAGACCCCCGGCGAGTCGGGGATCTGTCCCGGCTTGGGTCGGTAGCTGCTGGGGTCGGCCATGCTCTCACCCTACTGGCGAGCGGTGACACGAGGTCGCCTGCGGCGAGCGAGCTCGGGAGACGATCGGGAGACGATCGGGAGACGACCTGCGCTGCCGGCCGCGCCCGGGCATGAGCCCCGGCACGAGCCCCCGGCACGGGCCCCGGCAAGGCGGTGCCGGAGTCGGCGAATCACGCCCGGCCTCCGCCGCCTCCTGAGGCTGCGCCGGGGCGGCGGCTGAGGCGGCGGCTGCGCCCCCGCCCGTATCCCCCGGCCCCGTCGCACCGGTCGTACGCCGACCCGGGCAGCTCGCCCCCTACGCCTCGCGCACCCGTGCCGGGATGCCTCCAACCGTGGTGCCCGCGCCCCACGGCCCGTACGGCGTCGCCGTCCAGCGGCACCACCCGCGCCCCGCGCAGCATGTCCGTGGCGAGGAACTCCAGCCGGGCGACCGGCACATCGGCCCGGCCCGCCACGAACTCGGGTGCGAGAGCGTAGACGGGCACGGTCGCGTCCTCGATCCGCGGATCCGCATCCGCCTTGCCGAGCGCGCTGTGGCGGGCCCCGTCCCCCGCACCATCGCGCGGGCAAGTCCACGACGATGCGGCTGTTCCTCGGTCTGGACCGCCCGGACTCGGGCCGTGCGCTCGTCAACGGCAGGCCGCACCAGGTGCGGCACCCCCTGCGCAGAGTCGGTGCGGTGCTCGACGCGAAGGCGGCCCGCCCGGGCCGCCGAAGTCCTTGGAGATCACGGGCCTCACGGGGGTGGCGGATCAGCGGGTCGGCGGTTTCTCCCTGGGCATGGGACAGCGGCTGGGCATCGCCACCGCCCTGCTCGGTGATCCGCCCGTACTGCTCCTCGACGAGCCGGTCAACGGCCTGGATCCGGAGGGCGTTCGGTGGCTCCGGAACCTGATGAAGGGGCTGGCCGCGGAAGGCCGCACGGTGTTCGTGTCCAGCCATCTGATGAGTGAGAGGGAAGTGACGGCGAACCACGTCGTGGTGATCGGCCGCGGCAGGCTCATCGCCGACACCGCCGTACGCGACTTCATCGCGGCGAGTTCGCAGAACGCCGTCAAGGTGCGTCCCCCGCAGGCCACTCAGCTCGCGGCCCGGCTCCGGGAGGCCGGTGCCCAGCGAGGCGGTAGACGGTGCGCTCCGCTGTCAGGTCCAGCGGGCGGCACGTACCGGACTGGGCCAGTTCGATCCGCATGCCGGTACCGCGTGACTGCTCGACCAGCGTGGGCAGATCCTCCAGGGTGGGCTGCGGTGTGCGCGGCGCACCGGCCTCGCTACCCGCGCTCTCCTCGGGCCGCAGCACACCCAGCACCTGGCGCAGCTCCTCCAGGGCCTGCCGGCCGATCTCGCCGATGAGTTCGGCGGCCTCGGCGGTCTTCCGTTCGCTCACCGAGACCTCCAGAGCCCCGGAGTGGATCACCATGAGGCGCACCCGGTGCGCGACCACGTCGTGCATCTCCCGCGCTATCCGCGTCCGCTCCTCCATGCGGGCCTGGCGGCCGAGCAGTTCCTGAGGACCGCAACCGTGGAGATCAGCAGGAGCGTGCGGCGGCTGCGGCCGAATTCGTGTCGGCACAGCCCGGCGCGACGCACGCGTCGAACAGCATGGCGCGGCGGCTCTCCCACCACAGCGGGCGCGCGGGCACCGCCACCCGCAGCCGTCCCGGAAGGCGTATGGCGATGCGATCCTCCAGCGTGCTTCACAGGTCGGTCCCGGTGATGCGGCCCGACCCTACCTGCTGACACACTCGCCTCCACGTGCTCGCCGCAGGTGGGCGGACGGACTGCGCAGAGGGAGGATGCGGCCGGTGATCGTCGTAGCGGGAGAAGCCCTGATCGACCTCGTCCCGGCTGCGGGGCCCGGGGATGCCGAGCTGCCTGCCCTGCTGCCGCGGCGCGGCGGCGGCCCGTACAACACGGCGGTGGCGCTGGGCCGGCTGGGCTCCCCCGTCGCCTTCTGCTCACGCGTATCGACGGACGCCTTCGGGGAGGCGCTGCTGCGTGGGCTGCGCGCCGACGGGGTGGACACCTCGCTGGTCCAGCGGGGCCCGGAGCCCACCACGCTCGCACTCGCCGCGATCGGCGCCGACGGCTCGGCGGGCTACGGCTTCTACGTCGAAGGCACGGCCGACCGTCTCTTCGAGCTGCCGCAGCGGCTGCCGGACAGCGCCCGCGCGGTGTCGCTGGGCACCTGCTCGCTGGTATTGGAGCCGGGCGCGAGCGCGTACGAGCAATTGCTGCGGCGTGAGGCCGGGCGCGGACTGTTCACCGCCCTCGACCCGAACATCCGGGCCGCGCTGATCCCCGACGCGGACGCCTACCGGGCGCGCTTCCGCTCCTGGCTGCCGCACACCGCTCTGCTGAAGCTGTCGGAGGAGGACGCGGACTGGCTCGGCGGCACACCGCGCGAGTGGCTGGCGGCCGGGCCCGCTGCGGTGGTGCTCACGCATGGGGCGGACGGGGTGCGGGTGCTGACCCGGAACGGCGGCGAATTCGCCGTCCCGGGCGAGCAGGTGGACGTGGTGGACACGATCGGGGCGGGCGACACGGTGAACGCTGCGCTGCTCCACCGGCTGGCCGCGCACGACGCGCTGTCGCCCGGCGCTGTGGCGGGGCTCGGCGCGGACGAGTGGCGGGACATCCTCGGCTTCGCCGCCCGCGCGGCGGCGATCACCTGCTCCCGCGCGGGCGCGGAGCCGCCGTACGCGGCGGAACTGGGGGACTAGCGCGGGATGCTCGGGCGCGGCAGGCGCCGCCCCGCCGCAACCCGCTCGCCGTTCCTCCGGTCTCCCCTACGCCCGGCGTGCCTTCGCCGTTCTCGCCGTCTTCTTCGCGACGGCCGGCTTCTTCACCACGGCGGGCTTCTTCGCCACGGGGGGCTTCTTCGCCGCCGAGCGCTGTTGCGGGACCGCGTCACTGACCCGCTCCCCCAGCAGGTCCCGCAGGAACTTCCCGGTATGGCTCGCCGGGACCGCCGCAACCTCCTCAGGCGTGCCCTCGGCGACCACCAGGCCGCCACCGCTGCCGCCCTCCGGGCCCATGTCGACGATCCAGTCCGCCGTCTTGATCACATCGAGGTTGTGCTCGATGACGATCACGGTGTTGCCCTTTTCGACCAGACCCGACAGCACCCTGATCAGCTTGCTGATGTCGTCGAAGTGCAGGCCCGTCGTCGGCTCGTCCAGCACGTACACCGTCCGGCCCGTCGAGCGCTTCTGCAGCTCACTCGCGAGCTTCACGCGCTGCGCCTCGCCGCCGGAGAGCGTCGGCGCCGGCTGCCCGAGGCGGACGTACCCGAGCCCGACCTCGTTCAGCGTCCGCAGGTGGCGCGAGATGGTCGGCACGGCCTCGAAGAAGTCGAGCGCCTCCTCGATCGGCATGTCCAGCACCTCGGCGATGGACTTGCCCTTGTAGTGGACCTCCAGGGTCTCCCGGTTGTAGCGCGCGCCGTGGCAGACCTCGCACGGCACATACACATCCGGCAGGAAGTTCATCTCGATCTTGATGGTGCCATCACCGGAGCAGTTCTCGCAGCGCCCGCCCTTGACGTTGAAGGAGAAGCGGCCCGGCAGATAGCCGCGCACCTTCGCTTCCATCGTCTCCGCGAAGAGCTTCCTTACGTGGTCGAAGACACCCGTGTACGTCGCCGGGTTGGACCGGGGGGTGCGGCCGATGGGCGACTGGTCGACGTGCACCACCTTGTCGACCAGGTCGTCCCCGTCCACGCGCGTGTGCCGACCGGGCACCGTCCTGGCGCCCTGCAGCTCCCGCGCCAGGTGCGTGTACAGGATGTCGTTCACCAGCGTCGACTTACCGGACCCGGACACACCGGTCACGGCGGTGAACACGCCGAGCGGGAAGGACACGTCGATGTCCTGGAGGTTGTTCTCCCGGGCGCCGCGCACCGTGAGCCGCTGTGTGCCGTTGACCGGCCGCCGGATCTCGGGCGTCGGGATGGACTTCTTGCCGGCCAGGTACAGCCCGGTCATCGACTTCTCGTTGCCCAGCAGCTCCTTCAGCGGGCCGCTGTGCACCACCTTGCCGCCGTGCTCGCCCGCGCCCGGGCCGATGTCCACCACCCAGTCCGAGGTCTTGATGGTGTCCTCGTCGTGCTCCACGACGATCAGCGTGTTGCCGAGGTCCCGGAGCCGTACGAGGGTCTCGATCAGCCGGTGGTTGTCGCGCTGGTGGAGGCCGATCGACGGCTCGTCCAGCACGTACAGCACGCCGACCAGACCGGAGCCGATCTGCGTGGCGAGCCGGATGCGCTGGGCCTCGCCGCCCGACAGCGTGCCCGCCGCACGGTTCAGCGATAGATAGTCCAGGCCCACGTCGACCAGGAAGCGCAGCCGCTCGTTGACCTCCTTCAGCACCCGCTCGGCGATGGTCTTCTCGCGGGCGGTGAGCTTCATCTCCCGCAGGAAGTCGGCACAGTCGCTGATCGACATCGCGGAGATCTCCGCGATGGACCTCCCCTGCAGCGTGACCGCGAGAACGATCGGCTTGAGCCGGGTCCCCTCACAGGTCGGGCAGGGCACCTCGCGCATATAGCCCTCGAAGCGCTCCCGGCTGCTGTCGCTCTCCGCCTCCGAGTGCCGCCGCTTGACGAACGGCACCGCGCCCTCGAAGGAGGTCGTGTACGCGCGCTCCCGCCCGTAGCGGTTGCGGTACCGCACCTCGATCTGCGTCCGGTGGCCCTGCAGCAGAGCCTTCTTCGCGCGCTGCGGCAGTCCCTCCCACGGGATGTCCGTACGGAAGCCCAGCGCGTCCG
This sequence comes from Streptomyces sp. 8N616, assembly GCF_052246385.1. Lineage (NCBI taxonomy): Bacteria > Bacillati > Actinomycetota > Actinomycetes > Kitasatosporales > Streptomycetaceae > Streptomyces > Streptomyces sp. 8N616. The sequence goes on along the minus strand of NZ_JBQQBY010000001.1, from coordinate 224,944 downwards.
CGAGGGCGCCGGTCAGCCGGGCGAAGTAGTCCTTGGTGTGGCCGTGCGACCACGGGCTGATGGCGCCCTCGTCGAGCGACTTCTCCGGGTCCGGAACGATCAGCTCGGGGTCGACCTCCATGCGCGTGCCGATACCGGTGCAGTCGGGGCAGGCGCCGAAGGGCGAGTTGAAGGAGAAGGAGCGCGGCTCCAGCTCCTCGAAGGACAGGTCGTCGTACGGGCAGTAGAGGTGCTCGGAGAACATCCGCTCGCGCTGCGGGTCGTCCTCGTCGAGGTCGACGAAGTCGAGGATCACCATCCCGCCGGAGAGCCCCAGCGCTGTCTCGACCGAGTCCGTCAGCCGCCGCTTCGCGCTCTCCTTGACGGTGAGGCGGTCCACGACCACCTCGATGGTGTGCTTCTCCTGCTTCTTCAGCTTCGGCGGGTCGGCCAGCTGGATCGTCTGCCCGTCGACCCGGGCCCGGCTGTAGCCCTTGGTCTGGAGGTCGGAGAAGAGATCGACGAACTCGCCCTTGCGCTCGCGCACCAGCGGCGAGAGCACCTGGAAGCGGCTGCCCTCCTCCAGGCCGAGCACCTTGTCGACGATCGCCTGTGGCGACTGCCGGGAGATCGGGCGGCCGCACTCGGGGCAGTGCGGCTTTCCGATGCGGGCGAAGAGGAGGCGGAGGTAGTCGTAGACCTCGGTGATCGTGCCGACCGTCGAGCGCGGGTTGCGCGAGGTCGACTTCTGGTCGATGGACACGGCCGGGGACAGGCCCTCGATGAAGTCCACATCGGGCTTGTCCATCTGGCCCAGGAACTGGCGCGCGTACGAGGAGAGCGACTCGACGTAACGCCGCTGCCCCTCGGCGAAGATCGTGTCGAAGGCGAGGGAGGACTTGCCGGAACCCGACAGGCCGGTGAAGACGATAAGGGAGTCCCGGGGCAGGTCGAGCGAGACGTTCTTGAGGTTGTGCTCGCGAGCGCCACGGACGATGAGACGGTCGGCCACGCCGGTCGGCACCTTTCTTGAGAGAGGCGGAGGTGCGCCGCACCCCCGCGGTCCAGGGTATGGGGGGCGCCACAGCGATGTCTTATTGATGCCAGAGCTGAGCCTATAGCACGCGCATTCGATTTACGGGGGCTCTTCACCTCCTTCACCCGAACGTGTGTCGGCGATAGCGTCGAGTCATGAATGATCACGTGATCGACCACGTCCAGGACACGGCCGCCGTCCAGGAGGCCACCGGCCGGCTGCTCGCGACGGTGCGCAAGCTGGACGACGCGGCGCTCCGTGAGCCGTCCCGGCTCCCGGGCTGGTCGCGCGGCCATGTGCTCGCCCACCTCGCGCGCAACGCCGACGCCATGGTCAACGTCCTCACCTCGGCGCGCACCGGCACCCACATCCCGATGTACGCAAGCGCCGAGATCAGGGCGGCGGACATCGAGCGCGACGCGCAGCGCCCGCTCGCCGCCCACATCGAGGACCTGCTCGCGAGCGCCGACCGTTTCAACACCGCGGCCGCCGCGCTTCATCCCGAGGCGTGGCAGCGGACCGTCGAGTTGCGGGGCGGCGTCACCGACCTCGCCGAGCGGGTGCCCTTCCGCCGCCTCATCGAGGTCGAGCTGCACCATGTGGACCTCGGCACCGGCTGCGAGATCGAGGACCTCCCGGACTCCTTCGTCGACCGCGACCTGGAGTACGTCGCGGGTGAGCGGTTCGCGGGCCGCCCCGACGTCCCGGCCCTGGAGATCCGCACGGACGACGGCCGCGCCTGGCGTACGGGGCGTGCGGGCCGTACGGACGGTGGTGTCGAGGCCGTGGTCAGCGGGCCCGCGGCCGCCCTGCTCGGCTGGCTCACGGGCCGCTCCGACGGCGCCGGACTCGACGCCCACGGCTCCGCCCTGCCCGACCTCCCGCCGCTAGGCTGACGGCATGACGTACAGCGGAGTTGTGACGGTCGGCGGACCCGCGGATGTGCACGAGCTGACGGACCTGATGATCTCCAAGGTGGCGGTCGGCCCCATGGAGAACAACGCCTACCTGCTGCGCTGCCGCGCCACGGATGTGCAGTTGCTGATCGATGCGGCGAACGAGCCGCGGACCCTGCTCAACCTCATCGGGGACGGCGGCATCGCCTCGGTGGTCACCACCCACCAGCACGCCGACCACTGGCAGGCGCTGGCCGAGGTCGTCGAGGCCACCGGAGCGCGGACGTACGCGGGCCGCCACGACGCGGCGGGCATCCCGGTACCGACCGATGTCCTGGTGGACGACGGCGACACGATCCGCGTCGGCCGGGTCGAGCTGACCGCGCGCCACCTCGTCGGGCACACCCCGGGAAGCATCGCCCTGGTCTACGACGACCCGCACGGGCACGCGCACGTGTTCACCGGCGACTGCCTCTTCCCGGGAGGGGTCGGGAACACGCACAACGACCCGGACGCCTTCGCCACCCTCATCCACGACGTCGAGACCAAGCTCTTCGACGCGCTCCCGGACGAGACCTGGGTCTACCCCGGCCACGGCAACGACACGACGCTGGGCGCCGAGCGCCCGCACCTGCCGGAGTGGCGCAAGCGCGGGTGGTGACCGCGTTGTGGGCATGCGTTCCGCGGGGCGATGCGGGTGCCCCCATCGTCCGCTGGGCTGCTTCGCGCTGCTGCCGGAGACGCGGCCCGCCGCGCCTCTCGCGTTGCCCCTCGAGCGTCGCCCGTCTCACGCCACCGCTTTCACACCACCGCCAGCCCCGCCTCGTACGCCGCCTCGAAGTGGTCGTCGATCAGGACGACCGTGCGTCCGGCCGCGTCCAGCATGGACGCCGCCGTCGCGGCGCGCATGCCGCTCGCGCAGTGCGTCCAGACCGTCCCGGGCGGCACCTCCGCCAGCCGCCCGTACAGCTCGTGAATCGGGATGTGCACCGAGCCCGCCAGAGCCCGGTCCGCGTACTCGGAGTCCCGGCGCACGTCGAGGACCACCGGCTGATCACCGCGCCGCACCGCCTCCGCCAGGGCACCGAAGCCCGCCCGCCGGAAGCCGCTGGGCCGGTCGTCCCCGGCGACCCAGTCCGCCGGTTCGCCGGTGGCCGCCGCGGCCGGACGGTCGATGCCGACGCGGGCCAGCTCACGCTGGGCGTCGGCGATCTGTCCTGGCGTCTCGGCCAGCAGCGTGACGGGCTTGCCCCACGGCATCAGCCAGGCCAGGTAGGTGGCCAACTGGCCCTCGCCCTCGAAGTTGTACGAGCCGCGCACGTGCCCCGCGGCGAACGCCACCCGGTTGCGCAGGTCCACGACCCACTCCCCCGCCCTCAGCCGGGCCGCGATACCGGAGGCGTCCGCGGCCTTCGGCGGGGTCAGGTCCACGGGCGGGGGCCCGGCGGCGTTCACGGGCCCCATGTGCGCGTAGTACGCGGGCACGTCGTCCAGGCCCGCCAGCAGCCGCGCCACGAACGTGTCGACGTCCTGGACCAGCGCCTCGTTCCTCCTGCGCTCCGCACCCACGGTCGTACGGTCCGCCGTCCGCGACGGGCCGGACGCGCAGAAGCTGCCGAAGCCGTGCGTGGGCAGGACCTGGGTGTCCTCGGGGAGGCGGTCGGCCAGCCGGTGCGCGGAGGCGTGCTGGGCCCGGGCCAGTTGCTCGGTCAGGCGGGGTTCGACCAGGTCGGTGCGGCCGACCGTGCCGATCAGCAGCGAGCCCCCGGTGAAGGCGGCGACCGGGCGGCCGTCGTCGCGCAGGACGTACGTGGTGTGGTGCGGGGTGTGTCCGGGGGTCGCGACGGCCTCGAGCGCCAGGCCGTCGTCGACCGGGATCGTGTCACCGTCGGCCACCGCGGTCCGCTCGTACGACACCTGGGCGCCAGCGGGTACGAGGTAGCGGGCGCCGGTGACATGGGCCAGTTCGAGGCCGCCGGTGATGTAGTCGTTGTGGACGTGGGTTTCGGCCACGTACGCGATGCGGGCGCCGCAGCGCTCGGCCGCGGCGATCACCCGGTCGATGTCGCGCGGAGGATCCACGACCGCGGCCGTCCGGGGACCGGCGACGAGATAGCTGCGGTTGCCGAGGCCGGCCGTGTCCAGGGTGTCGATGGCGTGCATACGAACCTCTCGTCCACAGCGGGTACCCGCGACGCCGGTCCGCAACGCACCGCGGGGGCGAGCGGGCGGCGTCAGGCGTCGAGCCTCTCCTCGGCCCGGGCCCCGGCCTCGTCCCGCCCCTGCGCCTGCGCCTGCGCCTGCGCCTGCGCCAGCTTCCTTGACGCACGGAGGCTGGTGATCGTCGTGATGATCAGCACCCCGCAGATCACGCCGAGCGAGACCGGAATGCTGATCTCCGGGACATGGACCCCCGACTCGTGCAGCGCGTGCAGCACCAGCTTCACGCCGATGAAGCCGAGGATGACCGACAGCCCGTACGACAGGTGGACCAGCTTCTTCAGCAGCCCGCCGATCAGGAAGTACAGCTGCCGCAGCCCCATCAGCGCGAAGGCGTTGGCAGTGAAGACGATGTACGGGTCCTGAGTGAGGCCGAAGATCGCCGGTATGGAGTCCAGCGCGAAGAGGACGTCCGTGGTGCCGAGCGCCAGCATGACCACGAGCATCGGGGTCATGACGCGCTTGCCGTGCTGCTGGATGAACAGCTTGGTGCCGTGGTAGCGGTCGGCCACGCCGAAGCGCTTCTCAGCCGCCTTGAGCAGGCGGTTCTCCTCGTACTCCTCGTCGTGCTCCTCCGCGCGCGCCTCCTGGATGAGCTTCCAGGCCGTCCAGATGAGGAAGGCGCCGAAGAGGTAGAAGACCCAGGAGAAGCTGGCGATGATCGCCGCACCGGCTGCGATGAAGACCGCGCGGAGCACGAGCGCTATGAGCACACCCACCAGCAGCACCCGCTGCTGGTACTGCGAGGGCACCGCGAACTTCGCCATGATCAGGACGAAGACGAAGAGGTTGTCGACGCTCAGCGACTTCTCGGTGATGAATCCGGCGAAGAACTCGCCCGCGGGCTGCCCGCCCGCGAAGACCAGCAGGCCGAGGCCGAAGAGGGCGGCCAGAACGATCCAGACGGCCGTCCAGATTCCGGCTTCCTTGACGGACACGTCATGGGGCTTGCGCCCGATGAAGAAGTCGGCCGCGATCAGGGCACACAGACCGGCGATGGTCAGCACCCACAGGGTGAGGGAAACGTCCACTGCTCCTCCGGCAGAGTCGTACGGCAGGTTTCAGCGTCACAGCTGTCGTAACTGCCGGAGGTCTCTTCCACCCGTGATGGCGCACCACGCCACACCGGGCCGACGCCCCGGGATCTGTCACCGATCCGTACTGACGGGAACGTCGCAGCAGGAGTACTCCCCTCCGCGCCAAGAAGAGTACACGGAACACCAAGGAAAGGTAAAGGGATTGGCAAAGGGGAGCCAAGGGTGCAGGTCAGCGGCCCCAGGCCCGACGGGCTTCGGCAACCTGGCCGAGTACCTGATGCAGCACCGCGCTCCCGGCCGGGGCGAGCGCGGGCTCGTACGTCCAGGCGTGCCCGACCCAGGGGTCGGCCAGGTAGTCGTCGGGGACCGGGGTGATCCGCAGCAGCGCCCGCCACAGCGGGTCGAGCACCGGCCCGTACTCCCGCGCGTCCTCCCGGTCGGCGACCATCATCAGATGCACGCCCACGGCGGGGCCCTCGTCCGCGAGGTAGCGCAGCTGGGTGACCGCGCGGTCGTCGAAGCCGTGCGGGAAGTCGTTGACGATCAGCAGCTGTTCCGCGGTGTCCAGGTCGGGCGGCAGCGAGTCGGACGCCCCGCCGCGGATGGCCATCTGGACGAGGTCGACGCGCTGCGTCAGCCTGGCCAGCACGGCCGTCACTCCCCCGGCGCCGGAGGCGGGCGGCTCGCGGAGCACACCGGACTGCGTCAGCGGAGCGAGCGAGGACGCGGCGGAGCCCGCGGGGTCGATCGCCTGGACCGTGAACTCCCCTGCCGGGTGGACCGCGAGCATACGGGCGGCGTGCGCGACGGCGGTGTCCATGGCCAGCCGGCGCAGCTCGGCGGAGTCGGCCAGTGCCCCTTCGGCCGAGCCGGTCCTGCCGCTGTCCACCCACAGCCCGCGCTCCAGCGGCAGCCGGATGAGCATGGGGATGCGGAGTTCGGGGCGCTCGGGGAGATGCAGGTCGCCGAGGCGCAGCGCCATCGGGGTCTCCATCGGGACGCGGTAGCCCTGCCAGACCGGGCTGTCCCAGCGGGCGAACGCGGGCGGCAGCGCGGGCTCGACGACCTCGGACTCGGCAGCGAGCTGGGCGAGGTCGCGGTCCAGGGCGGCGCGGGCCTGGTCGACGAGCTGGGCGTGCTTGGCGCGGGCCTCGGCGCGGGCGGCGTCGCCCGCACTGCCGATCCGCGAGCGCGGATCGGAGAGCACCCGGTCGAGCTCCTGCTCCATCCGTGATTCGGCGAAGTCAACGGCGCTGCGGTAGGCGGCGGTTGTGCGGGCCAGGTCCTCGAACATGCCCCAGACCTGGTTGTAGAGCCGCTCGTCCATGGTCCAGCCGGTGGCGTCGCCGGCGATGGGCTGGGCGGGCTGACCGGGCTGGGCGGGCGGCGCGGGCGGCGGCGGTACGGGCGGCGCCGCCGGAGTACGGCCGGGGTGCTGGTAGTTGACCGGGCCGTTGGCCACCGGTTGAGCGGGCGGGACGGGTTCGGGGCCGGGCGACGGGACGGGCCCCGGCCCGGGCGGTACGGGTGGTATGGGCGCCGGTCCTGAAGGGCCGCCTGAGCCGTCGCCAGTGCTGCCGCCGGCCGCGGCCGTACGGACCCGGCCGCCTCCGTCGGAGGGGCGCGGCGGGGGCGCGGCAACGGAGCGGGCCAGGCCCTGGGCGACGGCCTCGTTGATGGCGGCGGCGAGTTGGGCGGCCTGGGGCAGCCCCTGGTCCTGGAGCATGGCGGCGAGCCCGCCCGCGTAACCCTGGCCCACAGCTCGTACCTTCCAGGTGCCCTGCCTGCGGTAGAGCTCGAGGGCGACGACGGCGGACTCGCTGTCGAGACTCGTGATCGTGTAGCTGGCGATCTCGGTGCCGTCGAGGCCGGTGACGGCGACGAAGGGCGCGGCGAGGCCCGCGAAGCTCACCGGGCCGCCGACGCCGACCGGGAGCGCCAGCAGCACGCTCACCCGGTGGACGGGCCCGGGCATCGCGTCGAGGTCGACGGCGAGCCGGTGGTCGGCCGCGGCCTGCTTGGAGACCTCGAGGCCGGGGAGGTTCGGCGATGCGGGGTGGGCGACCCAGTCGGCGCCTCGTATGGTGCCCTGTTCGTCGCTCAGGGTGGCTCCGGCCACGACAGGCTTGCCCGCCGACACCCGGATCTCCAAACGGGCCTGGGGCAGTGGGTGGTTCTGCCCACGCACCAGCTCGGCCGTCATCGCGTTCCCCTCGTCGTCTCGTACGTGTCGGTGGTGCCACCGGTTCGCGTTCGCGGGTGGTGCTGTTCGGCTCCCGGGGCGCGTGCCTCCGGGAGCCGTTGGCGCGGAACGGGGTGGTGCTACAGGTGGGGCAGGATCGCCGGCATCAGGTCCTGGAAGGTGCGGCCGTTGGCCGGGTTGCCGACGGCGGTCATCTGCCAGCCGCCGCCCGCGCGGTGCACCTTGGCCATGATCTGCGCGGTGTACTGGCCGCCGCCGGTCAGCGTGTAGCGCGCCAGCTCCTGACCGTTGGTCTCGTCGACAAGACGGCAGAAGGCGTTCTGCACCTCGGCGAAGGTCTGTCCGGTGAAGGAGTTGACCGTGAAGACGATCTGGTCGATGTGAACCGGCACGCGCTGGAGGTCGACGAGAATGGCCTCGTCGTCGCCGCCCTGCCCCGCGCCGCCGACCACGTTGTCGCCGGTGTGCCGGACGGAGCCGTCGTCACTGACGAGGTGGCGGAAGAAGACCACGTCCACGGGCTGCTTGTCGGCGAACAGCACGGCCGATGCGTCGAGGTCGATCTCCCTCGTGCGGGACCCGAAGAGTCCGCGGCGAGGCGCCGCCTGCCAGCCCAGGCCCATCCGCACCGCGCTCAGGGCGCCCCCGTCGGACTTCTGCAGGCTGATGCCCTGCCCCTTGGACAAGTTGACGCTCACGCGCTGTCCCCTCTCAAACACATTCATCGCAGCCGTTCGTCTGCGCGGCTGGATTGAAACCCTACGCAGCGCCACTGACAGTGAGGCAACGACCACGTCAATTTGTGGCGCTCTTGCAACACACGCCGATCAGGACAGCCCCGCTTCCCTCATCTGCCTCAGCTCCTTCTTCAGTTCGCCGACCTCGTCGCGCAGCCGCGCGGCGACCTCGAACTGCAGCTCCGCCGCGGCGGCCCGCATCCGGTCCGTCATCTCCTCGATGAGCTGGGCGAGCTCGGTGGCCGGCCGGTCCGTGAGCTCCCGGCCATCCTTCGCGCCCCGGACCGCCTTGCCCGCCGCCGCCTTGCCGCGGGCAGCGCCGCTCAGCGCGGGCACCGGGGCCTTGCCCTTGAGCTCCTTGCCCTGCCGGAATCCGGTGCCGAGCAGCTGCTCGGTGTCGACCTCTTCGCGGGCGATGGTCGCCACGATGTCGTTGATCTTCTTCCGGAGCGGCTGCGGGTCGATGCCGCGCTCCTTGTTGTACGCGATCTGCTTCTCCCGGCGGCGGTTGGTCTCCTCGATGGCCTTCTCCATCGCCGGGGTCATCTTGTCGGCGTACATATGGACCTGGCCCGAGACGTTGCGCGCCGCGCGGCCGATGGTCTGGATCAGCGAGGTGCCGGACCGCAGGAAGCCCTCCTTGTCGGCGTCGAGGATCGCCACCAGCGACACCTCCGGCAGGTCGAGGCCCTCGCGCAGCAGGTTGATGCCGACCAGCACGTCGAACTCGCCGGAGCGCAGCTCGCGCAGCAGCTCGACGCGGCGCAGCGTGTCGACGTCGCTGTGCAGATAGCGGACCTGGATGTCGAGCTCGAGGAAGTACTCGGTCAGGTCCTCGGCCATCTTCTTGGTGAGGGTGGTGACCAGGACCCGCTCGTCCTTCTCCGCACGCGTACGGATCTCGTGGACCAGGTCGTCGATCTGGCCCTCGGTGGGCTTGACGACCACCTCGGGGTCGACCAGGCCGGTGGGCCGGATGATCTGCTCGACGACACCCCTGGAGCGGGACAGTTCGTACTGCCCGGGGGTGGCGGAGAGGTACACGGTCTGGCCGATCCGCTGCAGGAACTCCTCCCACTTCAGCGGGCGGTTGTCCAGGGCGGACGGCAGCCGGAAGCCGTGCTCGACCAGCGTCCGCTTCCGCGAGGCGTCACCCTCGTACATCGCGCCGATCTGCGGCACCGTGACATGGGACTCGTCGATGACGAGGACGAAGTCCTCGGGGAAGTAATCGAGCAGGGTGTGCGGGGCGGAGCCGGACTCGCGGCCGTCGATGTGCAGCGAGTAGTTCTCGATCCCGGAGCAGCTGCCGATCTGCCGCATCATCTCGATGTCGTAGGTGGTGCGCATGCGCAGCCGCTGGGCCTCCAGCAGCTTGCCCTGCTTCTCCAGCTCGGCCAGCCGCACCCCCAGCTCGGACTCGATGCCGGAGATGGCCCGCTCCATCCGCTCGGGACCCGCGACATAGTGGCTGGCCGGGAAGACGTAGAGCTCGTCGTCCTCGGTCATGACCTCGCCGGTGACCGGGTGCAGCGTCGAGAGCGCCTCGATCTCGTCGCCGAACATCTCGATCCGGACGGCCAGCTCCTCGTAGACCGGGAAGATCTCGATGGTGTCGCCGCGGACACGGAAGGTGCCGCGGGTGAAGGCCAGGTCGTTGCGGGTGTACTGGACGTCGACGAAGCGGCGCAGCAGCAGGTCGCGGTCGATCTCCTCGCCGACCTTGAGCGGGACCATCCGGTCCACGTACTCCTGCGGGGTGCCCAGGCCGTAGATGCAGGAGACGGATGCCACCACGATCACGTCCCGCCGGGTGAGCAGCGAGTTCGTCGCCGAGTGGCGGAGCCGCTCGACCTCCTCGTTGATGGAGGAGTCCTTCTCGATGTACGTGTCCGACTGCGGGACGTACGCCTCGGGCTGGTAGTAGTCGTAGTACGACACGAAGTACTCGACCGCGTTGTTCGGCAGGAGCTCGCGGAACTCGTTCGCCAGCTGGGCCGCGAGGGTCTTGTTCGGCGCCATGACGAGGGTCGGCCGCTGGAGCTTCTCGATCATCCAGGCGGTGGTCGCCGACTTGCCGGTGCCGGTGGCGCCGAGCAGCACGACGTCCTTCTCGCCCGCCTTGATGCGCCGCTCCAGCTCGGCGATCGCCGTGGGCTGGTCACCGCTGGGCTGGTAGGGGCTGACGACCTCGAAGGGCGCCACGGTGCGTTCGATCTGGGATACGGGCCGCATGGAACCACCGTACGACTCGGCACTGACAACGGACCCGGCGAGCGCTCGCGGGGCCGACGGGGCGGTGGAGGCAGGGGAGGCCAGGGCCTCGGGCGGCCGGCCGGCGGCGCCGATGCCTGGAATGCCGCGCCCCGACATTCCTGAGGTGTCCTGTTCAACTTTTGGCCATTCTGAGCCTGTCCCTCGTTGGCACCCAGCTGGGACTCTCAGCCCGTCCCCGCACAGCCGACGCGAGGAGTCCACGTGCATACACGCACTGTCGCAGCCACTGTTGGCGCGCTTCTGGGTTTCTCCGCACTCGTCCTCCCCACCCCCGCGGCACAGGCCGCGGACTCCGGCACGTCGCACGGTCCGGTGGTCGTCGCGCACCGCGGCGCATCCGCGTACGCCCCCGAGAACACGCTCGAGGCGATCGACAAGGCCGATGAGCTCGGCACGGCCTGGGTGGAGAACGACGTCCAGCGGACCAAGGACGGCGAGTTGGTCGTCATCCACGACACCGATCTGAAGCGCACCACGGACGTGGAGCAGGTCTTCCCCGACCGCTCGCCCTGGAAGGTCGCCGACTTCACCCTGGCGGAGATCAAGCGGCTCGACGCGGGCAGCTGGTTCTCACCCGACTACGCGGGCGCGCGCGTGCCCACGCTCGAGCAGTATCTGAAGCGGGTCAGCGCCAACCACCAGAAGCTGCTGCTGGAGATCAAGGCACCGGAGCTGTACCCGGGCATCGAGAGGCAGACGCTGCGGGAGCTGCGCGGCGAGGGCTGGCTCGACTGGTACCACGTCCGGCACAAGCTGATCATTCAGTCGTTCAGCGCGGACTCCGTCAAGACGGTCCACAAGCTGCGGCCCGACGTGAAGACCGGCTTTCTGGGCACCCCGGCGGTCGCCGACCTGCCGCAGTACGCCGCGTTCACGGACCAGATCAACCCGAACTACAAGACCGTGACCCCCGAGTACGTGGCCGCCGTCCACGCCCTGCGGGGCGCGCACTGGCGACCGCTCGAGCTGTTCACCTGGACGATCAACGACGGTCCCAACGCGACACGGCTCGCTGGATACGGAGTCGACGGGATCATCACCAACACACCCGACGTCGTCCGCGAGGCGACGGAGGGGGACGCCGCGGACGCCGGTTCCGGCGCGTCCGGCTCCTTCTCCGGTGCCACAGCGCCGTAGCTCCGACTCCCGGGAAGCCCACGGCGCCCATGCGGCCGCGCCCCCGACCGGGGCGCGGCCGCGCCTTTTGCGCGGCGCTTCGCGCGCTTCGCTTCAGCTTCGCCTCACGCGCTTCGGCACGCGCTTCGCCCTCGCGCGCTTCGCCTCACGCCTCCGCACGCGCGCGTGGTGATGTCCTTCCGGGCGCTACGCTGCGTGAGATGAGCACCGTGACCTGGACCGTGACCGGCACCCCGATCGGACCGCTGCTGCTCGCGGCGACCAACGAGGGCCTGGTCAACGTCGTGTTCCACGCCGACGAGAAGACGGCGCGCAGGGCGCTGGAGCGGCTGGCGGGGCGACTCGGCGGAGAGCCGGTGGAGGCTACGGAGAACCCCTTCCTGGCGGAAACGGTCCGCCAGCTCCGCGCCTACTTCGCGGGCACGCTCCGTACGTTCGACCTCACCCTGGACTGGTCGCTGTCCGGCGGCTTCAACCGGCGGGTGCTGCGCGAGCTGGCGACCGGCGTCCCGTACGGCACGGTGGTCGGCTACCAGGACCTCGCCGACCGGGTCGGCGAGCCGGGCGCGGCGCGGGCGGTGGGCGTGGCCATGGGGTCCAATCCGCTGCCTGTCGTCGTTCCCTGCCACCGTGTGGTCGAGAGCGACGGAGGGCTCGGGGGCTTCGGGGGCGGCCTGGAGACCAAGCGCGCGCTGCTGGCGCTGGAGGGCGTACTGCCGCAGCCGCTGTTCTGATGGCACGGGTACGGAGAGCTCGACTCAGGGTTCGACTCGCTCGGCTCAGAACCCGGCTCAGAACCCGGCTCAGAGCTCGGCTCAGAGCTCGGCTCAGAACCCGGTCAGAGCTCCAGCTGGAGCAGCAGCACCCGGGCTCGCGCGTCTCCCGCGACTGCCGCCCGCTGCGCCCAGTTGCGCGCCCGTGCGGCGTGCGCCTGCTTGTCCCGCTCGCCGCTCGCCGCTTCCGCCCGCTCCAGATACAGCGCGGCCAACTCCCGTGCGCAGCCGCCGTGTCCGCGCTCCGCACCCGGCCGCAGCCACTCCTCGGCCTCATCCGCGCGCCCGCGCTCGCGCAGCGCCACGCCCAGCCGCTCACGGCTGATGTCGTCGTTCCGCGCCTCGGCGGCCTTGCGCCACCACCCCTCGGCCGCGGGTTTGCGGCCCATGTCGTGCAGCCGTGCGCCGGGCTCGTGGAGCGGGATGTCCACGCCCCGCTCGACGGCCTTGGCCCACCAGATCAGCGCCTCGTCGTACAACCCGTCGGTGGCGCACTCGATCACCAGCTTCGCGGCGGCCGTGGCGTCGCCTGTCCTGGCCAGCTCACGCCACAGGCGTAAGGCGCCGTCGCGGTCCCCTTGATCGAGCAAGTTCCTGGCGTACTCGGCGAGGTCGTTCTCGCGCCGCCCCTGCCGCCGCTTGCGCCGCCACTTCACCGCACACCCTCCCGCCTTGGCGCCGCACGGCACTGACTGCCCGCGGCCCGGACAACCAGTACGCCAGTCCGGCGGGCCGACGCGAAAGGGAGCACGGCCGGTGCACATGTGCACCGGCCAAGGCGACGGGGGCCGTCGAAGCCTCGTACCAGTGCGACACGGTCGTCTACTCCTGCGCCACGGCCCCCGGCGGCCAGTACGTCTTCGCCGGCGACTCGCTGCACCCGGCTTCCGGGGGGCTTCTACCGCGTGCCCGGCGAGATCACGCGCCTGATCTAGCAACGGCCTCTACCGGACCACCCGTCGACGCCGTCGCAGTCCCCCCGGCCCCACCCCTCCCTGAACCGGGCGCCCAGCCCCAGGCCCCCCAGCGGGATCCAGGGGGCGTAGGGGCCAAGAGGCGTAGGGGCCCAGAGGCGTAGCCCCTGGTTTCGGGGAGGGGCGGGGCGTGGGCGAAGTGCAGCCGGGATGGCCTAGATCGCGGAGGCGTACGGGCGGTCGCGGCGGGCGTCGTGGAGGACCGAGCCCCACCACAGGAGCTGATCGAGCAGGACCTTCGCCGCGCCGTTCGGGCCTTCGGGTTCCCTGAGAGTGCCGTCGGGGCCGAAGAGCTCGAAGAAGCGGGGGAAGGAGACGTAGTCCCGGACCGTGTGGGCATGCAACTCGCCGAAGACCTGCCGCAGTTGCTCTATCGCCAGAAGCCCTCCGCTTGCGCCGCTGTAGCCGACGAACCCGATCGGCTTGGCCTGCCACTCGGTGAAGTGCCAGTCGATAGCGGCCTTCAGCGAAGCCGGGAAGCTGCGGTTGTAGTCCGGCGTCACGACGACGATCGCGTCCGCGGCCTCGATCCGCCGGGTGAGGTCCGCCATCTCGGCAGGGCGGTCCATCTTGGGCTGGAGCACCGGGGGCACGGGCGGCAGCTCGACCGGCAGGGGCGTATCCGCCAGGTCGATGAGGTCGACCGTGAACTGGCCGTGCTGCTCGGCGCGCTCGACGAACCAGTTCGCGACCACCGGGCCGAACCGGCCCTGCCGGACGCTGCCGATGATCACTGCGAGGTTGAGGGGCTCACTGGGCATGTCTGTACTCCTTGTTGCCATCTGTCCGAACTGTTCGCGTCCCGAGAGGGACCGCGTGGGCCCACCCCCGTGGGCCCAGGTCTCAACCTGCCGGGCGGAGCGGAAGCCAAGAAGACCGGGCTGAGACTGGTAGTGGCAGGGCCACGATCCCGGCAGCCCCGGCTGTTACGTTCGAAACGTGAGCGACAACGAGCTGGGCAGGTTCCTGCGCATCCGCCGTGAAGCCGTCACACCCGCAGAGGTGGGGCTGCCCACCGGCCCCCGCCGCCGTACGCCCGGCCTGCGCCGGGCCGAGCTGGCCACGCTCGCCGGGGTCAGCGTCGAGTACGTGACGCGGCTCGAGCAGGGGCGCGACCGCCGGCCGTCCGCGCAGGTGCTCTCCGCGCTGGCCGACGCGCTACGGCTCATGCCGAGCGAACGCATCCACCTGCACCGCCTCACCAAGGCCGCCGACGGGGGCTTCGCCTGCATGGGGGGCGCGACGCCGACGCGCACCGTACGCCCCACCGTGCAGGCGCTGCTCGACCGCCTCGAACCCGCCCCCGCCGTCCTGCTGAACCGGCTGAGCGAGATCCTCGCCTGCACGGCGGGTTACGAGCGGCTGGCGGGCCCCATCGGACTGCTGGACGGCACGCCCCCGAACCTCGCCCGCTTCGTCTTCACCGACGACCGGGCCCGTACCGCCTACCCAGACTGGGACCGTATCGCCGACGAACAGGTCGCCGCCCTCAAGCAGGGGCCGTTCCGGGCGGACGAGCATGTGGCAGTGCTCGCCGACGAGTTGGCCATCACCGCGGGGGCGGCCTTCACCGAGCGCGTGGACACCTTGCCCGGCCTCCCGAAGTCCAGCGGCATCGTGCGGCTGGTCCACCCCGAGGCGGGCGAGCTGCGCCTGGCGTACGAAACCCTCGAACTGCCCGCGGACGACGACCAGTGCCTCATCGTCCACCTCGCCGCCGACGACGCCACTTCCGCCGCGCTCGACCGCCTCACCGGCCGCCGGCCGGGCGCGCTGCGCGCGGTGTCCGGCTGACGCTGCCGCAGACACGGGCGACCGGGCGACCGGGCGTACGAGCGTCCGGGCGGCCCGGCGGCCCCGGGCGTACGGGCGTCCGGGCGGCCAGGCCGCCGCCTCGCCCTACGGCCGACCGCGGCGGCCCCGAACCGCCGGCCGACCGCCACCCAGTCACCCGTCCGCGACTCGCGCCGAATCTCGGTCAGGGGTCACGGGGTCACGGAGCCACCCAGTCACCCAATCACCCAGTCACCGAGACCGGTGACGGCGCCTCCGCCAGCGTCCGTTGTCCGCCGGAGTCGGTCACGACCAGCCGTGGCAGGTAGGGCCCTTGGCGGTCGTAGACGTGGGTGGTCGTCGGCTTGTCGGTCCGCAGGTGGGTCCCGTCACCGAAATACCAGTCGTAGCGGTGTCCGGTGCCCGCCTCCCCCTCGGGCCTGTCCACAGCGAATCGGACCACGGATCCGACCGGCTGCGCGTCCCCGGTGACCGTGAACGACACTCGGTGTCCGTGCGACGGAAGGCCGAACCAGTCGCGCACGCGCGGGTTGAGCAGGAAGCTGTCGGCGTACTGCCGGGCGCCGCGGACATCCGGATGCCCCACCGACGCGCTCAGGCACTGGACCGGCGTCTTGCTGAGCTCCGGGCAGGCGAACTTGCGCAGTGAGTACTGCGCATCGGTCAGCGGGTTCCCCCACACCGTGGACTGCGGGGCGTGGAACGCACTGTCCAGCGTGAACAGACCGTCGGCCGCAACCGCGTAAGGACCGTCGGGGGAGGCGCGGTTGGCGGCCTCGGCTGCCGCGCGGTAGGCCTCGCCCGCAAGCTGCGTGAACTGCTCGTATCGCTCCTCCGCGTTGCCAAGCGCGCCCCTGCACGTGGCCCGCTGTGCGCCACGGAGCCCAGGAGCCGCGCACCACGTCGCCGGGAGCGGGGAGCTCTTGCGGCTCAAGGCGTAGTAGAAGTCCGCCACGATCACCTTGGGGTGGCCGGGCAGGGAGTGCGCCTTCTCGATGGCCGCCCTGATGCCGCGCCCTCCGTACCCGACCTTGGCGCCACTGAAGTAGGGGACGTCCTTGGCCGGGTTCTCGGGGGCCGCACCGACGCCCTCGCACTCGCGCCGCACGGCCCGGGGCACGCTCTCCGACCCCGGCGTCACGCCGGCGCCGATGCCGAAGAAGGGGTCCATGTCGTTGATGCACCCGTTGAGGATCACCAGGTCGAGACCGTATCCGCCGGACCGTGCCTGCGCTCCGGCCCGTTCGAGCTGGCAGAACACGTCCGGCATCTGCTGTGTGATCTCCCCGAACTCCATCTCGCCGTCGCCGTCCGGGTCCTGCTTCTCCGTGCGCTCCAGGCAGGCGGCGTCCTCGTTGCCGGGCGGGAGGTCCGGCGCGTCGAGCACCGCGCCGGAGATGGCGTAGTCGACGTGCTGATGCCCGCGTCCGGTCTCCCGGCCGAGGAGTTCGCCGGTGAGGTACGGGAACTTCTGGTCGTGGTCGAGCCCCTGGCCCCACACCACCGAGTCGCCGACGGACGCCACACGCACCGGGTCGCAGCCCCGGCCGATCCGGTCCCGCCAGGGCTTGCCGAAGTCACCGGGCGCGCCGCCCGCGGCGGTACGCAGCACGCGCGCGTCCACCGTCAATGCGGCGTCCGACGGGACCTCCTCGGCGGGAATGCTGAACTCCGCGACGGCAACCGAGCGGGCCATCACGACCGTTCCCCCGGCCAGACGGTCGCCGCCACCGGTCCGGACCCGCCACTCGACCTCCGCTCCGGCCCTGGCGCCCGCGGGGTGGTAGACCTGCACGCGCGCGTGGACCGTACGGGAACACGACGGGTTCGGCGTCAGGTCCACGTCGAGAATCAGGGGGTACGCCGTCCCCGAGGAATCCCGGGCGGCAGCGGTGCCCGGTAGCGCGGCCACGCTCGTCAGCAGCAGCGTTCCTAGGAGGCCCGCGATCAGTGCTGCCCGCGGCCCTGTCCTGGGCCCTGTCCTGGGCCCTGTCCCCGGCCCCTTCCTCGGCCCCTTCCTCGGCTCCTTCCTCGGCCCTGTCCGCGGCCCCTTCCGCAGCCATCCCCGCCGTGCCGTCCGCGGCTTGCGCGCTGTAAGCCCCCATAACAATCTCGCCGATCTCATCAAACAGTGCCCCTCTCCGATCGGTCAGGTCAGAACAGGCAGCGGGCGCCACAGAGTTGACACCCGCTCACGTAATTCGGTCCAGACTGGCAGGGCTGCTCCGGACTCAAAAGACGGCCGGACGTGATCACGATCACTTACTGGCGGTAGCCGTTTCCTCATGCTGTGTCAGCGACTGAGGGGGACGGACTTGCTCACGCCCGCCAACCGCTCCACGCCGGATGCCGGGGGTCGTCCACCCGTACGACGACGTCGGCGGCCTCCCCCGGCCCCACCTCGTCCTCGTAGCGCGCGAACGCGGGCAGCGTCCACCGCTCGCCCTCCTCCGTGCGGCGGGCGAGCGCGGCGGGCGCCAGCATCAGGTGCACCGACAGATCCAGCGGGAACCAGCGCCCGAGGAGCAGGGCCCCGTGCAGGATCAGCACGCCGCCGGGCGGCAGTTCGACGTAAGGGCTGCGCGTCGCACGGTCGGTGCCGGGGTCCCACAGGTCGGGCAGGATGCGCCCGCTGCCGCCCGGCTCCAGCGGATTGAAGACCTCCCGCCACAGCGCGCCCGTGTCGAGCCAGGCGTCGTAGTACGCGTCCGGGTCCTCCCGCCCGTACTCGTAGCGCAGCGAAGCGGGACGCAGGAAGCCGTCCGCCGCCACGGTCCTGACCGGCCGCCCGAGCACACGCAGGGCTTCGGCCAGCCGCTCCGCAGGCTCCTTGGGGCGGGCCGCCGGTGCGCCGTCGATCGCGACGCGCAGCCACGGGCCGCCGTCCGAGGCCTTCAGCTCGGCGATCCGGTCGGCGAGCGCGCCGGTCAGCCGTTCCCAGGAGATCGCTTCGAGCCGCACGCCTCCCATCATGCCCCGAAGCCCGAACCGGCAGCGGCCCCCGGTCCCCCGGCCTCCGCTCCCGCCCCCGAAAGCTCAGCAGCGCGGCACCGGCTTGCTGTACGTCGTATTGCTGGCGTTGGACACGTAGTAGTCGGAGACCCAGCGCCCGGTGTCGAGCTTGTCCCACACCTTCGTTCCGCTCACCGCCGAGCCGCTCGCCTGGCAGACCACCCAGGCCAGCGCGCCGCCGGGCAGCGTGCCCGCGGTCGCGTACGAGGTGCCGGGACCAGTGCGCTGGTTGACCCCGCCGGCCGCCGTCACCTGGTAGGGATACGTGCAGCGGGGCAGGGGCGCGCTGTAGCCGGTGTTCGAGGGGGTGCTCACGTAGTAGTCGGAGACGTACGTGCCGTCGGAGAGCTTGTCCCAGACGGAGGTCGTACCGACCTTGGAGCCGGACGCCTGGCATACCGCCTTGACCGGCGATCCGGGCGCGAGGGAGCGCACGACGCCGTACGACGTGGACGGCCCGCTGCGCGCCGAGAGGGCGGTGGAGCTGGTCACCTTGTACGTGTACGCGACGGTGGCAACGGGCGCGTCCAGCCGGTCGTTGTCGATATTGATCTTCACGCCGCCGTACGTCTCGTCGTGGCTGTTGGTGTACTGCTTGGCCCGCTGGTGCACGGCCCACTTGGAGTTCGCGATGTTCGCCCAGCCGGTCAGCGATGAGCTGCCGTCGTAGCGGGCGACCCAGAGCGCGTCGGGCCGGGCGGAGGCGGTCGAGTTGTAGACGTCGGAGAGGTCCTTCGCGCCGAGGTTGAGGTTCATGTAGACGCCGGAGACGTACCCGCGGGCATGCAGCTCCTTGGTCCAGGCGGAGAGGTACTTGAGGACCGCGGTACGGCAGGTGGGGTCGGTCCGCGAGTAGGGCTCGATGTCGTTGTAGAAGGCACTGCCGGGGAGGAGGCCGAGCGCCTTGGCCTTGGCTATGGCGTCGGTGGCCGCCGCCTTGCCCTCGGTGCCCGCGCCCGCGGGGGTGATCTTCGTGTCCTGGGGCCGCGCGCCGCAAGGCGGCTGAAGACCCTTGTAGATGGGCAGCAGCCGCCATCCGAGCTTGGTCACTTCGGTGACCCAACTCGCGGTCAGCTGGGGCTGGGCGCAGGTGCGGTTGACACCGCCGAAGTAGATCCCGACGGCGCGGTACGGCGAGGCGCTCCATGCCTTCATCGCGGCGAGGGTGGGTGCGGTGCAGGTGTCGAAGGCGAGACCGGAGTAGCGGGTGGCGGTCGCGCCGGAGGGATAGCCGATCGGGGTGGCGGGCTCGGCGGAGGCGCGCGGCGCGAGGACGACGAGCGTCAAGGCTGTGCCGGTGACGGCGGCGACGAGCAGGCTGAGGCGAGATCTGATGCGTCCGATACCTCTGACGCCGAGGGTGAGGCGGGTCCGGAACATGACGCCCCCCGGAGAGTCGGCCGAGTCCCGTTCCCAGGGGCGTCTGGACGCCAGGACTCCAGGACTCCTGGACGCATCGAAACGAACTCTCAACACTTTTCAAGTTGTGTCATGTTTTTCCACCCGTATGGTGTTCCGAGTCAAGGGGTGTTGGGGCAAAGGTTTGACTCAGAGGCAGCCATGCCATGGATGGGGAAAGGGCATGCCCCCCTTGCCGCCCCCCAGCACCCATACGGGAACCCGTACGCGAACCCGTACGCGAACCCGACGAGACCCCCACGTGACAGGAGCCGCGCAGCGATGCCCACCCCCCTGATCGCCCTGTCCGACGAAGTACGGGAAGCGCTCGCGGGCCACCGTCCTGTCGTGGCCCTGGAGTCGACGATCATCGCCCACGGACTTCCGCGGCCCCGCAATCTGCGCGTGGCGGAGGAGCTGGAGGGCATCGTCCGCGCCGCCGGCGCCGTACCGGCCACCATCGCGGTCCTCGACGGACGGGCCCATGTAGGCCTCAACAAGACCCAGCTGGAGCGGATCGCCGACGACCGCTCGCTGCGCAAGCTGGGCCACCGCGACCTCGCCCCGGCACTGGCGACGGGCGCGAGCGGGGCGACGACCGTATCCGGTACGGCCTTCCTGGCGGCCCGCGCCGGGGTCCGGATCTTCGCGACGGGCGGCCTGGGCGGCGTACACCGCGAGTGGACGACGACGCAGGACGAGTCCGCGGACCTCGGGCTCCTCGCCCGTACGCGCATCACGGTCGTCTGCGCGGGCGTGAAGTCGATCCTCGACGTGCCCGCGACGCTGCAGCGCCTGGAGACGCTGGGGGTGGGGGTGGTGGGCTACCGGACGGATCACTTCCCCGGCTTCTACGTGAGCAGTTCGGGGGAGCCGGTGGACTGGACAGTGCGGGAGCCGGAGGAAGTCGCGGCGATCATGCGGGCCCAGGACGGACTGGACGGCCCGGAGTCGCGTACGGAACCGGGTACGGGATCGAGTACCGACTCGCGTACGGAACCAGGTACGAGATCGGGTACGGAGTCGGCGCTGATCGTGGCGAACCCTGTCCCGGAGCAGGATCAGCTGAACACGGAACTCCACGACCGCGTACTGGAGGAAGCTCTTACGGCCTGCGCCCGGGAGGGCGTCACGGGTCAGGCGGTGACCCCCTTCCTCCTGGACTACCTGGTGCGGCATACGGGCGGTGCGTCGCTGGAGGCGAACCTGGCGGCGGTACGCGGCAACGTCCGCCTGGCGGCGCAGATCGCCGCGGCGTGGTCCCGGTCCGAGTGAGGGGCGGGGCTGGATGACGGGCGGGACTCGGGCTGGGGCCCTTGCCGGGGCAGGCGCCGGGACCGCCGGCGGCCTGCTGGTCATCGGAGACGTGGTGACGGACATCGTCGCCCGCCACACCACTCCCCTCGCCGCAGCGACGGACACCGCCGCGGAAATCTCGATCCTGCCGGGCGGCGCGGGCGCGAACGTGGCGTGCTGGGCGGCGCACGCGGGCGTGGGCGGGGGCACGGACAACGGCAAGGGGACGGGCACGGGCCCAGGGGCGGACCCCGGCGCGGGCGCGGACCTGCGCGCGGTGGACGTACGCCTCCTGGCGTGCGTCGGCCCGGACTCCGCGGAGTGGCACGAGGAAGCCCTCGTCCGCTCGGGTGTCCGCCCGATCCTGCGGGTGGACCCGGAGGCTCATACCGCCAAGGTCATCTCGCTGGTGGACGCCACCGCCGAACGCACCTTCCTCACCGACAGCGGCGCGGCCCTCCGCCTCACCCCCGACGACTGGTCCGACGACCTCCTGGAGGGCGTCGCCCATCTCCACCTGTCGGGCTACCTGTTCTTCGCGGACTCGTCCCGCGCCCACGCGCGCGTGGCCATGAAGGCGGCCCGAGCGCACAGCATCCCCGTGAGCGTGGACCCGGCATCAGCGGGCTTCATCGAACGCCTCGGAGTCGACCTCTTCCTGCAATCCATCGCGGGAGCGGACCTCCTCACCCCCAACCTCGCCGAGGCCCAGCTGCTGACCGGGCTCTCGGAACCGGCGGACATGGCGCTGAAGTTGAGTCACGACTTCCCACTCGTAGCTCTGACACTGGGCGCCGATGGAGCCCTGCTCGCCGCGGAGGGACAGCTCCTCGCGCACGTACCGGCCCCGCCCGCCACCCCCGTGGACACCACAGGCGCGGGCGATGCCTTCACCGGAACTCTGCTCGCGGCCCGCCTCTCCGGTGCCACGCCTGTCTCGTCGGCCAGGACGGCATGCCAAGCCGCCTCACGGTCAGCCACCTACCCGGGCGGCCGCCCATACCAGCCCAGTGCCCGTGTGCCCCCGGTGGACTGAGTCCACCGTCCGACGTCATGAACGCCGGACGGACGGCCTTCGCCGCGGACCCGACGGGTGTAACCGTCGGGCTGTGGCAGGGGAAGGACCGCATCGGCTCCACGATGGTCAACGAGCCGGGCCGTCCGTGGCGGCACTGCGGGACCCCCAAGGCGCTGCTTTCAGCGTCTGGGCGTTCAACGGGGCCACGACGTAAGCCGCTTGGTCTGCCCGTAGGCACTTTCCGCCCCTCACCGGGGGAAGCCGGAGCGGGCCGCCCACTGGATGAGCTCCTTCCGCGCAGCGGCACGCAGTTCCGCCGAGGGGGCCGCCGTACCGTCACTGACCAGCGCGAAGTGGAGGTCACCTGAGTCGGACGGCGGTGTGGAGAGCAGTAGGCGCCGGGCATTCGGGGAGCCACCCGTCTCCCCGATGGCGCCGCCGGCCCCGGCTTCCGGGGCGGCCGCGATGGGGTGGTCGGCGGTGTGACCGTGGGCGGTGTGACCGTGGGCGGTGTGACCGTGGGCGGCGTAGGGCGGCGGACCGGTGGCCGTACCGAGGTCGGATACGACGGTGGTGGCGGCCGGGTCCCAGCCGCGCGGCAGGTGCAGTTCGGTGGGTGCGTCCGCGGTGCCGTCACCGCCGGAGCGCCAGACCAGCATGCCGTACTGGCCGCTGCCGACAAGCCGGGCGACGTTCGGCAGGTCGCCGGGTATGCGGTCCCACGTCAGCGTCTTCCCGCCGTCGCGGGACCGGTCCTCGTACGTGAACGCGAGGGTCCGGCCCGCCACCGCGCTCGGGTAGAGGCGGTCGATCAGCCGCGCGTCCTGGCGCAGGACGGGCTCGCCCGAGTCGCCGAGTTCGACCGAGGAGAGGTCCTCGTCGTTCCAGGCGTCGGCCTCGGTGAGGACTTTGTCGGGGTTGTCGTTCATCACCTCGTGGTGACGGCCGCTGTAGATGTCCCAATGCCACTGGGTGGAGGACAGTACGGGCCCGGAGTGGGCCGTCTGTCTCCACCAATTCCGGCCGGACAGACGGGATTCGAGGGCTTGGTACATCGCTTTGAGAACGGTCGGCGCCTTGTCGGCGACGTTGCCGCTGAGCGGGTGCCCGAATTCACTGACGACGGCCGGGGTGTCCGTCGCGGAGGAACGCTCGCGCACCGCGCCGAAGTCTCCGGAATACTGGCCGTCCTGAGCCTTGCCCGGCATGAAGATTCCGGAGATCGCCCTCTGGTCGTAGAAGTGCGTGTTGAAGACATACCGCGGACCGAGCTTCCCGCCGGTGTCCGACAGACCGCCCTCCTGCCGCGCGAAGTCCAGGTTGGAGTTCCAGAACAGATTCGGCTCCACGAAGGCCGGCTTGTCCCGCCACCCCGCGGCATCCATGCGGGAGCGGAACCGCTCGTAGAAGGGCCACAGCACGTCCCGCTCCCACGAGCGGCTGTCCTGGCCGTCGTCGTACGTGCCCGCGTACGGCTCGTTGTACGGGTCGAAGCCGACGACGCGGGCGAATTGGTCCGCGGTGAGGTGCTGCGCGACGTAGGCCATCGCCTTCTGCGCAGTGTCCAGAAACGCATCCTGAACGCCGAAGCTACCGGCATCCGTGGCCAGAACGCGGTTGTGCCAGAAGTCGCGGCTCGCGTCCATGACGGGCTTGTTCTGGGTGATGTTCTGGCCCCAGTGGAAGCAGATCCCGCAGAACTCCTTGCCGTAACCGCCCGCTTTCACAACCCACTTGGGCGCGCCGTCGCCGGTGTACCAGCTGTCCTTGTTGAAGAGATGGCGAGAGAAGAGGTCCTGGTGAAAGTCAGGAAAGACCCGCAGCCCGGCGTCGAGGAAAACCTGCATCTGCTCGGTCGCCCTGGCCAGATAGGCGTCATCGACCCGGCCGGGCTCTGGCTCGGCGTGCGCCCAGGACAACAGGAACCGTACGGCGTTCCCACCGGCCAGATTCCGCAGCGCCCGGGCCGACGTGCGGGCATCGTCCGCACTGGCGAAGGGCAGCCCGCCGTTCTCCTCCAGCTTGGCCTCGCCGGACACGTTGAACCCGCGCAGGACGACCTCGCGACCGTACCCGTCGACGAACCGCGTGCCCTGCACGGACACCTCGCCCGCAGCCCGGGTGTCGAACCACAGGGGGCCTGCGGCAGCGTGGGCGGAGGCGGTGCGGGAGCCGGAAGCGAAGGCGCCGGAGCCGGAAGCGGAAGCGAAGGCGCCGGAGCCGGAAGCGGAAGCGAAGGCGCCGGAATCGGAGGCGGCGCCCGCTGGAGCACCGTACGACCCGGCCGCCGCCAGGAGCCCGAGGACTACCCCGAATATCCGGCCCCGCCCGGACCTGCGCGTGCCTGCGTTCGCCATGCCCCACACGGTCACCGAAAGCTGACGATCCGTCAAGTAAACGGGGACCGGGCGGACGCCCAGCCGTGGGCCCGACTACTGCTTGCCATTGACCGGAGCCAAGAAGGTACAGGAGGTAGAAACTTCCCATGACGGATCGCCCCCTGCTCCTCCTCGACGTCGACGGCCCGCTCAACCCGTACGGCGCCCGGCTGCGCCGCCCCCGCGGCTACACCACCCACCGCCTCCACCCCGCCAACTGGTCCGCCCGCCAGACCCCGGGCTCCCGCCGCCACCGCCGCGGCCTCCGCGTCCGCCTCAACCCCGCCCACGGGCCGCGCCTGACCGCCCTCCCGTACGAACTCGCCTGGGCCACCACCTGGATGCACCAGGCGAACGAGATGATCGCCCCGGTCCTCGGCCTCCCCGGCGACCTCCCGGTGATCGAATGGCCCGAGCTCTTCACCAGGGACCCCGACGGCCTGTACTGGAAAACCCGCCACGTCCTGAAGTGGGCCGCCGGCCGCCCCTTCGCCTGGGTCGACGACCTGATCACCCACCGCGACGCCACCCACGTATCCACCCACCACGACGCCCCAGCCCTGCTGCTCCAGATCAGCCCGCGCCGCGGCCTGCGCGAGGCGGACTTCGCGGCGCTGGAGCGGTGGGCGGAGCGGCTGTGAGCCGAGCCTGCGCAGGGCGGCCGCTCACCGCGCCTTCCAGGGGGACCGGTCAACTCCATGGCGGAATCGCCGAGATGGGCACTGGGTCAGCCGAAGGCGAAATGAGACAACGCCGCACGGGCTGCGTATCGCCTCACAACGGAACCTGAGCATCCACGGATGTTGGTTGAGGAGGACTGCCGGTGGGAGTCAACGACACCGAAACCCAGCGAGCTCCTGATCCGGGTCATGATGCCGGACGCGCGATCATGGACTCCTTCCAGGACGTGCTGGACGCCTTGGACGCCGCGCGCGCCCGGCTTCACGAGGACGACGTGGAGGAGGGCCGGGCCGAGAGCCCGCCGCCGTCCGGTCGCCCCCGCCGCGAGCCGGTCAGGGGCACCGTCATCAATCGCCCGTCCCCGTCCTCGTTCTCACCTCCGCCCCCGCGCCCTCCCCGGCGACCGCAACCACCAGTGGAGCACAGCCCCGAGGACACGGATTTCTTCCGCCCAAGGAACATGCGGGCAGCGCCGGTCCGCCCGAACGCCGCCCCGTTCCCCCAGGCGGCAGAGCCGGCGTGGCCGGACGTCGAACGCCCGGCAGCCGCTCCGCCGCCCGTGGCCGACCGGCGGCCTGTGGCCGACCCACCGCCCGTGACCGACCGGCGGCCTGTGATCGACCCGCGGCCGGACGCCGACCGGTGGGGCACTGCCCACCAAGCCCCCGACCAGCCCCCGGAGGCGTCACCCCCGCGCTCGGGCTCGCACGCGAGAACCAGAGGCCGAGGGCGCCGGCGCCTCATGGACAGGCGGAGCACACGTGTCGCCGGGGTGTTCGGGGCAGGCGCCGTGAGCGGGTTCATCCTCGCCTCTGCGCTGCTGGGCAACGACCGCCCCGCCCTGCCCGTCTCATCCACACCCATCGCGCAGCCGGACAGACCGCTGTCCGACAACCCGTCTCCGTCCGTCCCCGAGAACCCCCAACTGGGCAACCCACAACTGGGAGGAGGTGTGCTGCGCCGGGGCGACAGCGGCCATGGAGTGTACGAGCTGCAGGTACGTCTGCTCCAGGTCCCGAACCTCTACGGCGACCGCGATATCGACGGCCTCTACGACATCGAGGTCCAGGAGGCCGTGGCCAGATTCCAGGAGTGGTACGGCATCCGCGGCGACGAGAGAGGCGTCTACGGCGACAACACCCGCCGAGACCTGGAGTCGCGCACCAAGTAGTCAGTGACAGCCAGCCGGTGCGGGTGTGGCCAGCTCCGCCCAGACGGTCTTTCCCGGTGCGCCCTCGCGGGCAGTGACAGCCCAACGGGTGGCGAGCTCGGAGACGAGGAACAGACCGCGACCCGAGTCGGCGTCAGAAGGCGGTGCCCCGGGGAGGGGTCTGGGGATCGGCTCCTCTCTACGGGTGTCACTCACCTCGATCCGCATGGCGGACGAGGTGAGCGTGAGCCGGAGACCGAAGTCCCGGCCGGGGACGCGCCCGTGGCGGACCGCATTGGCGACAAGCTCGGCGGCGATCAGCGTCATGGTGCCGTTGGCGTCGGACGCGTACGGGTAGCCCCACTCGTCGAGCCGATGGGACACCAGGCGCCGGGCGAGGCGAGCACCCCGCGGGGTGGAGGTGAACCGCATGGTGAACTCGCGGTCGGGCGCGCCGAAGTTGGGTGCACGGCTCGGGTACGGGGAAGACCAGGTCGCATCAGTTGAGCAGGGCGGCGGACCCCGAAGCCGCAGATGATCGACAAGGCGGACGAGGTACTGAGCGCGGGCGAGGTCCTGCGGGCGATGAAGGATGCGGTCGCGCGGGCGCGGTATCCGGGATTCTTCAGGGATGCTGCGCGGCTGGAAGCGGATGCGGTGGAACTCCGTGTCTATGCCAGCCAGGCCACCCCGGGCCTGTTGCAGACGGAGGAGTACGCCCGGGCCGTCTTCGCTATGTGGCGTCCGCTGTTGGACGAGGACACATCGAGCAGCAGGGCAGGCGGCGTCCACGTGCGCGACTCCAAGGATATGGCGCGGGTCCAATACTCTCGTTCGCCCCTGAAGAGTGGGCAGCATTCATAGAGTTCGCCGCGCGGGACTGAACCCCTGGCACGA
Source organism: Streptomyces sp. 8N616 (assembly GCF_052246385.1). NCBI lineage: Bacteria > Bacillati > Actinomycetota > Actinomycetes > Kitasatosporales > Streptomycetaceae > Streptomyces > Streptomyces sp. 8N616. The sequence goes on along the minus strand of NZ_JBQQBY010000001.1, from coordinate 198,051 downwards.
CGGGCGCCAGGCCGTGCGCCGGCAGCCGAGAGGCCCTGCTTACCACGCTGCTCAACGAGGCCGGGCCGCAGCAGCCCGCGATAGAGTTCGACTGATCGTCGTCACTGCGGCCCGACGGGCTTCCGCTCCGCTCCGGCGGGGTCTCGAAGGACATGCCCCCACCCGCACGAGCTACTTCGTGCTGCCTGGGGGAAAGTCCTTGCTGTTCCGCGACTCAGCGTCCGCAGTCGCCGCCGAGATCCACGCCGGTTCGCTCTTTCTCCGGCTCACCGAACAGTTTGTTCACATGCACGGATACAAGCCGGGACCCTCCGAGGTGCGCTCCTGGGAGCGGAGCATCCCCGTACTGGTGAACACGCTGCTCGACGCCGGGCTCGGGCAGGTCGAGGTGCTGCTGGAGTACGGGCTGCCGCTCACCAGCAAGCGGGCCGACGCCGTGCTCGCCGGAGTGCACCCGCGGACGAAGGAGCCGTCGTACCTCGTCGTCGAGCTTAAGCAGTGGAGCCAGGCCGTGCCCGACGACGGCGATCCGCTGCTCTGCCGGGTCGACACGTACACCCGACCCGTCCTCAACCCCATCGATCAGGTGCGCGGCTACTGCAACTACTTGGAGTCCTTCAACGGCGCTCTGGACGGCCACGGGAACCGGCTCGCCGGCGTCGCCTACCTGCACAACGCAACGGAGTTCGGGATCAGCGGCCTGTACGAGGTCGAGCAGAGCGAACGTGGGCGGCTGTTCACCGCCGAGCGGCGGAGCGCGTTCGTCAACTTCCTGCGATCGCGACTGGCGCCCGCCCCTGGCGCCCAGGCCGCCGACGAGCTCCTGGCCGGAAAGACCAAGCCCTCACGGCAGCTCATTACCGTTGCCGCCCAAGAGGTACGGGAGCGTGAGCAGTTCCAGTTGCTGGACGAGCAGCGCGTCGCGTACGAGATCGTCCTGAGGGCCGTACGCCGCGCACGCGAGGCCGATCACAAGGAAGTCGTCGTGGTCACGGGCGGGCCCGGAACCGGCAAGAGCGTCATCGCGCTGCAGCTGCTGGGCGAGCTGTACCGCCAGGGCCGCACGGCTCTGCACGCGACCGGATCACAGTCGTTCACCAAGACCATGCGCAAGGTCGCTGGCGCTCGCAAGCGCGAGGTCCAGGACCTCTTCAAGTACTTCAACAGCTTCATGGCCGCGGAGCGCAACGGCCTCGACGCGCTGATCTGCGATGAAGCCCACCGGATCCGCGAGACCTCCGCCAGCCGCTACACCCAGGCACGGCACCGCACCGGCAAGCCTCAGGTCGAGGAACTCATCGACGCCGCACGCGTACCCGTCTTCCTGCTGGACGAGCACCAGGTCGTACGTCCCGGAGAGATGGGAACGGTGGAGGAGATCACAGCCGCGGCCAGGGCCAAGGGGCTGCACTGCCACGTCGTCCCGCTGGACAGTCAGTTCCGCTGCGCGGGCAGTGACGCCTACCTCCGATGGGTGTTGCGGCTCCTGGGCCTCGACGACGGCGGGCCGGTGCAATGGGAGCCCGACGGGAAGGTCGGGCTGGAGGTCGTGGAGAGTCCGGAGGAGCTCGAAGCCTTCCTCATAGCGCGGCGAGCAGAAGGCTACGGAGCTCGCATGTCCGCCGGATACTGCTGGAAGTGGACGAAGGAGACACCGCCCGGCCAGGCCCTGCCCGCCGACGTCGTGATCGGCGACTGGACCCGCCCCTGGAACGTCTACGGCGACCGGGCCGTGGCAGGCGCTCCGCCGTCTGCACTGTGGGCAACAGACCCAGCCGGCTTCGGTCAGGTCGGCTGCGTCTACACCGCCCAAGGTTTCGAGTACGACTGGAGCGGGGTGATCCTCGGACCGGACCTCGTCTGGCGTGGTGACCGGTGGATCACCGACCGGACCGCCTCCAAGGACCCGGTCTTCAAGAAGAGCACCCTGGACGCGGACGTGGACCGGCTGATTCGCAACACGTACAAGGTGCTACTCACCCGCGGGATGCTTGGCACGGTGATCTACTCGACGGACGCGGAGACTCGGAACAAGTTGCGTGAGCTTGTCCGCGGGGACGTACGGGTTGCCGTGGGCCTGTAGGCCTGACCGACGAAGAGGGAGCCCCAGCGATGCTGGGGCATCCGCTCTTGTTTACCCAGTCCAGCCGACCTCTGCCTACCGCTGTCGTTCACCCCAAAGCACTGGCGGAATCGGTTTGATCCATATGCGATTTGGTATGCACTTTGGGACGCACGAGAGCGCGCAACATCTTCTGCGTCCTCTCATCAGTCGAATACAGAACCGTTCCCACCATGCCTCGGGTCAGCAGGACCTTATACGTGTTCCGGATCAAACGGTCGAAGTCGCCAGGGGAAGCATCGGACAGCGCCGGGTCCTCACTGGCCGATGGATCTGTCTGCCATCCTCCCGGCCGCCACACGAGGTCAGGGCCGACGATCACACCATTCCAGTCGTACTCGAAACCTTGGGCGGTGTAGACGCAGCCCACCTGCCCGAAACCTCCAGGATCGGTCGCCCATAGATCCGACGAGGGCAGGCCCTTCACGCCTGCTGGCGCCCGGATATTCCAAGGGCGCTGCCAAGAACCGATCTGAACGTCATCGACCAATGTTCCGTCAGTCAACGGATCGCTCCAAGGCCAGCAGTAACCCGCTGCGATCCGGGCGGTCCTCCCCTCCGCACGCTTGGCTCGCAGTATCTCCTCGAGCTCGGCGGGGCTTTCGGCTATCTCAACGAGGAACCTGTCATCACCCGCCCATTCCACGGGGCCCCCTTTCTCCAGCCCGAGCAGGCGGAGCACCCATGTCTCGTACGCACGGCTTCCACCGCATCGGAACTGGACATCCAGATCGACATGACGCACCGGAATATTGCGATGCCGCGCAGCCTCCTCTATTACCGCGACGGTCCCTGTCTCGCCGGGTCGCACAACCTGGTGCTGATCGAGGAGGAAGACGGGAACCTGGGCGGCGTCTATTAGTTCATCGATCTGTCGTCTGGCCGCCCACCGGCTCCCGGCAGGCGCACCGTTCGTCGTCTCCCGGATGCGATGCGCCTCATCGCAGATCAGTACCTCGAGATCGTTCGGTCGCGCCTTCTCGAAGTTGTTGAAATAACTGAAGAGCTTGGCCACCCCGCTCGATTGTCGCGCTATCTCCTTTCGAAGCGTGGTAGTGAACGACTTCGAACCTGTCGCATGGACGACCCGAGTCTTGCTTCGCGAAAGCTCCCCCATCAGGGACAGGGCTATGACGCTCTTACCCGACCCTGGGCCACCTGTGATGACGACCACCTCCTTGTTGCTGCTCCCGCCACCCGCAGCTCGCGCCTTACCTAGTGTTCGCAACACCAAGGAGAATGCCGTCTGCTGCGCTCCAATCAGTTTGAAATGCCTCCGACTCAGAACTTCGTCGGCGGCCAGCGCCATCAACTTCCTGCTGGGCGCCATGCGGCTTCTGGCCAGGGAATCCCCAGCTCTGTCATGCGGATCCCGCTTGATCCGCTCCTTGAGGAACTGCTCGAATGCATCGCGGGTCGTCCGAGTGAAGAGCCGTCCGCGACGATCCTGAGGCAGCGTCAACAAACTACGTACGTGATCCTCGTCAGCGTTATGCAGATACGCAGCGCTGCTGACCCGTTCTTCGTGACCATCAAGAACCTTGGTGAAGTCGATGAGGTACTCGCAGTAGCGACGTACCTGGGTGACCGGGTGGAGCAGCGCTCGCCGCGGGCGAAGACCAGGGACCTCACAGAGATCATTCGCACCTGAGATGACGGAAGCCGCGCTCCATTGTTTGAGTTCGATGACAACGTAGGACGGATCATGCGTGCTTGGGTGCACCCCAGCGAGCACGACATCGGCTCGCAGGCTGCACATCGGCAACTGGTACTCGATCAGCATCTCCACATCACCTAGTTGCGCATCAACGAGGAGTCGCGCCAAGGCATAGAGGCTCTGTTCCCACGAGCGCACCTCAGCACGCGAGGGATTCCGCCGATAGGTGAACGAGTACTGATTGATCAAAGAGGCCACGTAAGTCCGCGGCTCCGCTATTCCATCCTCAGCCAGCGAGCGCGCAGAAATACGAAGCAGCGTCACAGAAGTCCCCCAGGGCACAAGAGCGTTCTCGTGCGGGTGGGGGCGTGTCCTGAGGAGGAAGCCCGGCGGGCCGCATCACTTCAGGATCAATTGTAGCGAATCCAGTCAAGTCTCAGCTGCTCCGGGCCGCCCTACAAGAGCCTCGAATTCCCTGTCACTAGCGGAACTCCTTGTCGAGAGGGACCTTCCGCAGGCTAACCCCCATCTCTCGGGCAGTACTTTTGAGGACAGGGAGCATACGTACATCTCCGTCGCGGACAGAGCCCTTCTCTCCCTGCAGGAAGAAGACAGGAACACGCGCCGCCGCAATCAAGTCGGCCACCACTGAGCTGGTTCCGGGAGCGTGACCTTCTCGGGGACGCAACCAATCCTCACTTCGCCGAAGTCGGGACTCTTCGCAGATCAGTACGTCGCAAGGTGGCGCGTCCACAGCCCCGAGAGCATCGACCTGCCGCGTCTCGTATCCAGCTTGGTTGAGCATACGCACCATGGCCTGCACGAGGGTGGTCCCATGGCCCGCCATGTCGCCCATGAGGGCCAGAACGCTCTTCTGCTCCTGCCAGTGGGAGGATCGCAGCAGATCCAGTACGTAGTGGGCAGCTGCTGATGGGTCAGAAGTCAGCTCGAACGCCCGGCCCCATCGCTGGTGACTCAGAGGGTCGCGTTGAGCACTTCCGCGACGTGAGACGTCACCCTCCCGGAATCGTTCGGCCGCCTGCTCCCCGGATTCGGTCGTCAGTCTGCTGCGCAAGAATGCCATCAACGCGCCGCGCGAATCCCGGGTGAAGATATGTGACAACCGCGTACGCGGACGAGCAAGGAGGTCTGCGACGTCGTTCTCAGAGGCGTTATGCAGGTAGGTCATGCCCGCGAGCCTCTCTTCGTGATTCTCAAATACCGCGTGCGTATTGAGAAGTTCCCGACAGAAGGCTGCCACCTGCTCAGCAGGGTGCTTCTTCAATCCCCCGGGCATGTCTCTGACCTTGAACCTCCCGGCGCTCCCCTGCGCGGCGACTACCTGCTTCCACTGCTTGAGTTCGACTACGACGTAGGAATGATCTCCCGTCTGGGGGTTCATTCCCGCAAGAACAACGTCAGCCGGCCCTTCGACATCCGGCAGCTTGCATTCGACCATCATCTCCACCGACCCGAGCCCCGCATCAAGGAGATCCCGTGCCATGGCCGGCAGGCTGAAGCTCCAGGCGCGCTTCTCCCCGCCATCTGAAGACGCCCTGCCCAGTCGCACTTCGGCTTCCTGCAAGGCGGACGCCAAGGAGCCCCGCACATGCAGGTCATGCAGCTCTCCGGCTGACAACTGGAGTAGGAACACGCCACCCCCACGGAACGGTCGACGCATCTCGGCGTTGGCGTGTCCTGCGAATCGGAAGCCCAAGGCTGCGTCGGATTGGGCCAATTGTAGTCCCACTCGTCATGTGCGGGCCCGGAGGTTGACCGCGCCACGAACGCGGACAATACCTCCGCCGAGTAGATCAGTGCGGGGCCTTGGCGCTCTGCACCGGGCCGTTCAACGCCGCGCGCGTTCTCGAGTCGGCCGTGGGGCACGAGCTGCACATCCGGGAGGCGTCGTCGTACGTCCGGTGGCCGACCGCCAGTGCCCCGTACTCGGGTGAGCGGGGCCCACCTGCCCCGTAAAGGGGCACGGAGCGCCGTGACGGAGTGCGCGTGGCGGTCCTCTCGGACATGTGGGAAGGCCGGAGGCCAGCCCATGGAGCGCCCGGCCTTCGCCTTCGGCTGCCGCACTCGGAGGGGCTCTCCACTTTCTGCATTAGTTCCGGATTCGGACATTCCTCCATTTTCTTGACTTACTCCAGAAAACGCCTACATTCGATGGGGAGGCCCAGCCCCCGCCACAAAGGTGACCCATGGACCGCACACGACCCCTCGAGCCGACGTCGGACGGAGCCGCTGCCGACGCCGCGCTCACACCCCGGCCGCATTGCGCGGTCCCGGCGCAGCCGGGGTGGGCGCTACCACCAGGACCGCTCGAGGACGCCGTCGCCGTCGGCCCCTGGCCGCTGCCGTGGGCGCCCGTGGCCTGCGGGCAGGCCCGGAAGGCTGTACGCGAGGTGCTGCCCCTCTGGGGGCTCGGCGAGATCGTCCACGCCGCCGAGCTGCTGGTCAGCGAGCTCGTCGGCAACGCACTGCGGCACGCCTCCGCCCCCCTTTGCCTCACCCTGGAGCGGATGTCGGGTCTGCGCTGCACCGTGTCCGACGGATCGCCCGCGCGGCCCCGGCAGACCGCCGCCGGGCCGGATGACGAGTACGGCCGCGGTCTGGAACTGGTCGATTTGCTCGCCACCCGCTGGGGCTGCGACCGCGCCGCCGTCGGCAAAAACGTCTGGTTCGAGCTGTCCGCCCAACCCACGAGCCCGGACGACCTGTACGACTTGGACGACCTGAAACTGAACGACCTGAACGATCTGAACGACCTGAACGACCTCAGCGACCTGAACGACCTGAGCGACGCGGCCTGACCCAGCCGGGCCGGGCAGCGAGGAGTCCTGTGCATCATGCGAATCCTGTGAATCATGTGGCGAACGGAGGCGCGATGACCGAGGAACCCATGGCCGCGGCGGCCTCGCGGTTGCGCGAGGCGGGACTGCGGGTGACCGCTCAGCGGATGGCCATGCTCACGGCGATCCACGAGTCGCCCGGCCACCTGGACGCGGACACGCTCCGCGACCGCGCCCAGCAGATCACCGGCGGGCTCTCGCTCCAGGCCACCTACAACGTTCTACGCGCGCTCACCGAGGCCGGCCTGGTACGTACCACCCAGATCCCCGGTCATCCCGCCCGCTTCGAGACCGAGCGCCACGACAACCACCACCACTTCGTGTGCCGCCGCTGCGGCACGATCCGCGACGTGGAGTGCACGGTGGGTGCCGCCCCCTGCATGAAGCCGCGGCTGCCGGCCGGGTTCGGCATCGACGAGGCGGCCGTCACCTTCTGGGGCACCTGCCCGGACTGCCGGGCGGCCGAGAAGCGCGCCGCCTAGCCGGCCGTCGTACGCGAGGCGATCCAGCCGCGATCGGATACGCGCGGCGGCCCAGCCGCCCTGAAGTACGCGCCGCGGTCCAGCCGCCCTGAGGTACGCGCCCGGCCTCTCCGCACGGGCGTACGCGCGCCACGCGCCCCCGAATCGCCCCTGCCTACGCGCCCCACGGCATGCCCGCAACGTCCAAATCCGGCCGACCCCGTACTCGGCCGGATTTCCCTCCACGGCGGCGGCTTCCCTTCAGATTCTCTTCACAGGTTCGTTTCAGCGTGCTGACATGTCCCCGCAATCTCAGCGAGTCCTTCACGCCCCATCGCCTCATCCCGTCACCGCACGGCAGCGGTGAACGAGCCAATGGAGAAACCCCCCATGCACAGGACTCTGACCATCCTCGGCGCCGCCGCGGCGCTTTTCGCCGGAACGACCTCTGCCCACGCCGCACCGGCGCTCGAAGCACCACCGGACAAGATCGTGATCGAGCTGGCGACCGTCAACGGATCGGGATGCCCCGAGGGCACCGCCGCCGTGGCCGTCTCGCCGGACAACACGGCGTTCACGGTCACGTACAGCGACTACCTGGCCCAGACCGGCGGGAGTTCCGACCCGACCGCATTCCGGAAGAACTGCCAGCTCAACCTGATCGTGCACGTCCCCCAGGGCTTCACCTACGCCATCGCCAGAGCCGACTACCGCGGGTTCGCGTACCTGGAGTCCGGTGCGACGGGGCGGGAGAGAGCGAACTACTACTTCCAGGGAATGCCGGAGACGGTCTCCAAGAACCACGACTTCACGGGGCCCTACAACGACAACTGGCAGGCGTCCGACGTCACGGAGATCGCACAGCTGGTGTGGGCGCCCTGCGGCGAGCAGCGCAACTTCAACATCAACACCGAACTGCGCGTCAGCAAGGGCACATCCGACCCGCAGAAGACCAGCTTCATGACGATGGACTCGACCGACGCCAGCGTCAGCACGGTCTACCACCTCGCGTGGAAGGAGTGCCCACAGCGGTCATAGGCCTGTATCGGCCTGGCCCGTAGGACCCTGGGCGCGTAGTGCCCGGGCCCGTAGGACCCTGGGCGCGTAGTCCCCGGGCCCGTAGGTCCCTGGACCGCTGGGCCGTTGGGCGTGACGGCGGGCCTTTCCCCATCCCGCCCCATCCGGCCCCGCCCCGCACCATCCCGCCCCTTCCCGCAGCATCGATGTTGCGGCTCCGCCGCGTGGCAGGGGCTCTGCTCCAGACCTCTGGCCCCCCTGGGGTCTGGAGCAGAGCCACCGGTCAGGGAAGGGGCGGGCCGGGGGGAGAAACCCGTACGCGAGCGGTCAATCGCTCGACCGGTCCGCGGGGCGCCGCCCGCTCGGCTGCCGGGGTTCCGGCTGCGGTGGCACCGGCGGCAGGTGCCGCTCCACCGGCTCGGCCGCCGTGACCGTCAGCGGCTCCCCGCAGTGCAGGATCCGCAGCGGCTCCCCCTGGACCAGCGCGTAGCGGACCGACGACCCGTCGATCTCCACCCGTAGCCGCCGCCCCTGCACCAGGACCGTGAACGCCAGCCGGGTCAGGTGCTCGGGCAGCCGCGGCGCGAACTCGACGACCTCGCCGCCCCTCCTGCTGCCGCCGTCACCGGAGCCGTGCCGCCGCATGCCGCCGAAGCCGTGGACCAGCGCGATCCACGTCCCCGCCAGCGACGCGATGTGCAGCCCGTCGCGCGTGTTGTGCTCCAGGTTCTCGAGATCCATCAGGGCGGCCTCGCCCAAGTAGGCGAAGGCCAGCCGCAGATGGCCGGTCTCGGCGGCCATGACCGCCTGCGAGCACGCCGACAGCGACGAATCCCGTACGGTCAGCGGCTCGTAGTACGCGAAGTTGCGCGCCTTCTCCTCCGGCGTGAACGCGTCCCCGCGCACATGCAGCGCGAGCACCAGGTCCGCCTGCTTGACGACCTGCTTGCGGTACAGGTCGAAGTACGGGAAGTGCAGCATGAGCGGGTACCGGTCCGGCCCGGTGGCGTCGAAGTCCCAGGCCTGGAAGCGGGTGAACCCCGCCGACTGTTCGTGGACGCCGAGCGTCTCGTTGTACGGCAGCGCGATTCCGGCGGCGGCGTCGCGCCAGGCCGCGGTCTCCTCGTCGTCGACGCCGAGTTCCCGCGCCCGCTCCGGGTGCCGTATGGCGGCCTCGGCCGCAGCGACCAGATTCTGTTGTGCCATCAGGTTGGTGTAGAGGTTGTCGCGGGCCACGGCGCTGTACTCGTCGGGGCCTGTGACACCGTCGATGTGGAAGACGCCCTCGGTGTCGTGGTGGCCGAGCGAGCGCCAGAGCCTGGCGGTGTGCACCAGCAGGTCGAGGCCGGGGCCTCGCTCGAAGTCCTCGTCCCCCGTGGCGGTCACATACCGCAGCACGGCATCGGCGATGTCGGCGTTGACGTGGAAGGCGGCCATGCCCGCGGGCCAGTATGCCGAGCACTCCTCCCCGGTGATGGTCCGCCAGGGGAAAGCCGCGCCGTCGAGCCCGAGCTGGCGGGCCCGGTCGCACGCCGCCGGCAGGGTCGCGTGCCGCCACCGCAGCACCGGCGCGACCGTCTGTGGCGCCGTGTAGGTGAGCACCGGGAGGACGAAGGACTCGATGTCCCAGAACGAGTGCCCGTCGTAGCCCGTCCCGGTCAGGCCTTTCGCGGGAATCGCCCGCTCCTCGCCCCGCGCGGCGGCCTGCAGTACGTGGAACAGGGCGAAGCGCACGGCCTGCTGGATCTTCGCGTCGCCGTGCACCTCGACGTCCGCGCAGGACCAGAAGTCGTCGAGGTAGTCGCGCTGTTGGGCGAGCAGTCCCTCCCAGCCGGTGCTGCGGGCGGCGGCGAGCGCGGCGTCGACCTGGTCGTGGACGGCGGGCAGCGAGCGCCGGCCCGACCAGCCGTGCGCCACGAACTTCACCATGCGGAGCCGCTGTCCCGGCGCGACCGTGCTGGTGATGGTGATGCGGCTGACGTCCGGCTCGCTCTCCGCCGCCCAGGTCGTGCCGCGCGTACCGCCCGTCACCGCCGGGCCGCCCGTCACCGCCGGGCCACCCGTCACCGCCGGGCCGCCCGTCACCGCCGGGCCGTCCGTCACCCCCCGGCCGCTCGTACCGCCCGCGCCGTCCCCGTCGCCCGTACCCTCGGGGCTTCCCTCATCCTCCGGCCCCTCGATCACATGGTCGGCCGCGGCCGCCACCCGCAGCCCGCTGCGCTCGGTCCTGTGCACCAGCCGCAGCCGGGTGTCCTGCGCGAAGTCCTCCTCCGCCCGCAGCGGGCAGTCGATGGCGGCGGCGGTCCGCGGGTCGCCGCCCGCCTGCGGCAGTTGCTCGTTCGCCACCAGCTCGGACTGGATGACGATGTCCGCCGGACCGTTGAGCGGCTCGACCTCGTAGCAGACCGCGGCGATCGCCCGCTGGGTGAAGGAGACCAGCCGGGTCGAGGTGATGCGCACGCTGCGGCCGGCCGGTGAGGTCCACTCGGCGGTGCGGCGCAGCACCCCGGAGCGGAAGTCGAGCACCCGCTGATGGGCCGTCAGTTCGCCGTAGCGCAGGTCGTACGGCTCGTCGTCGACCAGGAGCCTGATGATCTTCCCATTGGTGACGTTGATCATCGTCTGGCCGGACTCCGGGTAGCCGTAGCCCGCCTCGGCGTGCGGCAGCGGATGCAGCTCGTGAACGCCGTTGAGGTAGCTGCCGGGCAGGCCGTGCGGCTCGCCCTCGTCGAGGTTTCCGCGCCAGCCGACATGGCCGTTGGCCAGGGCGAACACGGACTCGCTCTGCGCCAGCACCTCCAGGTTGAGTTCGGTCTCGCGCAGGCACCAGGGCTCCACCCCGTAGCTCGGGTGACTGATCATCGCTCCTCCAGCAGCTCGGCGAGATCGCGGACCACCACGTCGGCGCCGTGCCGCCGCAGTTCGTCGGCCTGTCCGACCCGGTCCACGCCGACGACGATGCCGAACTTCCCGGCCCGCCCGGCCTCGACTCCGGCCAGCGCGTCCTCGAAGACGGCCGCCTGGCCGGGTTCGGCGCCCAGGGCGCGGGCCGCGGCCAGGTACGTATCCGGTTCGGGTTTTCCCCGCAGGTGCTGCTCGCGCGCGACGAGGCCGTCGATGCGCTCGTCGAAGAGGTCGGCGATGCCCGCGGCGGTCAGCACGGCCTGGCAGTTGGCGCTCGAGGACACCACGGCGCGCCGCAGCCCTGCGTCCCGGGCCGCCCGTACGTACGCGACCGAGCCCTCGTACGCCTGCACGCCCTCCTCCTCGATCTTGCGCAGGACCAGGTCGTTCTTACGCGTACCCAGTCCGTGCACCGTCTCCGCGTCCGGCGGGTCCTCGGGCATGCCCTCCGGCAGGTCGATGGTGCGCGCGGCGAGAAAGGTGCGGACGCCGTCGGCGCGCGGTCGGCCGTCCACGTACTCGTCGTAGTCGCGGACCGCGTCGAACGGTACGAAGGGGGCGCCTTCGCGGTCGGCGCGCTGCCGCAGATAGGCGTCGAACATCTCCTTCCAGGCGGCCGCGTGGACCTCCGCGGTCCGGGTGAGGACGCCGTCGAGGTCGAACAGGCAGGTGTGCACGTGCTCCGGAAGCCCCAGCATGCTGCCGAGCGTAGGAGGGCGCGGCGGGGAGCGGGACCTCGACGCGCGGCCGGCTGAAGTGACCCCCGGGCGGATCTTCCCCCACAGGCGCCCTGGGCCTAACGGCCGTCCGGCAGGTACCAGTCGTGCAGGGCGATCAGCCGGTGGATCGCCCCAGGGCCCCACGACCCCGGTGCGTACGGCTCGACCGGTGGCGGGTCGTCCAGGAGCGGGGTGGCCGCCTCCCACAGGCTCTCGATCCCGTCCGAGCGCGTAAACAGTGACTGGTCGCCGAGCATCGCGTCCAGCAGCAGCCGCTCGTAACCCTCGAGGGAGTGCATCGTGGTGAACGACTCGGCGTAGTCGAAGGTCATCTGGGCCGTGCTCAGGTGCATGGCGGGTCCCGGGTCCTTCACCAGGAAGCGGGCGGCGATCCGGCCGGGGTCGGCGAAATCGACCACGAGTCGGTTGCCCCGGACGTCGCGCCCGCGCCGGGCGTCGACGGGGAACATCCGCAGGGCGGGCTCCCGGAAGCCGAGGGTGACCACGTGCCGCCCCTGTCCCAGCGACTTGCCCGAGCGCAGATAGAACGGGACCCCGGCCCACCGCCAGTTGTCGAGTTCGACGCGCAGCGCGGCGAAGGTCTCGGTGTCCGAGCGCGGGTCGACTCCCGGCTCGGCCCGGTAGCCCTCGTACTGGCCCCTGATCACGTGTGCCGGCTCGAGGGGTTTCACGGTCTCGAAGACCTTCTCCTTCTCGTCCCGCAGGGACTTGGCGGTCAGCGAGGTCGGGGGCTCCATCGCCACGAAGCCGAGCAGCTGGAAGAGGTGCGTGACGATCATGTCGCGGAAGGTTCCCGTGCCCTCGAAGAAGTGGGCGCGGCCCTCGATGCCGATGCTCTCGGGCACGTCGATCTGCACATGGCTGATGTGGTCGCGGTTCCAGACCGGCTCGAAGAGACCGTTGGCGAAGCGGAGGGCGAGGATGTTGTCGACGGACTCCTTGCCGAGGAAGTGGTCGATGCGGAACACCCGGGACTCGTCGAAGACGGCGTGGATCGTCCCGTTCAAGGCCCTGGCCGAGGGGAGGTCGGTGCCGAAGGGCTTCTCCACGATCAGCCGGGCGTTCCCGGCGAGGCCGGTCGCGCCGAGCATCTCGACGACGGAACCGAACGCGGTTGGCGGGACGGCCAGATGGAACAGGCGGCGCGGGCTTCCGCCGACCGCCCGCTCCGCCTCCCGTACGGCCGAGAGCAGCGGCCCGGGATCTTCCGGGTCGGCCGCGCCGAAGTGCAGCGCGCCCTCGAACTCCTGCCACGCCCTGCCCTCCGGCTTCGCTCTCCCGAACTCGGCCACCGCCTCGCTCGCGTGCTTGCGGAAGTCCTCGTCGCTGAGGGCGAATCGCGCGGGGGCCGATCCGACGATGCGGCAGCGGGAGGGCAGCAGCCCGGCCTTGGCCAGGTGGAACAGCCCGGGCAGCAGCTTGCGCCGCGCGAGGTCCCCGGTCGCGCCGAACAGCACGATGACGTGGTCGTCGGGGACCGGGCCCGCCGGGGCGCGGCTGCGCCGCCGGGACGGGCGGGACGCGGACCGGGGGGACGCGGGCCGGCGTGACACGGACTGGCGGGCCGAGGGCTGGCGGGCCACGGTTCACGCCGCCTTCTCGGCATGGCCGCCGAATTCGCCGCGCATCGCGGACAGCACCTTGTCGCCGAACTCGCCCAGGCCCCGCGACTCGTAGCGCTCGGTCAGCGCGGCGCTGATGACGGGGGCGGGCACGCTCTCGTCGACCGCCGCGAGCACCGTCCACCGCCCCTCCCCCGAATCCGAGACGCGCCCGGTGAACGAGTCGAGGTGCGGCGAGCGGGCCAGCGCGTCGGCGATCAGGTCGACGAGCCAGGAGCCGACGACCGAGCCGCGGCGCCAGACCTCCGCGACTTCCGCCACGTCGATCTCGTACTGGTACGCCTCGGGCTCGCGGAGCGGGGCGGTCTCGGCGTCGGCCCTACGGCGGCGCAGCCCTGTGTCGGCGTGCTCGATGACGCTGAGCCCCTCCGCGATGGCGGCCATCATCCCGTACTCGACACCGTTGTGGACCATCTTCACGAAGTGGCCCGCTCCGCTCGGGCCGCAGTGCAGATAGCCCTCGGGCGCGGTCCCGCCGGTCCGGGTCCTGCCGGGTGTGGGCTCGGCGCTCGCGGCGCCCGGCGCGATCGTGCGGAAGAGCGGGTCCAGCCTCGCGACCGGCTCGTCCTCGCCGCCGATCATCAGGCAGTAGCCGCGCTCCCGGCCCCAGACGCCGCCCGACGTGCCGCAGTCGACGTAGTGGATGCGGTGCCGGGCCGGCTGCCCGGCGCGGGCCATGTCGTCCCGGTAGTACGAGTTGCCGCCGCCGACGACGGTGTCGCCCGGCTCGAGCAGGCCGGTCAGCTGGTCGAGCGTGGGCTGTACGGCCCCGGCGGGCAGCATCAGCCAGGCGGTCCTGGGCTTCTCCAGCTTCGCCACGAGGTCCTGGAGCGAGGAGGCGGCGGTGCCCTCGCCAGCCAACTCCCGCACGGCGCTCCGGTCGAGGTCGTGGACGACGCAGCGGTGGCCGTCCCGCATGAGGCGTCGTACGAGGTTGGAGCCCATCCGGCCGAGCCCGATCATGCCGAGTTGCATGGGCGAGTCAGTGGTCATGGTCAGCCCTCCGTTCGGTGGGGCGGCGGTTGCGCCTCCGCGGCCGCCACGCGCTCACGGGCGACCGCGGACACGCGCTCGGGGGTGAACCCGAACCTCGACAGCAGCTGCTTCAGCGGCGCGGAGGCTCCGTAGGTGTGCATGCCGATGACGGCGCCGCCGTCGCCCACGTACCGGTCCCAGCCGAAGGTCGACGCCTGCTCGATCGCAACCCTGGCCTTCACACCGGGCGGCAGCACTTCGTCGCGGTACGAGCGCGGCTGGCGGTCGAACAGCTCCCAGCACGGCATGCTCACCACGCGCGCGCCGATGCCGTCGGCGGCGAGCTCCTCGCGCGCGGTGAGCGCCGGCGCCACCTCGGAGCCGGTCGCGAGCAGGATCACCCGGAGCCCGGGCCCGCCCGCGGGGGCGTCGGCCAGGACGTAGGCACCCCGCGCGACTCCCGAGGCGGGGGCGAGCTGCGACCGGTCGAGCGTGGGGAGGGCCTGGCGGGAGAGGATGAGCGCGGCCGGCTCGTGGCGGAGTGCGGCGACCACGCGCCAGGTCTCGACGACCTCGCCCGCGTCGGCGGGCCGGAAGACGAGCAGCCCCGGCATGGCCCGGAGCCCCGCGAGTTGCTCCACGGGCTGGTGGGTGGGGCCGTCCTCGCCGACGCCGATGGAGTCGTGGGTGAAGATGTGCACGGTCGGGATCTCCATCAGCGCGGAGAGACGGATGGCCGCCTTGGCGTAGTCGGAGAAGATCAGGAACCCCGACCAGTACGGCCGGAGTTTCGTCAGCGCCATGCCGTTCGCCACCGCCGCGGCCGCGTGCTCCCGTATGCCCAGGTGCAGGTTGCGCCCGGACCGGTCGGCGGGCTGGAAGTCGCCGGCGCCCTCGAACGCGAGGTGGGTCTTGGTCGAGGGCGCCAGGTCCGCGGAGCCGCCGAGGAGCCACGGCACCGCCTGGGCAAGGGCGTTCAGCACCCGGCCCGAGGATTCGCGGGTCGCCATGCCCTTCGGGTCGGCGGGGAAGGTGGGAAGCGCGCTCTGCCAGCCGTCGGGGAGCTCCCGCCGCTGGATGCGCTCCAGCGCGTCGGCGAGATCGGGATGGGCGCTGCGGTAGCCCTCGAAGCGCTGCTCCCAGTCCGTACGGAGTTCAGCGCCGCGGGCGCCGATCCCCGCGTCGAAGTGCTCGCGTACGCCGTCGGGGATGTCGGGAAGCCGTCCCGGTTGAACCGCGCCGCGAGCCACCGGCCCGCCATCGCCATGCCGGCCGATGTGGCGACGCCTTGTCCGAGCGGGCCCGTGGTGGTCTCGACGCCGCTGGTCCAGCGGTACTCGGGGTGGCCCGGGCAGTGCGAGTCGAGCCGGCGGAACGACTTCAGGTCCTCGAGACCGACCGCGGGGCGGCCCAGCACCTCGTAGTCGGGGTTCACGGCGCGTACCCCGGTCAGGTGCAGCAGCGACCAGAGGAGGGCGGAGGCGTGGCCTTCGGAGAGCACGAAGCGGTCGCGGTTCGGCCAGATCGGATCGGCGGGGTCGAAGCGCAGGAACCGCTGCCACAGCGTGTACGCGACGGGGGCGATCCCCATCGGCGTACCGGGGTGCCCGGAGTCGGCCTTCTGGATGGCGTCCATGCACAGGCCGCGGATGGTGTTCACCGACAGCGTGTCCAGGTCGTGCGCCACGGCTCTGGGCGTCATGGCACGGGGCGCCATGGGCGTCCCGGGCGTCATGGGCGTCATGGGCACCTCCCCGATCGCGAGGGCGCGTGCGGCCGCGCGGGCTCGCCGGCGCGAGCCTGCTCCCGATCAGCCTGCGCCGAGGCCGCGGCGGGAGACTTCACCCTCGCTGGGTGAAGTCGCCGCGCCGACCGGATCCGCTGTGCGTCCTGACGTACCTCCGGGCGCCCCTAAGCATGCTGAAGCGGACGCCCGGCTCCCTCTCGGGAAGCCGGGCGTCCGTGGTCTCAGTGGTGTCAGTGATCTCAGTGGTCTCAGGCGCTCTCGCCGAAGCGGGCCGCCTCGACGTAGTCCGGGCGCGGATCCAGCGCCGCGGCCAGGCGGAAGTGGCGGATGGCCTCGCCGGGGCGGTTGGCGCGCTGCAGCGTACGGCCCAGCGCGAAGTGGGCGAACGCGTTGTCCGGCTCGCGGTCCACGATGTGCTGGAACTCGGCCTCCGCCGAGCGGAGTTGGGCCGCCATGAAGTACGCGCGCGCTCGCAGCAGGCGTGCCGCTCTGCTCCCCGGGTGGGCTTCGATCACCGAGTCGAGCAGCTTGATCGCGCCACGCGGGTCGCGCGCGGCCAGCAGATGCTCCGCGGCGCGGAAGTCGATGACATGCGTCTCGGGGGTGCGCTCGGGCACAGCGGCCTCCTTCCACAACACACGACGGCGGATCCTGCCCCTCGGTCCGGACAACACCACCGTCCGGCACGGCATTCCCCCGGACGGCGGCCGTGCACACGACAACCCACCCGACAACCCGCACCGACATCGACATCGACATCGAATGAGACCTGCGGCAAGTCAGGGGGGTGACTTTTCCCGTGTGGCGCACATCCCACCGTCCAGGTTCTTGACTCGCGAGTAAGGGGAGGTAAGCATTCCGTTTCACTGTTCGACACGCCGTCGACCTGCGGATCTTCCTCGGACGACCTCGGACGACCTCCGGGCGACGGCACACCGGCCTTCCGTTCCGCCCGGAACGGCAGGCCGCCACCGCCGTCGCCCGACCCGGGTCCGGCGGTGCCTGGAAGGGAAGTGCCATGCGTCGCCGCTCTCTCGCCGTGCTCCTCGCCTCGGCCGTCATCACCGCGCTGACGGCCTTCGCCACGCCCGCGCTCGGCGACACCGTGGACGTCTCCCCGCCCGGCGCCAACGACTGGTCGTGCAAGCCGACGGCCGAGCACCCCGACCCGGTCGTCCTCGTCCATGGGACATTCGAGAACATGGCGAAGAACTGGAGCATGCTGTCGCCGAAGCTCGCCGACGCCGGGTTCTGCGTCTTCGCGCTCAACTACGGGCACGACGCGACCGACCACGTGGCGGACTCCGCCCGCGAGCTCGCGCCCTTCGTGGACGCCGTGCTCAGCGCCACCGGAGCGCACAAAGCGGACATCGTCGGACACAGCCAGGGCGGCATGATGCCGCGCTACTACCTCAAGTTCCTGCACGGCGCGAACAAGGTCGACGACCTGGTCGGCATCGTTCCGTCCAACCACGGCACGACCAACCCCCTGGCGGCCGTCACCGGAGCCACGGTCTGCGCGGCATGTGCGGACCAGGTGGCGGGCTCACCGTTCCTGACCGAGCTCAACGCGGGCGGCGACACCGTTTCGGGTCCGGACTACACGGTGATCACGACGAAGTACGACGAGGTCGTCACGCCGTACACCAGCGCTTTCCTCGATGGACCGACAAAGCAGGTCACCAACATCACCCTGCAGGACGCGTGCCCGATGGACCCGATCGAGCACGACCAGTCCCCCAATGACCCCGTGGTCGCCCGATGGGTGATCAACGCCCTGGACCGTGAGGGCCCGGCCGACCCCGGCTTCAAGCCGCAGTGCGTGGGCTGACCCGGCTCACCCGCCCGCTCGCTCCCGCAACTCCTCCCAGACCTTCCTGACCTGCGGCTCCAGCGCCTCCAGCGGACCGTCGTTGTCGATCACCAGGTCGGCGACGGCCAGCCGCTGCTCGCGCGTCGCCTGAGCAGCCATTCGGGAGCGAGCCTCGGACTCCGCCATACCGCGCAGCCCGACCAGGCGGTCGAGCTGGGTCCCGGGGGATGCGTCCACGACCACCACCAGGTCGTAAAGACCGGCCAGGTCGTTCTCGGTGAGCAGGGGGACGTCGTGCACGACGACGGCGGCGTCAGCGCCCGCGGCCGACGCCTCCAGCTCGGCCGAGCGGGCACCGACGAGCGGGTGGACAATCGCGTTCAACGCGCGCAGCCGCTCCGGGTCGTTGAAGACGACAGTACCGAGCCTGGGGCGGTCCAGGGTGCCGTCCGGGGCGAGAATCTCCGGGCCGAACTCGGCCACAACCGCCGCAAGGCCGGGCGTCCCCGGCTCCACGACCTCCCGCGCGATCCTGTCCGCGTCGACGATCACCGCGCCGTACGACGCGAGCAGCCGCGACACCTCGCTCTTGCCCGCGCCGATACCGCCCGTCAGGCCCACCTTCAGCATGCGATCAGACTAGTTCAGCCACCCGGGCCGGACGCCCTCAGTCCCCGTCGCCCTCGCGCTCGGCGAGGAAGCGCTCGAACTCCCGGCCCAGCTCCTCCGCCGACGGCAGCTGCGCGGGCTCGGCGACGAGGTTGCCGCGGCTCTGGGCGCCGGCCACCGCGTCGTACTGGTTCTCCAGGCCCTGCACGAGCGAGACCAGCTCCTCGTCACCCTCCCCGACCTGCCGGTCGATTTCGGTCTGGGTGCGGTGCGCCGCCGTGCGCAGCGTGTGCACCACGCCCGGCACGACCAGTCCCGTCGCCGCCGTGATCGCCTCGAGCGCGGCCAGCGCGGCGTCGGGGTACGGCGAGCGGGCGATGTAGTGCGGCACGTGCGCGGCGACGCCCAGCACATCGTGTCCCGCCTCGGCGAGCCGGAACTCCACGAGCGACTCTGCGCTGCCGGGCACCTGCGCCTCGTCGAAGAAGCCCTGGTGGCCGGGCATCAGGTCGAGCCGGTTGCCGTGCGGGGTGAGCCCGACCGGGCGGGTGTGCGGAACGCCCATGGGAATGCCGTGAAAGCTCACGGACAGCCGGACGCTCAGCCGCTCGACGATCTGGCGCACGGCGACGGCGAAGCGCTCCCACTCCACGTCCGGCTCGGGTCCGGACAGCAGCAGGAAGGGCGCGCCGGTGGCATCCTGCACCAGATTCACGTCCAGCCTGGGCATGTCGTACGAGGTCCAGCGGTCGCGCTGGAAGGTGAGCAGGGGACGCCGGGCGCGGTAGTCGACGAGTCGGTCCGCGTCGAAGCGTGCAACCGTCTCGTGGGGCAGCTGGTCGAGCAGCCGTTCCACGACCTGCTCGCCGGTGTCTCCGGCGTCGATGTATCCGTCGAAGTGGTAGAGCATGACGAGCCCTGCCGTGTCCTGGGCGATCGCCATGTCGGCCACTGCGAGCCCCTTGGGCTCCCACTCGTACAGATCCTGCGGATCAAGCACCGTAACCGCGCCTCCTCGTGTTCATAAACGCCCAACGCCCGAGGGCGCACAGGCATTCCCGGCGTCGGGGGCCCGCCGCATCGTGGCAACGGGGTGTTACGGTCCGTCAGCTTCCGGCGTATCGCCCATATTTCCCCCAGCGGCGGTACGCATCGACGCAGGTCTTGACGTGTTCGCGCAATGCGCCTAATTTCGCCAGCCACCAAGGTTGTTCAGATTGGCGACTGTCGTTCACATAGAGAAACGTGTCGGACGCGTCGCCACATGAAGCAGGAAGGAACCCGCCATGCGCTCCCCCACGCGCACGCGCCGCCGCATGCTGCTGACCACCCCACTCGCCGCTGCGCTCGGCTGCACGGCGTTACTGACCACCAGCACATGCGCGGATGCCGCCCAGGCCGCCCCCGCGGCCGGTCCCGCCTCCGGTCCTGCGGCCAATCCCGCGGCCGTCATCCCGGTGTCCACGGCCGCTCAACTCAAGGACGCGCTCGCCGCCGCCAAGCCCGGCGACACCATCCAGCTCGCCGACGGCACGTACAACGGCAACTTCCAGACCACCGCCACCGGCAGCGCGTCCTCCCGCATCACAATCACCGGCTCCTCGAAAGCCGTGCTCACGGCGGGCGGCGGCTATGGGCTGCACCTCAACGGCGCCTCGTACTGGACGGTGAAGGGCATCACCGTCACCGGCGGCCAGAAGGGGATCATGATGGACGGCGCGAACGACGTCGTCATCGACGCGGTCACCGTCCACGGCCTGGACATGGAGGGCGTGCACTTCCGCAAGTCCAGCAGGAACGGCCTGATCAAGAACTCGACGATCTACGACACGGGGAACAACGACAGCGGCATGGGCGAGGGGGTGTACGTCGGCACCGCCAACACGCTCTCCGACAAGAGCGACAACGTGCAGATCCTCGGCAACACGATCGGCCCCGACGTCGGCGGCGAGGCCATCGACCTCAAGGAGGGCACGACGGGCGGTCTCGTCTCCGGCAACACGTTCGACGGCCGCGGACTGACCGGCAACCACTACGACGACTCGTGGATCGACGTGAAGGGCAACGACTACGTCGTCGAGAACAACTCCGGCAGGAACACGACCAACAACGGCTTCGAGGTGCATACGCAGCAGGAGGGGTGGGGCTGCGGGACGGTCTTCCGCGGCAACCGCTCCGACCTGACCGGAGCCACGGGCTCCGGGCGCTACGCGATCTACGCCTTCAACTACAGCTCGTCCTGCAAGACGACGGTGACCAGCAGCAACACGGTCACCGGCGGCCGCGGCCTGGTCAACCCGGGCGTACCGGTCGACGACTGACCGGCCCGCGGGCGGGACATTTACCACCCACCCCGCCCCATCCCTGACCCAGGCACCCCCGCGTGCGCGGAACACACAAGGCCCGCCCCCTGCAGGGGCGGGCCTTGTGTTACCGGCTATTGGCTAGCGGCGAGCAGTCAGCTCTGACCGCCGGCCAGCTTCTCGCGGAGCGCGGCCAGGGCCTCGTCCGACGCGAGCGCGCCGGAGTTGTCCTGGGGCTCCGAGGAGTACGAGCCGCCGCCGCCCTGGCCGCCGCCGCCCTGCGGAGCGGCCTGACCGGCCTCGGCCGCGGCCTGCTCGTCGGCCTCGCGGGACTTGATGACCTGCGCCTGGTGCTGCTCGAAGCGCGCCTGCGCCTCGGCGTACTGGCGCTCCCACTCCTCCCGCTGCTTCTCGTAGCCCGGCAGCCAGTCGTTGGCCTCCGGGTCGAAGCCCTCGGGGTAGATGTAGTTGCCCTGGTCGTCGTACGAGGCAGCCATGCCGTACAGGGTCGGGTCGAACTCGACGGCCGCAGGCTCGGCGCCGAACGCCTCGTTCGCCTGCTTCAGCGAGAGGCTGATGCGGCGGCGCTCGAGGTCGATGTCGATGACCTTGACGAAGATCTCGTCGTTGACCTGGACGACCTGCTCCGGAATCTCCACGTGGCGCTCGGCCAGCTCGGAGATGTGGACCAGACCCTCGATGCCCTCGTCGACGCGGACGAACGCACCGAACGGAACGAGCTTGGTGACCTTACCCGGGACGACCTGACCGATCTGGTGGGTCCGGGCGAACTGCTGCCACGGGTCCTCCTGGGTCGCCTTCAGCGACAGGGAGACGCGCTCGCGGTCCATGTCGACGTCCAGGACCTCGACCGTGACCTCCTGGCCGACCTCGACGACCTCGGACGGGTGGTCGATGTGCTTCCAGGACAGCTCGGAGACGTGGACGAGACCGTCGACGCCGCCCAGGTCCACGAAGGCACCGAAGTTGACGATGGAGGAGACGACGCCGGAGCGCACCTGGCCCTTCTGGAGGGTGGTGAGGAAGGTCTGGCGGACCTCGCTCTGGGTCTGCTCCAGCCAGGCGCGGCGGGAAAGAACCACGTTGTTGCGGTTCTTGTCCAGCTCGATGATCTTCGCCTCGAGCTCCTTGCCCACGTAGGGCTGCAGGTCGCGGACGCGGCGCATCTCGACCAGGGAGGCGGGGAGGAAGCCGCGGAGGCCGATGTCGAGGATGAGACCACCCTTGACGACCTCGATGACGGTACCGGTGACGATGCCGTCCTCTTCCTTGATCTTCTCGATCGTGCCCCAGGCCCGCTCGTACTGAGCGCGCTTCTTGGACAGGATGAGGCGGCCTTCCTTGTCCTCCTTCTGGAGAACAAGGGCCTCGATCTCGTCGCCGACGGCCACGACCTCGTTCGGGTCGACGTCGTGCTTGATCGAGAGCTCGCGGGAGGGGATGACCCCCTCGGTCTTGTAACCGATGTCGAGCAGGACCTCGTCCCGGTCGACCTTCACGATGACGCCGTCGACGATGTCGCCGTCGTTGAAGTACTTGATCGTCTCGTCGATCGCGGCGAGGAAGGCATCCTCGTTACCGATGTCGTTGACCGCTACCTGCGGGGTGGCGGGGGTCTCGGTGCTGCTCGTCATGTGGGAAAGGGCTCCGGTACGGACATTGAGTCGTAGGTACTGCTCACGCCGGGAGCCCGTTATCGCACCGCCGAAGCCGGACAGCCAGGAGACGCGATCCTTCCACAGGGTCGGAAATGCGCCTCGACAACCGAGGGGACATACAACAGATGCGAGCGCAGCCTGCTACGTCTGAGGTGCGCAGGCCCGCAGCGCAACTTGTAGCATACGGGGGCAGCCGGGCATGGTCAATGCGCGAAGAGCGCACCAGGGGCATAAGCCAACTCAAGCCCCATACCCGACACAACGCACACTGCTTTGCGCACTGCTCTTAGCAGCTACAGGTTCGAGCGAACATTACGACGACAGGCGCGATGAGCCAAGAGGACGAAGCCCGGGCCACTCGGCGTGGCGCGGGGGACACGGAGAGCAGCCGGGCGAACCGGGGCTGGTGGGACCGCAACGCGGACGAATACCAGCGGGAACACGGCGGGTTCCTCGGAGACGACCGCTTCGTCTGGGGCCCGGAGGGGCTCGACGAGGAGCAGGCCGGGCTGCTCGGCCCGGCGGAGGACCTCAAGGGACGGGGCGTCCTGGAGATCGGGGCCGGCGCGGCGCAGTGCTCGCGCTGGCTGGCCGCCCAGGGCGCCAGGCCGGTCGCCCTGGACATCTCGCACCGGCAGTTGCAGCACGCGCGGCGGATCGGCGATGACGTTCCGCTGGTGCAGGCCGACGCGGGCGCGCTGCCCTTCGCCGACGGGTCCTTCGACCTGGCGTGTTCCGCGTACGGGGCGCTGCCGTTCGTCGCCGACCCGGTGCGGGTGATGCGGGAGGTACGGCGGGTGCTGCGGCCCGGCGGGCGCTGGGTGTTCTCGGTGACCCACCCGATCCGCTGGGCCTTCCCGGACGAGCCGGGCCCCGAGGGACTGTCGGTGGCGGCCTCGTACTTCGACAGGACGCCGTACGTCGAGCAGGACGAGTCGGGGCGTGCGGTGTACGTGGAGCACCACCGGACGGTGGGCGACCGGGTACGGGACGTGGTGGCGGCCGGTTTTCGGCTGATCGACTTCGTGGAGCCGGAGTGGCCTGACTGGAACGACCAGGAGTGGGGCGGCTGGTCCCCGCTGCGGGGGCATCTGATCCCGGGCACGGCGATCTTCGTGTGCGTCAGGGACTGAGGCGCTTCGGCCGGCCTCCGGCCGGGGAGGGCGGGACCCGTTGCGCAGCGCTGGGAGACTGGCCGGGTGATACGGAGGGACGCGCTGGAGCAGCTGCCCGTGAAGGCGGCGCTGCCCGCGCTGGAGGAGGCGCTGGACGCGCGCGGCGCCGCTGTGCTGTGCGCGCCGCCCGGGACGGGCAAGACGACGCTGGTGCCGCTGGCTCTGGCGGGGCTGCTGGACGACGGGCCCGCGGGCGAGCGGCCCGTACGGCGCGTGGTGGTCGCCGAGCCGCGGCGCATCGCGGCGCGGGCCGCCGCGCGGCGCATGGCGTGGCTGCTGGGCGAGGAGGTCGGTATGGGGGCACCCCCGGCCGAAGGTTGGGGGAGCGTCGGGTTCAGCGTGCGCGGCGAGCGGCGCGCCGGGCCCGGGACGGTCGTCGAGGTGGTGACGACCGGCGTGCTGCTGCAGCGGTTGCAGCGCGACCAGGAGCTGGCCGGGGTCGACGTCGTCGTCCTCGACGAGTGCCACGAGCGGCACCTCGACGCCGACACGGCGGCCGCCTTCCTGCTGGACGTACGGGAGGCGCTGCGGCCCGACTTGCGGCTCGTCGCGGCCTCGGCGACGACGGACGCGGCGGGCTGGGCCCGGCTCCTCGGCGACGGCGCGGGGGACGGGAGCGCGGGTGCGGGAGGCGCCGGTGACGGGGGCTCGCCGGTGGTCGAGGCGCCGGGCGTGTCGCACCCGGTGGAGGTGGTGTGGGCACCGCCGCCACGTCCCGTACGCCCGCCGCACGGCATGCGGGTGGACCCCGCCCTGCTGGAGCACGTCGCGGCCGTCGTGCGGCGGGCGCTGCGCGAGCGGGTCGGCGACGTGCTGTGCTTCCTGCCGGGCGTCGGGGAGATCGCGCGCGTGGCGGGGCGGCTGGGCGGGGCGGGCGCCGAGGTGCTGCAGGTGCACGGGCGGGCCCCCGCGGACGTCCAGGACGCGGTGCTGGCGGGCGGTGGGGGCGTACGGCGTGTCGTGCTGGCGACGGCGGTGGCCGAGTCGAGCCTGACGGTGCCGGGCGTGCGGGTCGTCGTGGACGCGGGTCTGGCCCGGGAGCCGCGCACGGACCACGCGCGCGGGCTGAGCGCGCTGACGACCGTACGGGCCTCGCAGGCTGCGGCCCGGCAGCGCGCGGGCCGGGCGGGGCGCGAGGCGCCCGGCACGGTCTACCGCTGCTGGGCCGAGGAGGAGGACGCGCGGCTTCCGCGGTGGCCTTCGCCGGAGATCAAGGTCGCGGACCTGACCGCTTTCGCGCTGCAGGCGGCGTGCTGGGGCGAGCCGGACGCCTCGGGGCTCGCGCTGCTCGACCCGCCGCCGGGCGGGGCGATGGCCGCGGCGGGCGAGGTGCTGCGCGCGATCGGGGCCGTGGACGCGGACGGGCGCGCGACCGCGCGCGGCGTCCAGCTGTCCCGGCTGGGCGTCCACCCGCGGCTCGCCCGGGCCCTCCTGGACGGCGCACCCGAGGTGGGCGCGCGCAGGGCGGCGGAGGTGGTCGCGCTGCTGTCGGAGGAGCCGCCCCGCGAGTACGGCGACGACCTGGCCGCGGCCTGGCGCACGGCCCGCCGCGGCGGCGACCCGTACGCGGCCCGCTGGCGCGCGGAGGCCAGGCGCCTGGAGTCGGCACTGCGCTCGGCCGCTCGCGACAGGGCGGAACGCACATCGCCCGTCGCCGCGGGTGGTGAGGACGCCAGCTCCTCCGCCTCCGCGACGCCGCCCGCCGACGACGACGCGTACGCCCCAACGGAGGCCGGGGCGCCACGCGCGCGTGGGGCGGCGGGCGGGTCCTCGTTGGGCGGGACTGCCGGGCCCGGCGGAGCGCCCTCCGAGCCCGGGTCGGGAGGTTGGAACGGCGTCGAACGGGCGGTGCCGCCGCCGGACAGCGGGGGGTCACGCCGCCAGAACACCGCCACCGGCCGGTTGACGGAAGACGACGCCGCGGGGCTGCTCGCCGCGCTCGCGTTTCCCGAGCGGGTGGCGCGGCGGCGCGGGGGCGGGGCGTATCTCATGGCCTCCGGGACCGGGGCCGAGACGGCCGGCGGGTCGCGGCTCGGGGACGCGGAGTGGCTGGCGGTGGCCGTCGCGGACCGGCCCGTGGCCGCCGCGTCCGCGCGCGTGCGGCTGGCCGCCGTGGTCGGTGAGGAGACCGCGCGGATCGCGGCCGCGCCGCTCCTCTCCGGCGGCGAGGAGGTCGTCTGGTCGGCCGAGCGGCGCGACGTGGTCGCGCGGCGAGTGGAGCGGCTCGGCGCGATCGAACTGCTCGTACGGCCGCTGGGCGCGCCCGACCCGGCGCAGGTGCGGGCCGCTCTGCTGGACGGGCTGCGGCGCGAAGGGCTCGGGATGCTGCGCTGGCCGCGGGAGGCCGCGGAGCTGCGGCAGCGGTTGGCCTTTCTGCACCGGGAGTTGGGCGAGCCGTGGCCCGACGTGTCGGATGCCGCGCTCCTCGCTCACCCCGACGAGTGGCTCGGGTGTGAACTGGACCGCGCGCAGAAGCGCGGTGATCTGGAGCGGGTGGACGGGGGCAAGGCTCTGGCCCGGCTGCTGCCGTGGGCCACCGGTGACGCGGCGCGCTTCGACGAGCTGGCGCCCGAGCGGCTGGAGGTGCCGAGCGGTTCCCGCGTACGCATCGACTACGGCGGCGGTCAGCCGGTGCTGGCCGTGAAGCTGCAGGAGCTGTTCGGGCTGCAGGAGACTCCGCGGATCGCGGGCGGGCGCGTACCGCTGCTCGTCCATCTGCTCTCCCCCGCCGGGCGCCCCGCCGCGGTCACCGCCGACCTCGCGTCCTTCTGGCGCGACGGATACCGGTCCGTACGGGCCGAGCTGCGCGGCCGCTACCCCAAGCACCCGTGGCCGGAGGACCCGGCCACCGCCGAGCCGACGCGCCACACCAAGGCGCGTACCAACCCCCGGCGATAGTCGAAGCGTTCAGGAAGTCCGACGTTCAGGCGTTGAGGCGTTCAGGCGTTGACCGGTTCCGGCTCCGGCGTGCGCTCCCCGGACGCCGCGCCAGGGCCTCCGCGCCGTCGGCTGCGCGCCTCCAGCACCAGAGCGAGCGCGAGCAGGCCGGCCCCGAACCCCAGGAAGCCCCACGGCAGGTGCGACGTCATCAGCAGGACCAGCTGCCGCTGGGACTTCACGAGGTCGGCCGTGTAGTCGATGTAGTCCTCGCGCATCTTCACATGCCCCGCGAACGCCGTGACCTTGTCGCGGTCGCCGAGCAGAGTGCCGCCGCGCAGTTCTTCCTTGTGGATCTCCTGCCCGTTGACCGGTGCGCCCGTGGTGGGGTCGATCCAGAACATGCGCCTGGTGGTGTACCAGCGGGTCGTGCCCGTCTTCGCGACCGACTCCGGCGTGATGCCCTTGACCGGCATCTTCTTCGGCATCGGGACCTTGGTCCACGGGATGGTCTGCTCGAAGTAGTAGACCTCCACGCCGCGGAAGTTCTGGGTGCCCTTGTAGTGGATGGGGGCGGAGATGCGCGCCTGGGCGTCGAAGTAGTTGTAGTCGCGCTTCTCGGTGAGGAAGGGCCACTTGAACTCGATGCCCTCGCGCCGGACCCGGTCGCCGTCGACGTGTTCGCCGTCCGCGTGGACCGGCTCCTGGGTGTGGGCGTCGAAGATGTAGCGCTCGGGGATCCGGGAGACCATCTTGCCGTCCGGGCCCACCACGTACGAGAGGCCGTCCCAGACCACGACGTCGCGGCCGGCGGTCCGCTCGATCTTCTCGGACGCCTCGACGTTGCCCTTCAGCGTCTGCACGATGGTGACCTTGGGGACGGTCTTCGGCCGCATCGTGCCGTAGTCGAGGAGGGTGGCGTCCTTCGCCTCGAGGACCATCTCCTGGTACTGGTTCGGGGGGATCTTGGCGAGGCGCGGGAAGGCGTACCAGCGCAGGAGCGGCGACAGGGCCGTGCAGAGGACGGCGAGGGCGAGCAGGACCAGGCTCGCTGTGCGGCGCATGGCAGTGTGCCCTCCCTCTACGGGTGTTCGGGAACGGTGGTCAGCAGCGGCTTCGGGGAGGTCCGGCCGCTGGGCGCGCCGATCGCCGTGATGGTGAAGACGAGCGCGAGGGCCGCGGCCAGTCCGATGGCGGCGGCTGCGAGGGCGCGCATGGTCGGCCTCCCGGTGTGTGGGGGCAGAAGCCTTCCGGGCATCCTGACGGTGCGTCAGGACGCCCGGATTGGGCACCGTAGCAACGGGGGGCGCAGAAGAGAACACGTCGCACCGCTCCCCTGCCCTCCGGCGGCCGGTGGACCGGTGGGCCGGTGGGGGCAGACGAGCGGTGCGGCGGGGACGGTACGGGCGAGGGACCGGCCGGGCGCTACTGGTCCGCGGCAGCCGGCTCCGTAACGGTCAGCTCGATGGTCAGCGTCGCGCCGTCCGCTGTGGTCAGCCGCAGGTGGAACGTGCCCGCGTTGCCATCGGTGAAGATCTTCGGCAGCGTCAGGAGGCCGCTGGAGTCCGTCTTGAGGTCCTCGAGGGCACGGACCGTCCTGCCCTCATCGTCCGTGAAGTACGGGCCCTTGTCGTTCTCCACCGGCTGGTCCGGGTCGTCGGAGGTGACCATGGTCGCGGTCACCGGCACGCCCGCGGCGGCCTCGCCCTTGTAGGTCGCCTTGACCTCAACCGTCTCCGCGAACTCGCTGCCGGTCTCGGCCTTCAGCGCCTCGTCGCTGGTACGGGCCAGCGCGTCGGCCTGCGGGTCGGGCGCAGGACGGGACGTGACGGTGGCGGCGAAGTCGACGCCGGGCAGACCGCGGCCCACGACCGTGGCCCGTACGGTGAACTGGCCCGCCTTCTCGCCCGCGAGCAGCTTCGGAGCGATGGCAGTGCCATCGCTGCCGGTGAGGACGGTGACGCGGGTCGCCTTGTCGGGGAAGCGCGCCTGTGTCTCGCCGCGGATCTCGTACTGCACGCGCGCCTTGGCGACCGGCTTGCCCGCCGCGTTCTCCGCCCGCACCCGGGGCAGGTCGGCGAACTCGCCTCCGGCCGTGGCGGTCAGCTCCTGCGCGCCGACGCGCTCAAGGGCGGTGACGGATTCGGCGGGGGTGGGCTGGTCCGGCTCGCTCGGCTCGCCCGGCTCGCCCGGTTCGCCTGGCCGGGGCGACGGGGTGGGCGTACCGCCCGTCTTCGGGGGCTGCGTGGAGGGGCTCTTGCCGCCTTCCCCGGACGGCGAGCCCGGGGAGCCCTTTCCGGTGCCCTTGCCCCCGCCCTTCGAGCCGTCGCCGTCTCCGCCGGGGCCGGTTCCGGCGGGCAGCACGCCCGTGCCGTCGGGCACCTCGTGCGTGCCCTTCTTGTAGTACTCGAACCACGACAGGACCGTCCGCAGGTACTCCTGCGAGTGGTTGTAGCCGAGGATCGCCCGGTGGAGGTCGGCCTCGACCGACAGATCGCGGCCGCTCGCGCAGAGGTAACGGCCCGCGGCCAGCGCCGCGTCGTAGACGTTGTTGGGGTTCTCGTCTCCGTCGCCATTGCCGTCGGCGCTCCACTTCGCCCAGGTGGACGGGATGAACTGCATCGGGCCGACAGCGCGGTCGTGCACGGTGTCGTCGTCGTACGCGCCGTCGTCGGTGTCGCTGATGTTGGCGAAGCCCTTGCCGTTGAGCTGCGGGCCGAGGATCGGCGAGATGGTGGTGCCCTCGGCGTCCACGCGCCCGCCGCGCGCCTGCCCGGACTCCACCTTGCCGATGGCGGCGAGCAGTTCCCAGGGCAGGTGGCAGCCGGGGTGGCTCTGGGCCAGCGCCGCCTCGGCCTTCTTGTACGCATCGAGAACGGTCGCCGGTATGCCCGACTCGGCGCCCTTGCCGTCGCCGGGCAGATCTATGGAAGTGCCGGGCTTGTCCGCTGTGTTCAGCGGCGGCAGGTCCGTGTAGTACGGAGAGCCGCCGTCGATGGGGGTGTCGGTGGCGGGCGACGGATCACTCGTCGACTGCCGCTCGGACTTCAGCAGACTGGGTGCCTGGGACGCGGTGAGCGCCGCCATCGCGAGGGCCGCCACGGCTGTCGTGGCCGCTCCCCTCCGCAGCCGCCGGCCGAACTGCGCTGCCATACGTGCGTCCTCCCCTGTACGTGCGGGGGTCCCGCCCCGCCTTGGTCTGTGCACCGCGCCCGCCCCGTACTCCCCCGCGCGCGAACGCTGGTGACACTACGGCACCTTCGCGCCCTGAGTCACCGTTCCCTGCCCAGGATTTCACCACGTTGGCGCGGAGCGGGTGCCCAGCGTGGCGAACCCCGCTCACCCGCATACTGGGCGAGACTGGGCAAGGATGATCAAGACCGATCGAGAACGGAACGCAGGGGGGAACGTATGCCGTTCACGCTCAGCCATGCTGCGGCTGTGCTGCCAGGGATACGACGTGACGGTACGGGGCGCGGGCCGCTGGTCGCCTCGGCACTCGTCGCGGGCTCGTTCGCGCCCGACATGACGTACTTCGCCGACACGGTCCTTCCCGGGGCGATGCTGTACGGGGACTTCACGCACTCGCCCGCCGGTGTGCTCACCGCGGACACACTCGTGTCGGCGGTGCTGGTGGGGGGCTGGCTGCTGCTGCGCGAACCGCTGGTGGCGCTGTTGCCGGGGGCCTGGCAGGGCCGTGCGTACGCGCTGGCGCGCGGCCGGTCGTGGCGGGGCAGGCCGGTCGCGCCGCTGGTGTTCTGGTTCTGGGTGTCGGCCGTGCTCGGGGCGGCGACGCACATCGTGTGGGACGCCTTCACGCACCTGGACCGCTGGGGGATGCGGATCCTGCCGGTGCTGGGCGAGGTGGTGGCGGGCTTTCCGCTCTATCTGTACGCGCAGTACGGCGGTTCTGCGCTCGCGCTGCTGGTGATCGCCGCGTTCCTCGTCGGGGCGGTGCGCGGGCTGCCGGCGGACGCCCCGGCGCCGGCGGCCGTACCGGGCCTGACGTCGCGCGAACGGCTGCTCGCGGCGGGGGTGCTGGCGCTGGGCGTCCTCGCGGGCGTCGTGCACCGCTGTGTCCGCTCGTACGCGGCCATCACGGCCATCGCCGAGGACGCCTCGCTGCTCGATTA
Source organism: Streptomyces sp. 8N616 (assembly GCF_052246385.1). Taxonomy (NCBI): domain Bacteria; kingdom Bacillati; phylum Actinomycetota; class Actinomycetes; order Kitasatosporales; family Streptomycetaceae; genus Streptomyces; species Streptomyces sp. 8N616. Next base: position 167,359 of record NZ_JBQQBY010000001.1, on the reverse strand, counting down.
CGTGCCCACGGTGATGTTCGGCGCGGGCGCGGGCCTCGCCCTGAGCCTGCCGCTCTACGCAGCGGCGGTACGGATGCGCCCTGTTGTGGGCATTCGTTCCGCGGGGCGGTACGAATGCCCACAACCAGACAGGGGCTAGTGCGCGGCCGACTCCCAGTCCGCACCCGAGCCGACGGACACGTCGAGCGGCGCCCGCAGTTCGGTCGCGCCGCTCATCTCGCGCCGCACCAGTTCCTCGACCTTGGCGCGTTCTCCGGGCGCCACCTCCAGCACGATCTCGTCGTGCACCTGGAGCAGCATCCGCGAGCTCAGCCCCTCCCTCGTCAGGGCCTCGTCGACGCGGAGCATCGCGATCTTCACGATGTCGGCGGCCGTGCCCTGGATCGGGGCGTTGAGGGCCATGCGCTCGGCCATCTCGCGGCGCTGCCGGTTGTCGCTGGTGAGGTCCGGGAGATAGCGGCGGCGGCCGAGGATGGTCTCGGTGTAGCCGGTGGCGCGCGCCTCGTCGACGACCCGCCGCAGATAGTCGCGGACGCCGCCGAACCGCTCGAAGTAGGTGTCCATCAGCCCGCGCGCCTCGTCGGGCGAGATGTTCAGCTGCTGCGAGAGGCCGAAGGCCGACAGGCCGTACGCCAGCCCGTACGACATCGCCTTGATCTTGCGGCGCATCTCCGGGTCGACGTCGGCCTTGGCCACGGAGAAGACCTGGGAGGCGACCGTGTCGTGCAGGTCCTCGCCCGAGGTGAAGGCCTCGATCAGGCCCTCGTCCTCGGAGAGATGGGCCATGACGCGCAGCTCGATCTGGCTGTAGTCGGCGGTGAGCAGGGACTCGAAGCCCTCGCCGACGACGAAGCCGCGCCGGATGGCCCGGCCCTCGTCCGTGCGCACCGGGATGTTCTGCAGGTTCGGGTCCGTGGAGGAGAGCCGGCCGGTCGCCGCCACGGTCTGGTTGAAGGTGGTGTGGATACGGCCGTCGGGCGCGACCGTCTTGATCAGGCCCTCGACGGTGGACCGCAGCCGGGCCTGCTCGCGGTGGCGCAGCATGATCACGGGGAGGTCGTGCTCGGTCTGGGCGGCCAGCCAGGCGAGCGCGTCGGCGTCCGTGGTGTAACCGGTCTTGGTCTTCTTGGTCTTGGGCAGGCCCAGCTCGCCGAAGAGCACCTCCTGGAGCTGCTTGGGCGAGCCGAGGTTGAACTCATGGCCGACGGCGGCGTGCGCCTCCTTTATGGCCTGCTGCACAGCCCCGGCGAACTGCTGCTCCATGCGCTCCAGCCAGTCGCGGTCCGCGGCGATCCCGGCCCGCTCCATCCGGGCCAGCATCGCGGACACCGGCAGCTCCACATTGCGCAGCAGGTCGGCCGCGCCGACCTCCTCCAGCCGCCCGGTGAACGCCTCGCCCAGGTCCAGGACCGTACGAGCCTGGGTCATCAGCGCGTCCTTCTCCGCCTGGTCGTCCGCACCGAAGGCCAGCTGGCCGTTCTCGGCCGCGGCGGGGGCGAGTTCGCGGCCCAGGTACTCGACGGAGAGCGCGTCCAGGGCGAAGGAGCGGCGGCCTGGCTTGACGAGGTAGGCGGCGAGGGCGGTGTCCATGGTGACGCCCGCGACCGTCCAGCCGTGCTCGGCGAAGACCCGCATCAGGTCCTTGGCGTTGTGCATCACCTTCGGCCGGTCCTGGTCGGCGAGCCAGGCGGCGAAGGCCCGCTCGTCCGCCTCGTCCAGCTCGGCCGGGTCGAACCAGACCGCGGGCCCCGAGCCCAGCGCGAGCGCGATCTCGCTGACGCTGCCGCTGCCCAGCGCCCAGGCGTCGACGGTGGCCACGCCGAGCGGCTCCGCGCCGTGCCGCTCCAGCCAGGGGGCGAGCTCGCCCGCGCCGAGCACCTCGCCGTCCACCGCGACGCCCGCGGCCGGCGGGGCTTCGACCACCGTCTCGCCGGGGTCGGCGGCCATGAGCCGGTCCCGGAAGTTCTGGTGGCGGAACTCCAGCGCATCGAGGATCACCGAGAGCGACTGCCGGTCGTACGGAGCGCGCTTGAGGGCGTCCGGGCCGACGGGCAGCTCCACGTCCCGTACCAGCTCCGTCAGCTGCCGGTTGAGCTTGACGGAGTCCAGGTGCTCGCGGAGCTTGTCGCCGACCTTGCCCTTGACCTCGTCGACCCGCTCCACGAGCTCCGCGAAGGAGCCGAACTGGCCGATCCACTTCGTGGCGGTCTTCTCGCCGACACCCGGGATGCCGGGGAGGTTGTCGGACGGGTCGCCGCGCAGCGCCGCGAAGTCCGGGTACTGCTGCGGGGTGAGGCCGTACTTCTCCTTGAGCTTCTCCGGGGTGTACCGGGTCAGCTCGGAGACGCCCTTGGTCGGGTAGAGAACGGTCACATGGTCGCTGACCAGCTGGAACGAGTCGCGGTCACCCGTGACGATCAGCACCTCGAAGCCCTGGGCCTCGGCCTGGGTGGCGAGGGTGGCGATCACGTCGTCCGCCTCGTAACCCTCGATCGCGAAGCGGGTGACGTTCATGGCGTCGAGCAGCTCGCCGATCAGCTCGACCTGGCCCTTGAACTCGTCCGGGGCCTTGGAGCGGTTCGCCTTGTACTCGGCGAACTCCTCAGAGCGCCAGGTCTTGCGGGAGACGTCGAAGGCGACCGCGAGATGCGTGGGCTGCTCGTCGCGCAGCGTGTTCGCCAGCATCGACGTGAAGCCGTAGATCGCGTTGGTCGTCTGACCCGTGGTGGTGCTGAAGTTCTCTGCGGGCAGTGCGAAGAATGCCCGGTACGCCAGGGAATGTCCGTCCAGCAGGAGCAGACGGGGCCGTTCCCCCAGCGGGTCCGCCTGCCCGGCGGCGGGAGCGGTCTGTGCGGTCTTCTTCGATGCGTTCTCTGCCACGCCCCCGATCCTGCCACGTATCACTGACACCACGGTGTGGGCATTCGTTCCGCTGGGGCGGAACGGGTGGGCACACCGCACCCGCACTCGGCAACGGAGCGCCATCCGCCGCCGGGGGTTGCCGTCTCGTGCGCGGCTGCACGCCGGTGGCCCCGTTGTGCCCTCCCGTTCCGCCCCGCGGAACGCATGCCCACAACGGGTGCCCCGTGGCAGGATCGATGCGAGCATCGAGGAGGTCGTGACATGGCAGGGAAGCCGCCCTCGGGGGATCCCATTCAGGACGCACCGGAGGTCGCCCCTCCCGCACACGCCGCCGCCGGGCTCCCCGCCATCGGCCACAGCCTGCGCATCGCCCAGCAGCAGATGGGCGTCCGCCGCACCGCGCTCACCCTCCTCAAGGTCAACCAGAAGGACGGCTTCGACTGCCCCGGCTGCGCCTGGCCCGAGCCGGACAAGCGCCACGCCGCGGAGTTCTGCGAGAACGGCGCGAAGGCCGTCGCCGAGGAGGCGACGCTGCGCCGCGTCACCCCCGACTTCTTCGCCGCGCACCCCGTGTCCGACCTCGCGGCCCGCAGCGGCTACTGGCTGGGCCAGCAGGGCAGGATCACCCAGCCGATGTACCTCGCGGAGGGCGCAGGCCATTACGAGCCGGTGCCCTGGGAGCGGGCCTTCGACATCGTCGCCGAGGAGCTGCACGCGCTGGACTCCCCGGACGAGGCGATCTTCTACACCTCGGGGCGTACGAGCAACGAGGCCGCCTTCCTCTACCAGCTCTTCGCCCGCGAATTCGGCACCAACAACCTCCCCGACTGCTCCAACATGTGCCACGAGTCCTCGGGTTCCGCGCTCACCGAGACGCTCGGGGTCGGCAAGGGCAGCGTGCTGCTCGAGGACCTCTACCGCGCCGACCTGATCATCGTCGCCGGGCAGAACCCCGGCACCAACCACCCGCGGATGCTCTCCGCCCTGGAAAAGGCCAAGGCGGGCGGCGCCCGCATCATCACGGTCAACCCGCTGCCCGAGGCGGGCATGGAGCGGTTCAAGAACCCGCAGACGCCGCGCGGACTCGCCCGCGGCGGCACCGCCCTCACCGACCTCTTCCTCCAGATCCGGCTCGGCGGCGACCAGGCCCTCTTCCGCGCCCTGAACCGCCTCATCCTCGAAGCGTCGTCCAGTTCCCCCGGAGCGCTCGACGAGGAGTTCATCGCCGAGCACACCCACGGCTTCGAGGAGTTCGCGGCCGCGGCCCGCGCGCAGGACTGGGACCAGACGCTGCGCGCCACCGGCCTCGACCGGGCCGCGATCGACCGGACCCTGCGCATGGTCCTGGACTCACGGCGCATCGTCGTCTGCTGGGCGATGGGTCTCACCCAGCACAAGCACGCCGTGCCCACCATCAAGGAGGTCGTCAACTTCCTTCTGCTGCGCGGGAACATCGGCCGCCCCGGCGCCGGGGTGTGCCCGGTGCGCGGGCACAGCAACGTGCAGGGCGACCGCACGATGGGCATCTTCGAGCGGCCCGCGCCCGCCTTCCTCGACGCCCTGGAGAAGGAGTTCGGCTTCGCGCCCCCGCGCAAGCACGGCCTCGACGTCGTACGGTCCATCCGCGCCCTGCGCGACGGCACGGCGAAGGTCTTCTTCGCCATGGGCGGGAACTTCGTCGCCGCCACCCCCGACACCGAGGTGACCGAGGCGGCCGTGCGCCGGGCCCGGCTGACCGTACACGTCTCCACCAAGCTCAACCGCTCGCATGTGGTCACCGGAGCGCGCGCCCTCATCCTCCCCACCCTCGGCCGCACCGAGCGCGACCTCCAGGCCGCCCCGAGCGGGACGAGCAGAGCGCAGTTCGTCACCGTCGAGGACTCGATGGGCATGGTGCACGCCTCGCGCGGCGGCCTCGAGCCCGCGAGCCCCCATCTGCTCTCCGAGCCCGCCATCGTCTGCCGGCTGGCCCGCCGGGTCCTGGGCGAGAACAGCCGCATCCCGTGGGAGGAGTCCGGATACGACTACGCGACCGTACGGGACCGCATCTCCCGCGTCGTGCCCGGCTTCGAGGACTTCGAGACGAAGGTGAACCGGCCCGGCGGCTTCACGCTCCCGCACGCGCCCCGCGACGACCGCCGCTTCCCCACCGCCACGGGCAAGGCCAACTTCACGGCGGCGCCCGTCACGTACCCGAAGGTGCCGGAGGGCCGCCTGCTGCTGCAGACGCTGCGCTCGCACGACCAGTACAACACCACGATCTACGGGCTCGACGACCGCTACCGCGGCATCAGGAACGGTCGCCGGGTCGTCCTCGTCCACCCCGAGGACGCCCGCGCGCTGGGCCTCGCCGACGGCTCGTACTGCGACCTGGTCAGCGAGTGGGAGGACGGCAGCGAGCGCCGCGCGCCCGGCTTCCGCGTCGTCCACTACCCGACGGCCCGCGGCTGCGCCGCCGCGTACTACCCGGAGACGAACGTCCTCGTGCCGCTGGACGCCACCGCGGACACCAGCAATACGCCGGCGAGCAAGTCCCTCGTCGTACGGCTGGAGCGGACGGACGCCGGGGCCCCCGAGACCGACGTCACTGCACGCACCTGATAGGACGGTGCACACTGCAACGAACACAGCGTTGTGGCGGAGAGTACCGATCGGAGCCGGACCCCATGGGTGAGCAGAGCAGCACGAAGTTCCCGCAGGAGATCCTCGACAAGTGGAACGGCCTCGGTCTCGATCTCCCCGCGCTGTTCTCCGCCGGGCACCTCGGTAACCGTATGGGGCTGCAGATCCTCGAGGCAGCGCCCGAGCGCGTCGTCGGCACGCTCCCCGTCGAGGGCAACACCCAGCCGTACGGGCTGCTGCACGGCGGCGCGTCCGCCGTGCTCGCCGAGACCCTCGGCTCGGTCGGCGCGATGCTGCACTGCGGTCCGCACAAGATCGCGGTCGGCGTGGACCTCAACTGCACCCACCACCGCGGCATCCGCTCAGGGCTGGTGACCGGGGTCGCCACACCCGTGCACCGCGGCCGCTCCACCGCCACGTACGAGGTCGTGATCACCGACGAGCAGGACCGGCGCGTCTGCACCGCCCGTCTCACCTGCCTGCTCCGCGACGCCGACAACGCGTCAGGCACCGTCTGACCGACCGGACCGGGGGGCCGCGATGACGTCGTACGGGGAGCGCGACGGGGAGCCGGACCCGGCCGCGCCCGAGCTCCTCGAGGCAGGCGGCGAGGCCCCCAGGCTGAGCGAGCGGTGGGCCGCGCTCCCCCACCGCACCCGCCTCGCCGTGCGTGCCGCCCTGGCAGCCGCCCTGCTCGTCGCGGCCGGCGGCTACGCGCTCGCCTCGCGCCCCGGCGCCCCGCCCCCCGTGCCGTGGCCGGGGGCGGCTTCGCACATCGGCTACGCCGGTATCGCCGAGGCACCCGACCCGGCGGACCGCAGCGTCGCCTTCGCTCTGCGGGCCGAGGCGACCAAGGGCACACCGGTCACGATCGAAGCGATCCACCAGGGCTACGACACCCTGGAGCTGTCGGTCAGCCCCCGCCTCCCCATCACCCTCAGCTCCGGCCACCCCCGCCGCCTCGTCGTCCGGATGACGGTTCTCCGCTGCTCCGGGGTCCCCATCGACGCGCGGCTGCCTTTCCTCGACGTAACACTGCGTAACGATCGCGCAATACAGGACGTCAGCGAAATACTCGGCGAGGCGTACGCGGATGATCTTTCCCGCTCCCTACGAACGATCTGCGACGCGAGACCCTCGCCGAGCTCGCCCACGTCGTAGGGGAGCTGCACATTTCTAATATCCGGACTCGACAGTCCGTCATGTTTTGTCTGGAATGTCCGATGCGCTGAGCTACACCAACACCGCGACGCGGCCATTGTCATAACAAGAGCGTCACATCATCGATCCACCTCTGCCCCAGGCCAGCGGACCCGCTTAGAGTCACCGCCAGTCACCGCGCCGGGTACCTCGTACCTGTCCTGTTTCTCTCTCCCGGCGCGACAAACGGCAACCTCCACCGAGGCGGCCGGGCCTGGGGAAAGGACTGATCGTGCGTCACCGTTCCGTGCTCATCATCACCACTGCGGTCACCGCAGGGGCGCTCACCCTCTCCGCCTGCGGTTCGCGCGACGACAACAAGGCAGGCGACGGGGGCAACACCACCGTCGTGATCGGCCTCGACGCACCGCTCACCGGCGACCTGTCCGCGCTCGGCCAGGGCATCAAGAACTCCGCCGACCTCGCGGTCAAGACCGCCAACAAGAACAAAGAGGTCGAGGGCATCACCTTCAAGCTCGAGTCCCTCGACGACGTGGCCAACGCCTCCACCGGCCAGCAGAACGCCACCAAGTTCGTCGGCAACGAGGACGTCATCGGCGTGGTCGGCCCGCTCAACTCCGACGTCGGCCAGTCGATGCAGAAGGTCTTCGCCGACGCCGACCTGGCCGAGATCTCGCCGGCCAACACCAACCCCGAGCTCACCCAGGGCAAGGACTGGAAGGACGGCAAGAAGGTCCGTCCGTTCAAGACGTACTTCCGTACGTCCACCACGGACGCCATCCAGGGCCCGTACGCCGCCCAGTACATGTACAACAAGAAGAAGCTGAAGAAGGTCTTCGTCATCGACGACAAGAAGACCTACGGCGCGGGCCTCGCCGGCACCTTCGCGGACGAGTTCAAGAAGCTCGGCGGCAAGGTCGTGGGCACCGACCACATCAACCCGGACGACAAGGACTTCAGCGCCGTCGCGACCAAGGTCAAGAACGCCGGCGCGGACTTCGTCTACTACGGCGGCGAGTACCCGGCCGGCGCCCCGCTCTCCGCCCAGATCAAGAAGGCCGGAGCCAAGATCCCCACGGTCGGCGGCGACGCGCTCTACAGCCCCGAGTACGTCAAGCTCGGCAAGGCGAACGCCGAGGGCGACATCGCCTCCTCCGTCGGCGCTCCGCTGGAGACCATCGACAGCGCCAAGGACTTCATCAAGAACTACAAGAGCGCCGGGTACAAGGACGGCTTCGACGCCTACGGCGGCTACGCCTACGACTCGACCTGGGCCATCATCCAGGCCGTGAAGGCGGTCGCCGAGGCCAACGACGGCAAGCTGCCCGAGGACATCGACGACGCCCGCAAGAAGGTCACCGAGGCCGTGCAGGACGTCAAGTTCAGCGGCGTCACCGGTGAGGTCGGCTTCGACGAGTTCGGCGACACCACCAACAAGCAGCTCTCCCTCTACGAGGTGAAGAGCGGCAAGCACACGCCGGTCCAGAGCGGCGAGTACCAGGCGAGCTGACCCGGGCCAACCGCCCGCCCTGCACGTAACACTACGGCCGCGGGGGGGCACCACAGCGCCCCCGCGCAGCCATATCTGACACCTGACTCGGAGGCCCCGCGGTGAACGATCTGCCGCAGCAACTCGCCAACGGCCTGCTCCTTGGCGGCTTGTACGGACTGATAGCCATCGGCTACACGATGGTCTACGGCATCGTCCAGCTCATCAACTTCGCCCATGGCGAGATCTTCATGATCGGCGGTTTCGGCGCACTCAGCGTGTGGCTCTGGCTGCCGGGCGGCACCAGCATGCTGGTCGCCCTGCCACTGATGCTCCTCTTCGCCATTCTCTGCTCCGTACTCGTCGCCATCGGCGCCGAACGCTTCGCCTACCGGCCCCTGCGCGGCGGCCCCCGGCTCGCCCCGCTGATCACCGCGATCGGCCTCTCCATCGCCCTGCAGCAGGCGGTCTGGGCCTTCTACCCCGAGGCCACCAAGTCCCGCCCCTTCCCCGAGCTCGAAGGCCCCCGCATCGACTTCGGGGCGTTCTCCATCGAGCGCGGCGAGCTGTACCTGCTGCTCGCGGCCCCGGTCTGCATGGCCGCACTCGCCTTCTTCGTGTCCAAGACCCGCACCGGCCGCGCCATGCAGGCCACCTCGCAGGACCCGGACACCGCGAAGCTGATGGGCATCAACACCAACCGCATCATCGTCACCGCCTTCGCCATCGGCGGCGCCTTCGCCGCCGTCGCCGCCATCGCCCACGGGCTGAAGTACGGCGAGGTCAACTTCCGGATGGGCTTCATCGCCGGACTCAAGGCGTTCACCGCGGCCGTCCTCGGCGGCATCGGCAACATCTACGGCGCCATGCTCGGCGGCGTCGTCCTCGGACTCGCCGAGGCCCTCTCCACCGCCTACATCGAGAAGATCCCCGGCATGGAGCTGTTCGGCGGCGGCAGCTGGAAGGACGTCTGGGCCTTCGTGCTGCTCATTCTCGTACTGCTCCTGCGGCCCCAGGGCCTGCTCGGCGAGCGCGTCGCGGATCGGGCGTGATACCCATGACCACCACCCGCACCCCCGCCACCGCCGAGGCAACCGGCACCCTGGTCCCCGGCGCGCTGCCGCTGCCACCCGCGGCCGCCCGGCTCACCGTCGCCGTCGGCGCGATCCTCACCTTCGCCTCGACCTTCCTCGCCTGGACCTGGACCAGCGAGTTCCCCGGCGACCTCACCATCAACGGCTACCCCGGCGGGCTGCAGCTGCTCACCCTCACCGGAGCGCTGCTCACCCTCGCCTTCCACCTCGCCGGATACGGCATACGCGGGCTGCGCTGGCTCGCCCCCGCCGGGAAGAACAGCACCGTCCTGCTGCTCGCCCTCGGCACCCTCGGCATCACCTGGTACACCCTGCTCGCCATCGCCAACCACCTCGGCGGGTTCATCAACCTGGAACCCGGCGGGGCCATCGCCGGAGTCACCTCGCTGATCACCGCCCTCGGCGCGCTCGGCCTCGCCGCCGACGTCCCCGCCGGAGCGGACGGCGACGCACCGCCCAAGGGTGTCTGGCAGCGGTTCCGGCACGCCTTCAAGGCGCCTGCCGCACCGAGCGCCAAGGAGCTGCCCGGCTGGCTGGAGATCCTGATCATCGCCGCGGCCGCCGGCGTCGGACTCTTCGTCTTCACCTACGGCATCGACACGGACTACGGAGAGCTCTTCGTCGGCTTCCTGATCCTGGCGGGCTTCGGCGGCGCCGCCGTCGCCCGGGCCGGACTCACCGAACGGCTCTCCTCGCTCACCAGGAAGCACCGCAACGTCACGGTCACCGCCGCGTTCGTCGCCGCGGTCGCCTTCCCCTTCACACAGTCCAGCGACGCGAACGCGACGATCGGCACCAACATCCTGATCTTCGCCACCGTCGCGCTCGGACTGAACGTCGTCGTCGGCCTCGCCGGACTGCTCGACCTCGGTTACGTCGCCTTCCTCGGCGTCGGTGCCTACGCGGCCGCGCTGGTCTCCGGCTCGCCGTCCTCACCCTTCGGCGTGCAGGTGCCCTTCTGGGCGGCCGTGATCATCGGCGCGGGGGCCTCGCTGCTCTTCGGTGTCGTCATCGGCGCCCCGACGCTCCGGCTGCACGGCGACTACCTCGCCATCGTGACCCTCGGCTTCGGTGAGATCTTCCGCATCACCATGCAGAACATGGACGGCACCTCCGGGCCCGACGTCACCAACGGCTCCAACGGAATCCCCAACATCCCCGATTTGGAGCTCTTCGGCTTCAACCTGGGCGAGGAGCACACCGTCCTCGGATTCGAACTCGGCAGGTTCTCCAACTACTTCCTGCTGATGCTCGTCTTCACCATCGTCATCGTCTCCATCTTCCGGCGGGCCGACCAGTCCCGCATCGGCCGCGCCTGGGTCGCCGTCCGCGAGGACGAGACCGCCGCCCGCGCCATGGGCATCAACGCCTTCCGGGTGAAGCTCATCGCCTTCGCCCTCGGCGCCACCCTGGCCGGACTCGCCGGCACCGTACAGGCGCATGTGACCTTCACGGTCACCCCGTCCCAGTACAAGTTCGTGGAATTCGTCCCGCCCAACTCCGCCTTCCTCCTGGCCGCGGTCATCCTCGGCGGCATGGGCACGGTCAGCGGCCCGCTCATCGGCGCGGCCCTGCTCTATCTGATCCCGGCCAAGCTGCAGTTCATCGGCGACTACCAGCTCCTCCTCTTCGGCGTCGCGCTCATCCTGCTGATGCGCTTCCGCCCCGAGGGCCTGGTCGCCGACCGGAGGAAGCAGCTCGAATTCCACGAGACCGGCCAACTCGACGTGCCCAAGGGCGACGTCACCCTCAGCAAGGCGGAGGCGTGACCGACATGACCACCGACACCATCACCGCAAAGGCAGCCGAGCCCGCAAAGGTCACCCCCGTGCTCCAGGCCACCGGCGTCACCATGCGCTTCGGCGGACTCACGGCCGTGAAGAACGTCGACCTCACCGTCAACTCCGGAGAGATCGTCGGCCTCATCGGGCCCAACGGCGCAGGCAAGACGACCTTCTTCAACTGCCTCACCGGGCTCTACATACCCACCGAGGGCACCGTCTCCTACAAGGGCAAAGTCCTCCCCCACCGATCCCACCTCGTCACCCAGGCCGGCATCGCCCGCACCTTCCAGAACATCCGGCTCTTCGCCAACATGACCGTGCTGGAAAACGTGCTCGTCGGCCGCCACACCCGCACCGACGAGGGACTCTTCTCCGCCCTCCTGCGCGGGCCGCGCTTCCGCCGCGCCGAGCGCGAGTCCGAGGCCCGCGCCATGGAGCTGCTGGAGTTCACGGGACTTGCCGCCAAGCGCGACCACCTCGCGCGCAACCTGCCGTACGGCGAGCAGCGCAAGCTCGAGATCGCCCGCGCCCTCGCGAGCGACCCCGGCCTGCTGCTGCTCGACGAGCCCACGGCCGGCATGAACCCGCAGGAGACCCGGGCCACCCAGGACCTGGTCTTCGCCATCCGCGACCAGGGCATCGCCGTCCTCGTCATCGAGCACGACATGCGCTTCATCTTCAACCTCTGCGACCGGGTCGCCGTACTCGTCCAGGGCGAGAAGCTCGTCGAAGGCACGTCGGAGGTCGTCCAGGGCGACGAGCGCGTGATCGCGGCGTACCTCGGCACGCCGTTCGAGGGCGCGCCGGGGGACGATGAGGTCGCGGAGGTCGAGGCGGCGGAAGCACACAGTACGGCCCGCACCGAGGGCTCGGAGGGCACCCAGGGAGAAGAGACATGACCGCACTGCTCGAAGTGGAGGACCTGCGGGTCGCCTACGGAAAGATCGAAGCCGTCAAGGGCATCTCGTTCAGTGTGGAGGCCGGCCAGGTCGTCACCCTCATCGGAACGAACGGCGCCGGCAAGACGACCACACTGCGCACCCTGTCGGGGCTGCTCAAGCCACTTGCCGGAAAGATCTTCTTCGACGGACAGCCGCTGAACGGCGTCCCGGCCCACAAGATCGTCGCCATGGGCCTCGCCCACTCGCCCGAGGGCCGGCGGATCTTCCCCCGGCTGACGATCGCGGAGAATCTCCAGCTCGGAGCGTTTCTCCGGAAGGACTCCGCGGGCATCAGCGAGGACGTCCAGCGGGCATACGACCTCTTCCCGATCCTCGGCGAGCGCCGCAACCAGGCGGCGGGCACACTCTCCGGCGGCGAGCAGCAGATGCTGGCGATGGGGCGGGCCCTGATGTCCCGGCCCAAGCTGCTGATGCTCGACGAGCCGTCGATGGGGCTCTCGCCGATCATGATGCAGAAGATCATGGCGACGATCTCCGAGCTGAAGTCCCAGGGCACGACCATCCTGCTGGTCGAGCAGAACGCGCAGGCGGCGCTGTCGCTGGCAGACCAGGGCCATGTGATGGAGATCGGCAAGATCGTGCTGTCGGGGACGGGCGAGGACCTGCTCCACGACGAGTCCGTCCGCAAGGCATACCTGGGCGAGGACTGAGCGCCATAGTTAGTTCATAGTTAAGCGAAAGGGGCCCGCACCGATCTCGTCCGGTGCGGGCCCCTTCCGTTTCCGTACGGCGTGGGCGCGGGGCCGTTGCGGGGCTGCTACTGCCCCTGCTGCTTCTTTTCCTCGGCGTCCTCGATGACGGCCTCGGCCACCTGCTGCATGGACAGCCTGCGGTCCATCGACGTCTTCTGAATCCACCGGAACGCGGCGGGCTCGCTCAGCCCGTACTGCGTCTGCAGGATGCTCTTGGCCCGGTCCACCAGCTTGCGCGTCTCCAGCCGCTGCGAGAGGTCGGCGACCTCCTTCTCCAGCGCCTTCAGCTCGGTGAAGCGGGAGACCGCCATCTCGATCGCGGGCACGACATCGCTCTTGCTGAACGGCTTCACGAGATACGCCATGGCCCCGGCGTCCCGGGCCCTCTCCACCAGTTCGCGCTGCGAGAAAGCGGTCAGCATCAGGACGGGCGCGATGCTCTCCTCGGCGATCTTCTCGGCGGCGGAGATGCCGTCGAGGACCGGCATCTTCACATCGAGGATGACCAGATCGGGCCGGTGCTGGCGAGCGAGCTCAACGGCCGTCTGACCGTCCCCGGCCTCACCGACGACGGTGTAGCCCTCCTCCTCGAGCATCTCTTTCAGATCGAGTCGGATGAGGGCCTCGTCCTCGGCGATGACGACACGGGTGGTCTGCGGCGGGACGTGCGACTGCTCGTCGTCAACGGGCTGCTCGGGCTCGGCGGCGCTCACGGGACTCCTCGTTCCAGGGGAGATGGTGCCCCTGCAGCCTACCTAGCTGCAGCTGAAGACACACACACGGTAGGGTGTCTCTGCAACTGGCCGGGTTGGCGCAACTGGTTGACGCGGAGGTCTCAAAAACCTCTGTCCGCAAGGACATGTGGGTTCGAATCCCATACCCGGCACCACGCATTCCTTGGAGAAGACGGATTCTCTCGTTCGAGCGAAATTCGAGCATTCCCCAGCTCCAGCAGAGATGACCCGCAACGCTGTGCGAATGGACGAACACAATCCGTCAGTGCGCCATGAAGCTGTCACGCTGATGCGCCGGGGGGTGACCAACCGGGTCGTCGCCGAGCGATTAGGCGTTCCACGGGGCACGGTCGGCTGGTGGCGACACCAGGACCGGAAGCAGCGCGGCGAAACCTTCGAGCATCCCCATGACTGCCCCCGGTGCACCGGCCGCCAGTTCGACCGCCGGGCTTACGCCTATCTACTCGGCCTCTACCTCGGCGACGGCCACATCATCTCCAAGCCCAAGCAGCACCACCTGTCGATCTTCTGCGCAGACAGCTGGCCCGGACTGATCGAGGACGCCGAAGAGGCAATGCGGAAGGTGATGCCCATGCCCAGCGTGAGGCGACGGCAAAAGACGGGCTGCGTCGAGGTGAAGTCCTACACGAAGCATTGGACATGCATGTTCCCTCAGCACGGCCCGGGGAAGAAGCACGATCGAGTCATCTCCCTTGAGCCCTGGCAGCAGGAGATTGTTGACGAGTACCTGTGGGAGTTGATCCGTGGCCTGATCCACTCCGACGGTTGTCGCATCTCCAACTCGACGGTGCGAACCGTCGATGGCGAACGGAAACGCTACGAGTACCCGCGTTACTTCTTCACCAACAAGTCGGACGACATCCGGCGGCTCTACACGGATACGCTCGACAAGCTCGGGATCACGTGGACCCACTGCACCCGTGACGGCAACCCGTTCAACATTTCCGTCGCCAAGCGCGCCTCCGTCGCGCTCATGGACGCGCACGTCGGGCCCAAGTACTGACACCGCTCGGGCGTACTGCCCGGCCCCTTACTTCTGGTAATCGTCCTCGCCAATGTGGTGGACCCGTACCAGGTTCGTCTTGCCCGGAACTCCCGGCGGGGAGCCGGCCGTGATCACGACGACGTCGCCCGGTTCGCAGCGGCCGATCTTCAGGAGTTGTTCGTCGACCTGCTGGATCATTTCGTCCGTCGAGTCGACCCTCGGGCCGAGGAAGGTCTCCACGCCCCACGTCAGGTTGAGCTGTGAGCGCGTCGCCGCCTCGGGGGTGAAGGCCAGGACGGGGATGGGCGAGCGGTAGCGGGAGAGGCGGCGGACCGTGTCGCCGGACTGGGTGAAGGCGACCAGGAACCTGGCGCCGAGGAAGTCGCCCATCTCGGCCGCCGCGCGGGCCACCGCGCCCGCCTGGGTGCGGGGCTTGTTGCGCTCCGTCAGGGGCGGGAGGCCCTTGGCGAGCATGTCCTCCTCCGCCGCCGCGACGATCCGGCCCATGGTCCTGACCGTCTCGATCGGGTACTTGCCGACGCTGGTCTCGCCGGAGAGCATCACCGCGTCCGTGCCGTCCATGACCGCGTTGGCGACGTCGGAGGCCTCGGCGCGGGTCGGCCGGGAGGCATCGATCATCGAGTCGAGCATCTGGGTCGCGACGATGACCGGCTTGGCGTTGCGCTTGGCCAGCTTGATGGCGCGCTTCTGGACCATCGGCACCGACTCCAGCGGCATTTCGACGCCGAGATCGCCGCGGGCGACCATGATGCCGTCGAAGGCGTCGACGATGCTGCCCAGGTTCTCGACGGCCTGCGGCTTCTCGACCTTCGCGAGGACGGGGAGGCGGCGGCCCTCCTCGTCCATGACGCGGTGGACCTCGTCGATGTCGCCGCCGCAGCGGACGAACGAGAGGGCGATGACGTCCGCTCCGGTGCGCAGGGCCCAGCGGAGGTCCTCGATGTCCTTCTCGGACAGGGCGGGGACGGAGACGGCGACGCCGGGGAGGTTGAGGCCCTTGTGGTCGGAGACCATGCCGCCTTCGATGACCATCGTGTGTACGCGGGGGCCGTCGACCTTGGTGACTTCGAGGGTCACCCGGCCGTCGTCGACGAGAATGCGCTCGCCGCGCGTGACGTCAGCGGCCAGCCCTTTGTAGGTGGTGCCGCAGATCTGCCGGTCGCCTTCCAGCTCTTCGACGGTGATGGTGAACTCATCACCGCGTTCAAGGAGTACGGGTCCTTCGTGGAAGCGGCCGAGGCGAATCTTCGGGCCTTGAAGGTCGGCGAGGACGCCGACGCTGCGGCCGGTGTCTTCGGAGGCCTTCCGCACGTGGCGGTAGCGCTCCTCGTGGTCGGCGTAGGTGCCGTGGCTGAGGTTGAAGCGGGCCACGTCCATGCCGGCCTCGACCAGTGCCTTGATCTGGTCGTACGAGTCCGTGGCGGGGCCCAGTGTGCAGACGATCTTTGCTCGGCGCATGGGGCGAGCCTATGCCGTACTGGTGGGTAGAGATTGGGACATGCGTGACGACTCAACGGCCGTTACATGAAGGGATATTGACAAGTGTTGAAAGGAGCACGGACCTGCTCTGATGAGCAGATCGGACCGGAAGTAACCACCCGCGATCCGATCGTGACTTGTCACATCCACTACATGAGGTTAGGTTTACCTAAGTCTTGAGCCCGGAGGGTGTCCGGGCTCCTGGCACGAAAGGCCTCCTTTCCATGTCCGGAACCCTCAGTCGCCGCGCCACGGCCCTGGCCCTCGTCGCGGCGTTCGCCGCCACCGCGTGCGGCTCCTCGGACGACGACGCCAAGCCGTCCTCCCCCGCCGGAGGCGCAAGCACTCGGTGACGACGGCCATGGGCGAGGTTGAGGTGCCCGGCAGCCCCAAGCGCGTCGTCGTGCTCGACACCGACGCCCTCGACTCGGCGATCACCCTCGGCGTCAAGCCGGTCGGCGCGGTCATCGCGTTCGCTGGCGCGCCGCTGTCCACGTACCTCCCCGTACCTCCCCGAGGACCGGATCAAGGGCATCAAGGAGGTCGGTCTCATCGGTGAGCCGAACCTCGAGGCCATCCACGAGCTGAAGCCGGACCTCATCCTGAGCAGCAAGGTCCGCGACGAGAAGAGCTACAAGGAGCTGTCGCAGATCGCCCCGACCGTCTTCTCGGAGACCACGGGCCCCAACTGGCGTGAGAACTTCGAGCTGCACGCCGACGCCCTCGGCAGGAAGGGGGTTGACCCGCAGCGCCACTCGGGCCGTGACGCCCTCGGCGACCGCGATCCGGCTGGTCCGGTGGAGTTCGAGCAGGCTCTCGGCGTTGATGGCCTCGACTCCGGCCCGGACGAGGGCGGTGAGGACCGGGACCGACTTGGCAGGACCGGCGGCGACGAGGCGTGGCGGCCCCTCGGCCGGTCCGTGCCGGAACGGGCGGGCGCCGAGGGCGAGTTCGAGCTGGGAGACGGAGGCGACCTCGAAGCCGTCCACGTGCGGGGCGAGGGCCTGGACGACGCCCGGGAAGGAGTTGGCCTTCACGGCGTAGTAGACGGCCGCCCACTCCGGGAGCGCGGCGCGCAGCTCGCGGGCCCGCTGGGCGGCGGCATCGCCGTCGTACACGTAGGCCGACACCGGCGCCTCGGACCGCTGCGCGAGGTCGAGCAGGTGGCGGCCGGCGCGGGGAGCGTGTCCACCGGATAGGCGGATCGCGGGGCTGCGGAGGGCGGGAACTGGACGGACACGGGTCTGCCTCGGGATGGTTGCGGGGAATGGGGAGTTGGGGGCCAGGGCTCGGCGGGTCAGCGGCGCGGCGAATCTTCGGATCAGGGGCGCGCGATGCTGCGGCGCGCGAGGCTGCGGACGATCATCACGTGGGGCCGCCAGCCGGGGTACGGCTCGATGCGGCCGACCGGCTCGAACCCGTACGTGGCGTACGTGGCGAGCACGACGCCGTTGTCCTCGGCGACGAGTGCCGCGGCGCGCTCCTCGTGGCGTCCGGCGAGGAAGGCTTCGAAGAGCTCGTGCCCGACGCGGGAGCGGCGCCATCGCGGGCGGACCAGCAGCTCGCACACCCCGACCGTGCGGTCCGGGTACTCGCGGGTGAACTCGGGCCCGGGGTCGGGCGTCAGGCCGTCCCACCACAGCGAGTCGGCGGGCAGCGTGTAGCCGTAGACGAACCCGGCCACCTCCTCGTCCTCGAGCGCCGCCACGAGGGCGAAGCCGGGGCGTCCGGCGTGGCGCAGCAGGCGGTCCGATATGGGCGGGTCGCTGTGGTCGCTGAGGCCCAACGCCTGTGCGTAGACGCCCTCGTAGACCCGCGCCCAGCGAACGGGGTCCGCGGCGACGGCACCCCCATCGAACCGCCGGACGACCAGCGCGGCCGGTGACGCGGGCGGTGACGCGACCGTCGGCGCGGGCAGTGACGCGGGCGGTGACGCGACCGTCGGCACGGGCGGTGACGCGGACGCGGTCTGCGGATGAGACACGGATTCCCCCAGGGTCACGGGCAGCCTGGCGCCGAGGATCCCCAGGCGCACTCACTTAGGCGAGCCTAACCTAATACAACCGCCCGTTCTGTCCAACCTTGGGATCCCCCGCCACCCTTCACCGGAGACGGACGAAGCCCGGCCTTCGCAGCGGCTCTTGCTCCACACGCCCGGAGGGCGTCAGGCCAGGAGTCTCCGGGATGTGCGGTACCGGAGGTGGACCATCCCGTTGCCGAACCGGCGTTCGTCCAGCAGCTCGAATTTCACGCGGACATGGTCGGGGAAGAGCCGTTTACCGCCTCCCACCACGATCGGCGCGACGAACAGGTGGCACTCGTCGACCAAGTCGGCCTTGAATGCCTGAGCGGCAAGCTCGGGACCACCCACGGTGAGGTCACGTTCCGCTGAGGTTTTCATCTCCCGGACCGCTTCAGGGTCGAAGTCCCGCTCGATCCGCGTCCTGGCGGTGGAAACCGTCTCCAGCGTCCTGGAATACACGATCTTGTCCGCTGCCTGCCAGATCTCCGCGAAGTCCCGCATGAACGGTGGCTGGTCGGCTCGGGTGTCCGCGGACTCCCAGCCGAGCATCACCTCGTACATCCGGCGTCCGTACAGATAAGTGCCGATCGGCCGCTCAAGGTCGTTGATGAAGGTGTGCACCTCTTCGTCCGGTACAGCCCAGTCGAATGTGCCGTACTCGTCCGCTACATAGCAGTCGAGCGACGCGATTGCCGAGTAGATCAACGTGGCCACGGTCAGCCTTTCTTCGGTGTCGTCCGCCGCACGGCGGGCACGGCCCCCCTCAGAGCCGGGGCGGTGACATCGTGAAGCGCGCGTTGACATGGGCGTGGACCGTCTGGCGCTGCGGCTCCAGGTCCAGCGGCGGGGCCTCCCCGCTCTCCGCTCCTCCCGCGAAGCCCCGCATCGTCCCGCCCGGCGCCGCCGGCCTCACCACCGGTACCGCGCTTTCGGCCCCCTCATCGGCCAGTTCGACCAGCGCCGTCAACTCCGCGCCGAGCGCGCCCGCGTACTCGCGCGCCCGCTGCACCGCCTCCCGTACGGCCTGCCGGCGCGCCTCCCCATGGGCGGGCGAATCCGGGCGGAGCGCCCACCACGGGCCGCCCACGCTGGTGAGTTCGAGGTCGGCGAGCCGGGTCGCGAGCTCACCGAGCGCGGTGAAGTCGGTGAGCGTCGCCGTCACGTGTACCCGCCCGTGGTACGCCCGGATGCGCTCGCCGCGCCCCTTGTGCGTCAGCTGCGGCGTGATGACGAACGCGCCGGTCTCCAGCTTCTCGACCGCCTCGCCATAGGACTTGACGAGGTCGAGAACGGCGGAGTTGCGCCGGGCCAGGTCCTCGAGCGCGCCCCGCCGGTCCGTGCCACGGGCGTTGACCGTGATGCCGATCCTGGCGATCTCGGGGTCGACTTCCAGCCTGGCCTCGCCGCGGACGGCGACGCGCGGGTGCTCGGGGGTGCCATACGGGGTGGGCTGGGGTGATGTCGTCATACGGCCACTCTGCCAGGCCCGGCGGCATCCAGCGGGCGGGCCGCCGGAAGCTCACGCGTGACGGCGTATCACGCGTGACGGAGTTCCACTGTTCTGACGGGCCCCTCCCCCGGCCGCCCCTGCCGCGCGTCCGCCCCGCCGGTCGGACCGAAGGTCGTGAACGCGGTGCGGGCGGGCAGCAGGTAGGGCTCCTTGCCCGGCTCCCCCACTCCCACCAGGGAGTTGAGGATGACGGCGCTGCGCCAGGCCGCAAGACCCAGGTCGGGGGCGCCCACCCCGTGCGTGTGCCGCTCCGCGTTCTGGACGTACACCGCGCCCTTGACCGAATGGTCCATGACGAGCCGGAAGTGCTCGTCGACGCACGGCCGCTGGGAGGTGTCCCGCCGCAGGTACGGGTCCAGGGGGCCCAGGAGGCTGTCGAGGCGGCGCTCGCGGTAGCCCGTCGCGAGCACGACGCCGTCCGTGGTGGCCCGGCTGCGCGTGCCCTGCTGCACATGCTCCAGGTGGAGTTCGACGCGCCCGTTCCCGGACCCGGTTCCGAACCGTCCCGCCGTACGGACCCGGACGCCGGGTGTGAGGACGGCGTCCGGCCAGCCGCCGTCCACCGTGCGCCGGTACAGCTCGTCGTGGATGGCGGCGAGGGTGTCGTGGTCGATGCCCTTGTGGAGCTGCCACTGCACCGGGAGCAGCTCGTCGCGCACCCGCTCGGGTAGGCCGTGGAAGTAGCGGGTGTAGTCGGGCGTGAAATGCTCCAGACCCAGCTTGCTGTGCTCCATGGGCGCGAAGGCGGGCGTGCGGCTCAGCCACGTGAGCCGCTCGCGCCCTGCGGGCCTGGCGCGCAGCAGGTCGAGGAACACCTCGGCGCCGGACTGGCCGGACCCGATGACGGTGAGGTGCCCGGCGGCCAGCAGTCGCTCGCGGTTGGCGAGGTACTCCGAGGAGTGGACGACGGGGACGGTGGGCGCCTCGGCGAGCGGGCGCAGCGGCTCGGGGACGTACGGGGCCGTGCCGACGCCGATGACGAGGTTGCGGGCGTACGTACGGCCCAGGGCCTCGGCCTCGCCCACCGGGTCGACCTGGGTGAAGTCGACCTCGAACAGGTCCTGTTCCGCATTCCAGCGCACGAGGTCGACCTGGTGCCCGAAGTGCAGCCCCGGCAGCTGCTCGCTGACCCAGCGGCAGTACGCGTCGTACTCGGCACGCTGGATGTGGAACCGCTCGGCGAAGTAGAAGGGGAACAGCCGGTCGCGGGCGCGGAGGTAGTTGAGAAAGGACCAGGGGCTGGCCGGGTCGGCGAGGGTCACCAGGTCGGCGAGGAAGGGGACCTGGACGGTGGTGCCCTCGATGAGCAGGCCGGGGTGCCAGTGGAAGGCGGGGCGCTGGTCGTAGAAGGCGGTGCGCAGCCCGGGCCCTCCCCTGTGGCGCAGCCCGTCGGCGAGGGCGGCGAGGGAGAGGTTGAAGGGGCCGATGCCGATGCCGACCAGGTCCAGGGGGTGGTCGGCGGACGAGGTCGGCTCGGCCGGAGCGGGGTGCGAGTCCGGCGGAGTCCGCGGGGCCGGTGGGATCATTTGGCGGCGCTCCCTTCCACGATGCCGAGAAGGACTTCCAGGTCGGCGGGCCGGGTGTGCGGGTTGAGGACCGTGGCCTTGAACCACAGCCTGGTCGTGCCGTCGCGGTGGTCGGTGGCGTGGGCCCGGCCGAGGACTGCGCGGCCCTCGGTCATGAGGCTGCGGCGGACCGAGGCGACGCGGTCGTCGTCGGCGCCGGACGGCCGGAAGAGAACGGTGCTCAGCGTCGGCCGCTCGTACAGGTCGAAGTCCGGGTGGGCCTCTACGAGGTCGGCGAAGCGCTGGGCGGCGGCGCAGGTGTGCTCGACGAGGGCGGCGAGTCCCGTACGGCCGAGCGCGCGGAGCGTAACGGCGATCTTGAGGACGTCGGCGCGGCGGGTCGTACGCAGCGAGCGGCCGAGGAGGTCGGGGATCCCCGCCTGCGTGTCGTCCTCGGGGTTGAGGTAGTCGGCGCGGTGGCCGAGCGGGGCCAGAGCCGCGGTGTCGGGGACGGCGAGGAGTCCGGCGGCGACCGGCTGCCAGCCCAGCTTGTGCAGGTCGACGGTGACGGAGTCGGCGCGGGCGAGGCCGTCGAGCCGGTTGTGCAGGGTGGTGCTGAACAGGAGCGGGGCGCCGTAGGCCGCGTCGATGTGGAGCCGGGCGGAGCGGGCCGCGCAGACGTCGGCGAGCTGCGGAAGCGGGTCGATCTCGCCCGTGTCGGTGGTGCCCGCGGTGGCGATCGCGAGCAGCGGGCCGCGCATCCCGCTCAGGGTGTGGTCGAGTTCCGCGGGGCTGAGGACGCCGGCCGGGGTGGGCAGGATGACGGGCTCGGGCAGGCCGAGGAGCCAGGCTGCGCGGCGGATGCTGTGGTGGGCGTTGGCTCCGCAGACGACCTGGACGGGGCCTTCTTCCTTGCTCAGTTCGCGGGCGAGGAGCAGGGCGAGCTGGTTGGACTCGGTGCCGCCGGTGGTCACGAGCGCGTCGGGGGCGCTGCCCGCCGGGAAGACCTCGGTGGCCAGTCCCCGGCTGACCAGGTCTTCGAGCGTGGAGGCGGCCGGGGCCTGGTCCCAGGAGTCCATGGAGGGGTTGAGGGCGCTGGCCGCGAGATCGGCGGCCGTGGCGACGGCGAGCGGCGGGCAGTGCAGATGGGCCGCACAGAGCGGCTCCGCGGGGTCGGCCGCGCCCTCGGCGAAAGCCTGTACGAGGTCGCGCAGCGCGGCCTCGGAACCGACCCCGGCCTCGGGGATGAGGGGTTCCGCGGCGACCCGTACGCGATGGGTGACCGCCTGCGGGCCACCTGCCGGCATGGGCCCGCCACGGGCGGCGGCCCCGGCTTCAAGCGCTTCGAGGACGGTCTCGAGGAGGGGCCGCAACTGCCGCGGGCCGTCCGCGCCTCCGGCGAGCGGTGCGGCGGGGGTGCCGTGGGTGCCGTGGGTGCCGTCTGGCGGCATGGGCATGGCGTGTCCTCCGGGATGGCGTCAGCCGGACAGGCGACCGGCAGCCGCTGGAGTCCGCGGCCACGCCCAGTCTGAGCAGGGATGCCTGAGTACGTCCGGCGAGCACGACCATCCAAACCCGAAAGGGGTACTGACCCCGGCCGGTTGTGGGCATTCGTTCCGCGGGGGCGGAACGGGTGGGCACAACCGGCCACCGGGCCGCACCGTGGCCATGGTCCGGGAGGCGCACCCACCGTTGTCCACCCCGGCTGGCGCGCGATACGTCGTCAGGTGCGGCCCGGGGCCACCATCCGGCGGTGGCCGTTCCTGCAGTGGCCAGGGTCAGGCCGGTGGCCGGGTTGTGCCCACCCGTTCCGCCCTGCGGAACGAATGCCCACAACCCGGCTATGTCGCATCGCGCACCCGCAGACCACGCCGCAGATCGTCCAACTGATCGTCAAGGCGCCGCCGCAACGCAGGAATCGGCTCATCGTCCCGAAGACACTTCTCCCCCAGCCGCAGCGTCTCCGCCTCCACCGCGTGCGCCGGGAAGCCGTAGCGCCCCAGCACCTCCCCGATCGCCGCCCCCCGCCGCGCAGACGCGGCCACCGCCGCCGGGTAGTACCGCGGCACGTAATCGCGTACGAGATCGTTCTGCTCGGGCTGCCAGAACCCCTGGGCCGTGGCGGTGACGAGGTACGCGGACAGCTCGTCGTTCTCGAACATCGCCGCCCAGGCGGCCTCCTTCGCCTCCGGGTCCGGGAGCCCGGCCCGGCACCGGGCCGCGCCCTCCTGACCGGTGGCGCTCGGGTCCCGGTCGAACTCGGCGGCTATGTCGGCCGCCGTCGCGGCCCCCAGGACGCAGAGCCGGTCCAGCGTCCGCCACCGCAGCTCGGGGTCGAGTTCCGGGCCACCGGGCACCGCCCCCGCGGTGAGCCATTCGCGCAGCGTGTCGGGGTCGACCGAGCTGTCGATGAAGGTGCGTACGGCGGTCAGCCGCAGGCCGGGCGCGGAGCCGTCCTCGGTGATCCGCAGCAGGCCGCGGCTGATGGCCCGGAGGGCGGACAGCGCGGCGGGGCGGCCCTCGGGCGGCAGGAACCGGTCCGCGATGTGGACGCTCGCGAAGGCCAGCACGCCCTGCACGATCGCGTTGTCCGTCTCGCGCGGGAGGTGGGCGCGGGCGGCGTCCAGGTATGCGGCAGGCGGGAGGTGACCGTCGCGGACCATGTCGCGCGCGGCGTTCCAGATCACGGCGCGCGCCAGCGGGTCCGGAAGCCCGGACAGCGACCGCACGACTGTGTCCCACGAGCCCGGATCGAGGCGGATCTTGGCGTAGGTGAGGTCACCGTCGTTGATGAGCACCAGGTCCGGCCGGCGTCCCGGGCGCGCCTCGCGGGCACTCCCGCTGCCCTGCGGGACGTCGACCTCGAAGCGCTCGCGCAGCATCAGGCTGCCCGGCTCGACCGGGTCGTGGTCGTACGCGCCGACGGCGACCCGGTGCGGGCGGCTGCCCTCGCGGCTGACGGTCAGGGTCCAGTGGCCGTCCGCATCGGCGAGCGCGAGCGCGGGCGCCGGTGCGGGCTCGGACGTGAGCGTGTCGACGCCGGTGGTGCGCAGCCAGGCGTCGGCCCAGGCGTGCACGTCGCGGCCGGAGGCGCGGGCCAGGGAGTCGATGAAGTCGGCGAGGGTGGCGTTGCCGAAGCGGTGCCGCGAGAAATGGTCGTTGATGCCTGCGAGGAAGTCGCCCTCGCCGAGCCAGGCGACGAGCTGGCGCAGCGCGGAGGCGCCCTTGGCGTAGGAGATGCCGTCGAAGTTGAGCCGCGCGGCCTCGGTGTCGGGAACACCCTCGGGCTCCGGCGCCACGGGGTGGGTCGACGGGCGCTCGTCCGCGTCGTAGCCCCAGCTCTTGCGGGCGACCGCGAAGTCCGTCCAGGTTCCCGAGAAATCCGTCGCCTCGGTGAGGATCTGGAAGCCCATGTACTCGGCGAACGACTCGTTCAGCCAGATGTCGTCCCACCAGGTCAGCGTGACCAGGTCACCGAACCACATGTGGGCCATCTCGTGGGCGATGACCATCGCGCGGGTCTGGCGCTCGGTGTCGGTGACGGCGGAGCGGTAGATGAACTCGTCGCGGAAGGTGACGAGCCCGGGGTTCTCCATGGCGCCGGAGTTGAACTCGGGGACGAACGCCTGGTCGTACGAGTCGAAGGGGTACGGCTCGTCGAAGATCTCGTGGTAGCGGTCGAAGCAGCGGCGGGTGATGTCGAGCAGCTCGTCGGCGTCGGCGTCCAGGTACGGCGCGAGGGACTGCCGTACGTGGAGGCCGACCGGCAGACCACGGTGCTCGCTCCGGATCGAGTGGTACGGGCCGGCGGCGAGCGCCATCAGATACGTGCTGATGGGCGGCGTGGGCGCCAGCCGCCAGCGGCCCTCCGCCGCCTCCCCGACCCTCTCCGCCACGCCGTTGCCGAGCACGGTCCAGGCGGGCGGCGCGGTGACGGTCACCTCGAACACGGCCTTCAGGTCGGGCTGGTCGAAGGCCGCGAAGACGCCGGGCGCGTCCGTCATGCAGCACATGGTATAGAGGTACGTCTCGCCGTCCGCCGGGTCCGTGAAGCGGTGCATGCCCTCGCCGGTCCGGGAGTAGCGCATGTCGGCGACGATGCGCAGCTCGTGCTCACCCGCGCCGAGCCCGGTGAGCGGCAGCCGTCCGCCGGCCAGCGCCGCCGTATCGAGCTCCTGCCCGTCGAGTACGGCGCTGTGGAGGGTGTCCGGACGCAGTTCGACGAACGTGTCGCTGGGCTCGCTCGCGGTGAACGCGATGACGGTACTGGAGCGGAACAGCTCCTCGCCGCGCGTCAGATCGAGATCGATCGCGTAACGCCGCACGTCGAGGAGGCGGGCTCGGGTCTGCGCTTCGTCGCGCGTGAGTACGGACATGTGGCCATGCTGCCGCATGCCCTGCGGGCGGCGCAGGGGTCGAGTGGAGACCCGCCCGGACCCGGGGCCGTCAGGGCCTGAGCACGAGCTCGCACCAGACGGTCTTGGTGAGGGTGTCGTGTTCGTCGGTGCCCCAGCGGTCGGCGAGGGCGTCGACAAGGAGCAGCCCACGGCCGGTTTCGGAGTCGGGAAGCGGAGGCGCGAGGTCGGCAGGGGACGGTGGGCGGCGCTCGACGCGGGTGTCGGTGGCTTCGATACGAAGCGTGGAGCCGCTGTGGGTGAGCCGCAGACGGAAGTCCCGTCCAGGGAGTCGGCCGTGAACCGCCGCGTTCGCGGCGAGCTCGGCGACGAGCTGGGCCGCGCTGCGGGACGCCCGCGTGTCGTACGACCAACCCCAGGCGGCGAGCTGCTGGGTCGCGAGTCGACGGGCGAGGCGCGCGCCCCGGCGGGTGGAACTGAGCCGGACGGTGAACTGGCGGCCCTGCCCTGCATCTTGGCCGGTAGAAGCGGTTGGGGAAGGAGTTTGCGAAATCACGTCACTCAGCGTGGTCAACCGGTCGTAACCTGACCAGGGACGCCACCAGTACGCAGCGTGACTGTCCGGACACGTGGGCCGGTCGTCCGGGAGGCCGGGCGTGACGGGGCGTGCGGCGGCCGTGTTGAGTACGAGCACATCGGAGGTGACGGATCATGACGGGTGCCGGACAGCTGGGCAATGGGGCAGAAGAACAGGACTGGGACGAGGGCGACGCTTCGGAGGTCCTCAAGACCGTCGGCAAACAGCTCAAGCTGTGGCGCGAGCGGGCCGGACTGACCCAGGCCGAGTTCGGCAAGAAGATCGACTACGGGGAGGAGCAGGTCTCCTCGGTCGAGCGAGGGCGGAGGGTCCCGAAGCCGGAGTTCCTGAACGCAGCGGATGAAGTGCTGGGCGCGGGCGGGCTGCTGGCCGCGATGAAGGAGGACGTGAAGCAGGCCCGGTACCCGAAGAAGGTACGGGAGCTGGCGCGGCTTGAGGCGGAGGCGGTGGAGCTGGGGGCGTATGCCAATTCCGTCGTCCATGGTCTGCTGCAGACCGAGGACTACGCCGGGGCGGTCTTCCGTTTGGTCCGGCCACTGCTGGACGAGGAGGCCATTGAGCGACGAGTGGCCGCGCGCATGGCCCGCCAGGAGATCTTCAATCGGTTGCCCGCCCCGATCCTCAGCTTTGTCCAAGATGAGGTGACACTGCGCCGTCCGGTCGGTGGCAGGATGGTCCTGCAAGGACAGCTCGAACGTTTGTTGGAGGTTGGTCAGTTGCGGAACGTGGAGATCCAGGTGATGCCGACGGACCGCGAGGACCACGCAGGTTTGAGCGGGCCGTTTCAACTGCTCGAGCCCCACCACGGCCCCAAGGTGGGCCAAATCGAAGTGCAACAGTTCAGCCGTGTGATCACCGACCGGAAAGAGCTCCGGGTCTTCGAGGCTCGGTACGGGATCATCCGAGCGCAGGCGTTGACTCCCCAGGAGTCACTGGCGTTCATCGAGAAACTGCGGGGAGAAGTATGACCGAGCTGAAGTGGTTCAAGAGCAGCTACAGCACAGGGGACGGCCCCAACTGCGTCGAGATCGCGTCCATACCCGGCACGGTCCACGTCCGGGACTCCAAGGACAAGCAGGGCCCGCAGCTCGCCTTCTCGCCGGAGGAGTGGGCGGCCTTCGTCTCGTACGCGGTCGAGCAGGACCCGACGACCATCTGACCGCAAACACGCAGCAGCCTCAAGGGACCCCGTCACCGTACGGAAGGGGTCCCTTTTCCATGTCCGCGCTTCGCGCTATCCGCCATAAAGGTGAGACCACCCGTCATTCCGTGTCAACGACGCACGGTCACAGAGGTTGCGCCCTACGCTTCATTCTCGGCCCGATGACGAATGACTGGGACAGGATTTCGCCACCTGCAGCCGCCCATGTCGTTTGCTCGGGTGGGGGGCTCACATTCTCTAGAGGAGGTTCCGTGAGGAAGTCCAGTCAGCTGGCTCTCCTGGCCATCGTGGCCACAGCTCTTACGCCGATCGCGTCAGGTACAGCATTCGCGGATGCGGACGCCAAGGCCGTCGCGGCCAACAGCTCCGGCATTCTGTCGGGATTCATCATTCAGGAAGTCGAGCACGAGCCGTCCAACAACTGCGCTAACACTGGATCTTCGGCCGAGCAGGAATCCGAGATCGAAGACGGCCCCGTTAGCCCTGGTCCCGGCGACCTGGAGAACGAACTCCTGCAGGTGTCTGCATTCAACCCGGCTACCGGCAACGCCTGTGTCAACGCCAGTGGCGACCACCACGACGACCACAGGCACCACGACAAGAGGAACCACGGCGACAAGAAGCACTACAAGCACGACGACAAGAACCACGACAAGAAGAACCACGCCAAGCACGGCTGGTAGCACCAGTCGGGTTCAGCGAGCGGGTGACGCTGGTCACCCGTCGGCCTGGCCCGGTAGTAGCCCGTGGTATCGGGGGCCTTCCGCACTGCGGAAGGCCCCCGCCCTCTTTCCGGCCTGACCCAGTAGCACCGCGCACGCCTGGCCCCGCGTCGCGCTCTCCCGCGAGTTCCGCAATCGGGCGATCTGGCGGGCTCGCGAGTCGGTGAAATCCCCACCCCGCCGCCGTGCCACCCGAGCGTGGCCGACGGCCGCACACCGGCCGACCGCGTTCGGGGGGACACCAAGCCGATAGCCGGGCATCCGGAGCAAAAACCCGGCCTCATTTCCATACAACGAACGCTCGTCACAAAGGTTGCGCTTTCCGCCTTGTTCTTCGCGTCTTGATGAATGAGTGGGGGCAGGGCTTCGCTACTTGGGGCGTCCCATGTCGTTTGCTCTGACGGGGGACTCACATTCTCTAGAGGAGGTACCGTGGGGAAGACCAGTCAGCTGGCTGTCCTGGCCATTGCAGTCACAGCTCTTGCGCCGATCGGGGCAGGTACGGCATTCGCCGACGCGGATGGCAAGGCCGTCGCGCTGAACAGCTCGGGCATTGCGACGGGATTCATCGTTCAGGAAGTCGAGCACGAGCCGTCCAACAACTGCGCCAACACCGGATCTTCGGCTGAGCAGGAATCCGACATCGATGGTGGCCCCATCAGCCCTGGGCCCGGCGACCTGGAGAACGAACTCACGCAGATCTCCATTGGCAACCCGGCCCGCGGCAACGTCTGCATCAACGCCGAAGCCGACCACCACGACAAGAAGCACCACGACAGGAAGAAGGACTACGACAAGAAGCACTACAAGCACGACGACAAGAAGGACGACGGCAAGAACCACAACGGCAAGAACCTCGACAAGCACGGCTGGTAATCAGCCGGATCAGCCGTCAGGTGACGCTGAGTCACCCCTCGGGCTTGCCGGTAGTAGCGGCAGGGGGCCTTCCGCCCGGCGGAAGGCCCCCTGGCCGTGTTCCGGAGCGGGTCCGGGGACTAACCGCGGGCGATCGTCTCGTGGTGGCGGATGACCTCCGCGATGATGAAATTCAGCAGCTTCTCCGCGAACGCCGGATCCAGCTTCGCGCTCTCGGCGAGCTGTCGCAGCCGGGCGATCTGGCGGGCCTCGCGGCCCGGGTCGGCCGGCGGAAGGTGGTGGTCGGCCTTGAGTCGACCGACCTGCTGGGTGCACTTGAAGCGCTCGGCCAGCATGTGGACAACCGCCGCGTCGATGTTGTCGATGCTTTCCCGCAGCCGGGTGAGCTCGGCCAGGACGGCCTCGTCGGCGATGGCGGCGTTCACGGGCTGGTCGGTCCGATCGGTCCCGTCGGGCTGGTCGGTCATGGAGCAGAATCTCCCGTAGCGGATCGCTGGCAGCGGCAAACGGCGTCACCGTAACAGGGCCGACCCCTACGGCCGTACTGCGCTTCAGGGGCTGGACGGGCAGCCCTCGTTCGGTGGCGGCGTGCCGTCAAGCGCTTGTCATGCTACTGACATGCGTCGCCCTTGGCACAGTGCGCCAGGCTCGCCGGTGATCGTCGGCTGGTTGTCCGGATCCGGGCTGGTCGCTCCAGCCGCCGGGGACCGCGCCGCTCTGCTTTCGCGGAAGCGGACCGGCGCGGTGCCGACGCGGCGGGTGAACAGGCGGCCGAAGTACGCCGGGGCGTCGTAGCCGCAGCGGCGGGCGACGGCGGCGAGGGGCAGCTCGGTGGCGGAGAGAGGACGGGGTCACCGTCGCCGCCCAGGTCGGCGCGGTCGCGGCGCAGGGCGACGAGGAGTTCGTGGACGGCGGCGCCGGTCTCGACCTCGAGGAGCGGATTGCCCCCGGCGAGCGGGACGACGGGCCGGTCCGGATCGATGTAGCCGAGTTCGGTGTACGTGGTGGCGGCGGGCCCAGTGAAGTCGACGAAGCTCTCGTCCCAGCCGTTCTCCGGGTCTGCGTCGTAGTGGTGCGGCACACCGGGAGTGAGCCAGAGGAGCGTGGGCGCTGCCACCGTACGCCGTCGGCCGTCTCGGGGTCACGGAACCAGCCGCTCCCCGCGCTGACGACGAACTCGGCGGTACCGCTGTCGCCCACCTTGCGCAGCTCCACCCAGGGCGTCGCCCTCTGCCGGGGCGGTGAACGCGTAGCTCAGCTCGGCCGGGTCGAGTCGCCACCGGCAGCGGCGTGCGGATCAGCCCGCGCACGCCCGGCTCGTCGACCGCCGTGACCCACGTACTGCCCGGCCCGCTCTTTTACGGCGAGCGCGGTGGACACCACGATCGCGCGGCGGCTCGGTCGGCGCTCCAGCCGCGGTTCCGGTCAGGCGGAGAGGTGTGGGGCTGATGACGCGTGAAGCCATGAAGTCAAGCCGCATAAAAGGTCATCAGACTAAAAGCACAAAAGCGTATTCCGTCAAGAGGTGCGCCGGTTATGCGCCGGTCAACTCGCGGTGGTACGTGAGGCGGAGCATTCTTTCCGCGCGCTCGACCGTACGGGTGGCGCCAAGTCCGGGCTCTTGTCGCCCAATCGGCCTTCATGCGTCACTTTCATGTATCCACTCCGGTACTTCCTTGCGCGACAGGCCTCCGCCTCCCCGCCGACCAGGTTCCTATCGGTCGACGTCCGGCCATGGACCTATTCCGCACCGAGTGCCAAGCCGGGATGCCGAACGACCAAGCGGCCCATTCATCAATTCATACGCATGAGAGGACCGTTGACCGTCCCAGCTCCTCAGCGCCGGCCATCCGAAGCTTACCGGCCTCTTCAATTCCACAGCGGCTTCCCACACCGCACAGCGGAAGAGAGACTGTCATGAATCTGACCAAAGCACTCCTCGTCCCGGCTTGCGCTGTCCTGGCAGCAGGCGCACTCACCGTTCCCGCGCACGCCGACACTGCCGTCGCCTGCTCCGTACCCGACCTGGTCCAGGCCATCAACGACGCGAACACGGGCGGCGGAGACACCCTCATTCTCAGCCCCGGCTGCACCTACAACCTCGTCGACCCCGATCCCAACGACCCCGAGAACGGCCTGCCGGTCATCAGCTCCGCCATCACCCTCGTCGGCAACGGGGCCACCATCGTTCGTGACAGCGGCGCCGGCGAGGACTTCCGCATCCTGAAGGTCGACGCCAACGGCGACCTCGGCCTCGAGAACCTCACCATCAGGGGCGGCCGCCCCAATTTCACCGAAGGCGGCGCCGGCGTCCTCGTCGAGTCGGGCGGGGATCTCAGTGCCGAAACAACGATCTTCAACGACAACGACGTGGTCAACAGCAGCAGCGAAGACGGCGGCGGCATCAGCAACTACGGAACAGCCACGGTCACCACCAGCCTTTTCACCGGCAACACCGCGCGTCACGGGGGAGCAATCGACAGCGATGGAGCCCTGACCGTGACCACCTCCCGGCTGACCGGCAACCATGGCGTCACGGAGGCGGGTGGCATCAACAACGACAGCAGTACCGGAGCCATCGACATCAACAACAGCCGCATCAGCAACAACACCTCGAACTCGGACGGCGGGGCGCTGGACTTCGACAGTGGCACCATCACCATCGGCGGCAGCACCATCACCAACAACACCGTCAACCGCCCGAGCAGCGGCTTCGCCGGAGGCATCTTCAACAGCGGCAACATGACCGTGACCGGCAGCTCCATCAGCGGCAACACCATCAATTCCTCCAGCGGGTTCGTGGAGGGCGGCGGCTTCGACAACTTCGGCCCGCTGACGATCAGGAACAGCAAGGTCGACGACAACACCATCAACGCTCAGGGGGCCACGGTTTCTGTCGGCGGGGGCATCAACAACGGCTTCGCGCCGCTGACCCTTGAAAGGACGAGCCTCAGCGGCAACGAGATCAACGACACGGGCTCCCAGGCCGGAGGACTCTTCAACGACAGTGGCACCGTCACGCTGACCAGCAGCAGGATCAGCAACAACGTCTCCCAAGCCCAGCCGGGCGGTGTCTGGACCGACACCCCATTCTCCGCCGTCGGCTCCTCCATCACCGCCAACACCCCCACCAACTGCACGGGCAGCCCGGTCATCCCCACCGGCTGCACCGGCTAAGGGCGAGGCGGCCACCGCCCGCGAGCCCCGAAACGAGCGAAAAGCGTGACGTCGGCCTTCACGAACCAGATTCTTTCTGGTCGCGAAGGCCGACGTTGCGTTCCGCGGAGCGGTCACCTCCGGACCCGGAGATGGCCGCTCCGTAACGGGGACCGGCGCCCGCGCCGTATGCGCGGGCGCCGCCCCATGGATCAGCCGCGGAGCTTGTCGGCGCCCTTCTTGATGTCGGCCGCGAAGTGGCTCACCTCGGTGTAGACATCAGATGAAGAACCAAGAGTCGAATTCCGCCAAGGAGTGCGCCGGTTATGCACCGTTCAACTCAGGTGGCACGCAGGGCGGGATATTGATTCCGTGCGCTCCACCGTATGAGTGGCGCCCAGTCAGGGCTCTTGTCGCGCAATCGGCTTTCATGCATCACTTTCATGTACCCACACCGGTACTTCCTTGCGCAACAGGTCTCCGCACTCGCCGACCCAGCTTCTTCCGGTCGACGTCCAGTCGTGGACCCATACCCGCACCAAGTGCCAAGCCGGGATGCCGAACGACAAACGGCCCCAGTCAAATTCCCATGCACGAGCGGGCCGTTGTCCGTCCTAGCTCCTGGCGCCGCCAACTGAAGGATACCGGCGTCTTCAATTCCACAGCGGCTCCCCACACCGCACAGCGGAAGAGAGGCTGTCATGAATCTGACCAAAGCCCTCCTCACACCGGCTTGCGCTGTCCTGGCAGCAGGCGCGCTCACCACCCCCGCGCACGCCGACACCCCCGTCCCCTGCTCCGTACCCGCCCTGGTCGACGCCATCAACGACGCGAACATGGCCGGCGGAGACACCCTCAGCCTCGCCCCCGGCTGCACCTACAACCTCACAGACCCCGACCCCGGCGACCCCGAAAACGGCCTGCCGGTCATCAGCTCCCCCATCACCATCATCGGCAACGGGGCCACCATCGTTCGTGACGGCGGCGCCGGCGAGAACTTCCGCATTCTGAAGGTCGACTCCGACGGTGACCTCACCCTCCGGAGCCTCACCATCAGGGGCGGCCTCACCACCGCAGGCGGCGCCGGGGTCCTCGTCGAGGCGGGCGGAAGCCTCAGCGCCACCACAACCACCTTCTTCGACAACGCCGCCATCAACTCGGACGGCGGCGGCGTCCGCAACTTCGGCACGGCCACGGTCGACAGGAGTATTTTCACCGTCAACGCCGCGCGCCACGGCGGAGGAATCGACAGTCAGGGAGCGCTGACCGTGAACCGCTCCCGCCTCACCGACAACCACAGCGACACCGAGGGTGGGGCCATCAACAACGACAGCTCCACCGGGGCCATCACCATCAGCACCAGCCTCATCAACAACAACACCTCAGACCTGGAGGGCGGGGGGCTGCACTTCGACAGCGGCACCATCACCATCAACAGCAGCTCCATCATCGACAACATCGTCAATAACATCAGCGGTTCCGCCGGAGGCATCGACAACGACGGCACCCTGACCGTGACCGGCAGCGTCATCAGCCGCAACACCATCAACGCCCCCGCCGGCGGGGGCGTGGAAGGCGCCGGCATCACGAACTCGGGCTCGCTGACGCTCAGGAGCAGCAGCGTCAGCGACAACACCATCAACGCTCAGGGGGCGGTGTTTTCCAGGGGCGCCGGTATCTTCAACAACGTGGCTGCCGCGCTGACACTGAACAGGATCAGCCTCAACGACAACGAGATCATCGACACCGGTTCCCAGGCCGGGGGCCTGTTCAACAACGGTGGCACCGTCACGCTGACCCAGAGCAGTATCACCCGCAACGTCTCCGACCTCGCCCCCGGTGGCGTCTGGACCAACACCGCCTTCTCCGCGGTCGGATCCGCCATCACCAACAACATTCCCACCAACTGCACCGGCAGCCCGGTCATCCCGACCGGCTGCACCGGCTAGGTGCGAGGCAACGACCACGACTAGCCCCCGAATTCGGTGCGGAGCGTGACGTCGGCCTTCGCGACCAGGTTGTGGTCGCGAAGGCCGGCGATGCGGGTCCACCTCATGGCGGAGCGGTCACCTCCGGACACGGAAGTGACCGCCCCATCCAGGGAACCGGCGCCCGCGCCGCAAGCGCGGGCGCCGAAGCCGGCCGTGGATCAGCCGCCGAGCTCGTCCGCGCCCTTCTTGATGTCGGCCGCGAAGTGGCTCACCTCGGTGTAGACACCGGGCTTGCCCGGCCGGGCGCAGCCCTCGCCCCAGCTGACTATGCCGACCTGGACCCAGGCACCGCCGTCGTCCTTGCGGAACATCGGGCCGCCGGAGTCACCCTGGCAGGTGTCCACGCCGCCGGTGTCCATGAGACCGGCGCAGATCTCCTCGCCCTCCACCAGGTCCGGGTACGCGCCCTTGCAGGTGCCGTCGTCGACGAAGGGCACGGTGGCCTTCAGCAGGTACCGCTGCTGATTCCCGCCCTCCTTGTCGGCGCCCCAACCCGCGACGCCGAATTCGCCCTTGTCGTACGCGTTGCTCTCGGCGATCGGCAGGGTCGGGACGTTCTCGATCGGCTGGGCGAGCTTGATCAGCGCCCAGTCCTTGCCGGTGCCGTTGTAGCCCGGGGCCTGGAGGACCTCGGTGGACTTGACCTTGATCGCGTTCGAGTCCTGGAGGTCCACGACGCCCGCCGTGGCGGTGATGCTCGTGTCCGGACCGGAGCCGTCCACACAGTGGGCGGCCGTGAGCACGATCGTCTTGCTGTAGAGAGCGCCGCCACAGCCCATGGAGAGGCGGACCATCCACGGGAACTCGCCCTGCTCCGCGCGCGTTCCGCCGACGACGGGCGGTGCGGCGCTCGCGTCCGGCGCGGGCTGCGCCTGCGCCGACAGCGGCTGCAGGCTGAAGGCGGCCAGTGCGACTGCACCGGCGGCGACGCTTCTTCTGAGAGTCTTACCGAAGGTGTTCAACGGATGTCCTTTCGTGGGGGGTTTCGCGCAATTTCTGGCAGGCCCATGCCAACCAGGGAGACCTTGAAGGAACCCTGGGGATGAGTCCGCAAAAAGTGCCATTGGATTATCTGGATCGGGACGCGCGCATGACAAGGGGCCCCAACGGGCCAGATTCTTCGGGGCGTTCAGGCCAGCGGTGGCCGAGCGGGCTCCGGATCGCCGCCGACCGGCTCCGGAGACCCTCCGGCGCCCCGGCCGGAGCCCCTCCGGCCGGGCGCGATTTTCCTTGTCCCGTCCGGGACGACCGCACGTACAGTTGACGCGTGGGCGTGGGAACGGGCAGCGACGTGGTGCACGGCTATCCGCACATCGAGACCGTGCGGGAGTCCATCACCGCGATCTTCAAGCGGCTCTCGTACGACACCGTGCACACCTTCTCCACCAGCATCCTCCCCGCCGACGTGGCCTTCGCCGACATCGACGACCTCTACCTCGGGGTGCAGCGCGTGGCCCGCGCGATGGTGCAGCATCTGCGCCTGCCCGACGCCCGCATCATCGTGAGTTTCCGGGACATGCACCACGCCGCGAACGTCGAACTCGCCGCGGGCCCCGAGTACTTCATCGAGCTGAACAGCCGCTTCAAGACCCACCGCCAGGACATCGGCGCCGCCCTCGCGCACGAGGTGATGCATGTCTACCTGCACCGCCTCGATCTGGCTTTCGACGGCGTCCGCAACAACGAGATCCTGACCGACACCGCCACCGCGTACCTCGGCACGGGCTGGCTGCTGCTCGACGCCTTCCGCGAGGACGCCGTCTCCTCGCAGAAGCTCGGCTATCTCACCCCGGAGGAGTTCGGGTACGTCCTCGCCAAGCGCGCCATCGTCTTCGGCGAGGACCCGTCGCCCTGGTTCACCAGCCCGCAGGCGTACACCGCGTACACGGCGGGGAAGGCACTCGCGCTGCGCGACGGGCAGCAGCCGCCGCTGACCGCCTGCGGCTGGGCCGGACGCCGCCGGTACGCGCGGGACCGCCGGTCCGTGCAGGACCTGCGCGGGGCCGGGGCGGCGGTCAGCGCGCCCGCGTCCGGCAGCGGGTACGCCTTCGAGGGGCAGGCCCCGCTGCGGGTGACCTTCCCGTGTCCGACCTGCCACCAGCGCATCCGGGTGCCGGTACGGGGAAGAGTGCGGGCCCGCTGCGGGCTGTGCCGGACCGTTCTGGAATGCGACACCTGATACGACGACGATGCGCCGTCACGGTCCGTACGGCGCCGTTGACGCAAAGAGACGAAAGACGATCCTCCGCCGCCGACTCCCGCCCCCACTCGAGTCGCATCCCCGGGCCCGGCGGCGCACGCTGGATAACAGGTTGGAGGTCTGGCGATGAGCACGCTCGAAGAGCAGATCGACATCGACGTACCAGCGAAGGTTGCGTGGGACTGCCTGCACCGCGTGGAGGACTATCCGCGCTTCGTGGGCGGCGTCCGCAACGCCCGTACCGAGGGCGTACACCGCGCGCACCTGGACATCGACGCGGGCGACAGGGTTTACGGACTCGACACCGAGATACTCGACCGGGGCCAGGGCCGGTTGATGATGTGGCGGACCACGAACGGTGCCCACCTCCAGGGCACTTTCTCGGTCCTCCCGCTCGATCCGGAGCACACCCGCGTCCAGGTGCGGGTGGAGTACGACCCGGACACGGTCAAGGAGACGTTCGGCGGCCCGAAGGGATTCGCGCAGGCCAGTGCGATCGAACGGCTGGTCCGGGAAGACCTGCGGCAGTTCAAGGACCTGGCAGAGGAAGAACGAACGGAAGGGAAGGACTCGCCATGGCCACAGCAGAAACCCTGAGGGTCCGGGACATCATGACCGAGGGCACGCAGTGCATCGGCGAGAACGAGTCGATGCTCGACGCCGCACGCATGATGCGTGACCTGAACGTCGGAAGCCTCCCGATCTGCGGCACGGACGACCGGCTCAAGGGCATCATCACCGACCGCGACATCGTGGTGCAGTGTTGTGCCGAGGGCATGGACCTGTCGAAGACCAAGGCATCGCAGCTCTCGGGACCGCTGCACTGGATCGACGCCGACGCCCCCATCACCGAGTGCCTGGAGATGATGGAGACCCACCAGATCAAGCGGCTCCCGGTGATCGACGTCCGCGACAGCCACCGCCTGGTCGGGATGGTCAGCGAGCAGAACCTGGCGCGGAACATCAGCGACGACCAGCTCGCGGAGTTCGTGGAGCGGGTCTACGCCTGACGGCCGGTCCTGACGACGCGTCCTTACCGGAACCGCCCGCGGCGCCTGCCCCCGGTCGGGAGAGAGGCAGGCGCCGCGGTTCCGTCCGTACGCCGTTGTACGGAACGCTCGTGGCTCAGACCGTCAGCGCGCGGTCCGTCGGACGGATCGGGGCCGGGAGCGAGCTCGCGCCGGTGAGGAACCGGTCCACACCGCGGGCGGCGGAGCGGCCCTCGGCGATCGCCCAGACGATCAGTGACTGGCCGCGGCCCGCGTCACCGGCGACGAAGACGCCGGGCACGTTGGTCGCGAAGTCGGCGTCGCGCGCGATGTTGCCGCGGGCGTCCAGCTCAAGTCCGAACTGCTGGACCAGGCCGTTCTCCTGGTCCGTGCCGGTGAAGCCCATGGCCAGCGTGACGAGCTGGGCCGGGATCTTCCGCTCGGTTCCCGGCTTCTGCTCCAGCTTGCCGTCCTTGAACTCCACCTCGATCAGGTGCAGGAACTGCACGTTGCCGTCCTCGTCGCCCTCGAAGTGGGTGGTGGAGACGGAGTAGACCCGCTCGCCGCCCTCCTCGTGGGCCGAGGTGACCTTGTAGAGCATCGGGAAGGTCGGCCAGGGCTGGTTGGCGTTCCGCTCCTCGCCCGGCCTCGGCATGATCTCCAGCTGGGTGACGGAGGCCGCGCCCTGCCGGTGGGCCGTGCCGACGCAGTCCGCGCCGGTGTCGCCGCCGCCGATGACGACGACGTGCTTGCCCTCCGCGGTGATCGGCGGGGCGACGAAGTCGCCCTCCTGCACCTTGTTGGACAGCGGCAGGTACTCCATCGCCTGGTAGATCCCGGACAGCTCGCGCCCCGGCACCGGCAGGTCGCGCGCGGTGGTGGCACCGGCCGCGATGACGACCGCGTCATAGCGGTTGCGCAGCTTGGCCGCGTTGATGTCGCGGCCGATCTCCACGCCCGTACGGAACTTGGTGCCCTCCGCGCGCATCTGCTCGATGCGGCGGTTGATGTGGCGCTTCTCCATCTTGAACTCGGGGATGCCGTAGCGCAGCAGGCCGCCGATACGGTCGGCGCGCTCGTACACCGCGACGGTGTGGCCGGCCCGGGTCAGCTGCTGGGCGGCCGCGAGCCCTGCCGGGCCCGAGCCGATGACGGCGACGGTCTTGCCGGAGAGACGCTCCGGCTGCTGCGGGGTGACGTCACCGGTCTCCCACGCCTTGTCGATGATGGTGACCTCGACGTTCTTGATGGTCACCGCGGGCTGGTTGATGCCCAGCACGCAGGCCGACTCGCACGGGGCCGGGCACAGCCGCCCGGTGAACTCCGGGAAGTTGTTGGTGGCGTGCAGCCGCTCGCTGGCCTCGCTCCAGTCCTCGCGGTAGGCGAAGTCGTTCCACTCGGGAATGAGGTTCCCGAGCGGGCAGCCGTTGTGGCAGAACGGGATGCCGCAGTCCATGCAGCGGCCGGCCTGCTTGCTGATGATGGGCAGCAGCGAGCCCGGCTTGTAGACCTCGTTCCAGTCCTTGACGCGCTCCTCGACCGGACGGGTCTCGGCGACTTCGCGCCCGGTGGTCAGGAAGCCCTTGGGGTCAGCCATTGGTCGCCGCCTCCATCATCTTCTCGTGGGTCTCGGACTCGGAGAGCCCGGCTCGCTCGGCGGCGTCCTTGGCGGCGAGCACTGCCTTGTACGTGGCCGGCGTGACCTTGCTGAAGCGGGTCACGGCCGTGTCCCAGTCGACGAGGAGCTTCTCGGCGACGGTGGAGCCGGTCTCCTCGTGGTGGCGGCGCACGACATCGTGCAGCCACTGCCGGTCGTCGGCGTCCAGCGGCCCGACGGCCGGCACCAGGTCCTTGTTGACGTTGTCGGCGTCCAGGTCGATGACGTACGCGAAGCCGCCCGACATGCCGGCCGCGAAGTTGCGGCCGGTCGACCCGAGGACGACCGCGTTGCCACCGGTCATGTACTCGCAGCCGTGGTCGCCCACGCCCTCGGACACCACCGTCGCCCCGGAGTTGCGGACGCAGAAGCGCTCGCCGACCCGGCCGCGGAGGAAGATCTCGCCGCCGGTCGCGCCGTACGCGATGGTGTTGCCCGCGATGGTCGAGAACTCGGCCAGGTGGTCGGCGCCCCGGTCCGGGCGGACGACGAGGCGGCCGCCGGAGAGGCCCTTGCCGACGTAGTCGTTGGTGTCGCCCTCCAGGCGCAGGGTGACGCCGCGCGGCACGAAGGCGCCGAACGACTGGCCCGCGGAGCCGGTGAAGGTGATGTCGATGGTGTCGTCGGGCAGGCCCGCGCCACCGAACTTCTTCGTCACCTCGTGGCCCAGCATGGTGCCGACGGTGCGGTTGATGTTGCGGATGGCGACCTGCGCGCGGACGGGCTGCGCGTCCTCGGCGGTGTCCGCGGTCAGGGCGTCGGCCGCGAGCTTGATCAGCTCGTTGTCGAGCGCCTTCTCCAGACCGTGGTCCTGCTCGACGGCCTGGTGGCGTACGGCGCCGTCCGGCAGGTCCGGCACGTGCAGCAGCGGCTCGAGGTCCAGGCCCTGCGCCTTCCAGTGGTTCACGGCCCGCCGGGTGTCGAGGACCTCGGCGTGGCCGACGGCCTCCTCGAGCGTACGGAAGCCCAGCTCGGCCAGCAGCTCGCGGACCTCTTCGGCGATGAACTCGAAGAAGTTCACGACGAATTCGGCCTTGCCGTTGTACCGCTCGCGCAGCACCGGGTTCTGGGTGGCGATGCCGACCGGGCAGGTGTCCAGGTGGCAGACGCGCATCATCACGCAGCCGGAGACCACCAGCGGTGCGGTCGCGAAGCCGAATTCCTCGGCGCCGAGCAGCGCGGCGACGACCACGTCACGGCCGGTCTTCAGCTGGCCGTCGGTCTGCACGACGATACGGTCGCGCAGGCCGTTGAGCAGCAGCGTCTGCTGGGTCTCGGCCAGGCCCAGCTCCCAGGGGCCGCCCGCGTGCTTCAGCGAGGTGAGCGGCGAGGCGCCCGTACCGCCGTCGTGTCCCGAGATCAGCACGACGTCCGCGTGCGCCTTGGAGACACCGGCGGCGACGGTGCCGACTCCGACCTCCGAGACCAGCTTGACGTGAATGCGCGCCTGCGGGTTGGCGTTCTTCAGGTCGTGGATCAGCTGGGCCAGGTCCTCGATGGAGTAGATGTCGTGGTGCGGCGGCGGAGAGATGAGCCCCACGCCCGGCGTCGAGTGCCGGGTCTTGGCCACCCACGGGTACACCTTGTGCCCCGGCAGCTGGCCGCCCTCGCCGGGCTTCGCGCCCTGCGCCATCTTGATCTGGATGTCGTCGGAGTTGACCAGGTACTCGCTGGTCACGCCGAAGCGGCCGGAGGCGACCTGCTTGATCGCGGAGCGGCGGGCCGGGTCGTACAGACGGTCCGGGTCCTCGCCGCCCTCACCGGTGTTGGACTTGCCGCCCAGCCGGTTCATGGCGATGGCGAGGGTCTCGTGCGCCTCCTTGGAGATGGAGCCGTACGACATGGCGCCGGTGGAGAAGCGCTTGACGATCTCGCTGACCGGCTCGACCTCGTCGATCGAGATCGGCTCGCGGTCGCTCTTGAAGCCGAACAGGCCGCGCAGCGTCATCAGCCGCTCGGACTGGTGGTCCACGCGCTCGGTGTACTGCTTGAAGATGTCGTAGCGGCGGGAGCGCGTGGAGTGCTGCAGCCGGAAGACCGTCTCCGGGTCGAAGAGGTGCGGCTCGCCCTCGCGGCGCCACTGGTACTCGCCGCCGATGTCCAGCGTGCGGTGCGCCGGGGCGATGCCGGAGGCCGGATACGCCTTGGCGTGCCGCTCGGCGACCTCGCGGGCGATGACGTCCAGGCCCGCGCCGCCGATCTTCGTGGCGGTGCCGTGGAAGTACGCGTCCACGAACTCCTCGTCCAGACCGACCGCTTCGAAGACCTGCGCGCCGCGGTAGGAGGCGACGGTGGAGATGCCCATCTTGGACATCACCTTCAGCACGCCCTTGCCCAGCGCCTTGATGAGGTTCTTGATCGCGGTCTCGGCGTCGGCGCCGGGCAGGAAGGTGCCCGCGCGGACCAGGTCCTCGACCGACTCCATGGCGAGGTACGGGTTGACGGCCGCGGCACCGTAGCCGATGAGCAGCGCGACGTGGTGCACCTCGCGGACGTCACCGGCCTCGACCAGCAGCCCGACGTGGGTGCGCTGCTTCGTACGGATCAGGTGGTGGTGGACCGCGGAGGTGAGCAGCAGCGACGGGATCGGCGCGTGCTCGGCGTCCGAGTGCCGGTCGGAGAGCACGATGAGGCGGGCGCCGCCGGCGATGGCGGAGTCGGCCTCGGCGCAGATCTCGGCGATCCGGGCGGCCAGCGCCTCGCCTCCGCCGCCGACCCGGTAGAGGCCGGAGAGGGTCACGGCCTTGAAGCCGGGCAGGTCGCCGTCGGCGTTGATGTGGATGAGCTTGGCCAGCTCGTCGTTGTCGATCACCGGGAACGGCAGGGTGACGCTGCGGCAGGAGGCCGCGTTCGGCTCGAGCAGGTTGCCCTGCGGGCCGAGCGAGGAGATCAGCGAGGTGACGAGCTCCTCGCGGATGGCGTCCAGCGGCGGGTTGGTGACCTGCGCGAACAGCTGGGTGAAGTAGTCGAAGAGCAGCCGGGGGCGCTCGGACAGCGCGGCGATCGGCGAGTCGGTGCCCATCGAACCGATCGGCTCGGCGCCGGTCTTGGCCATCGGCGCGAGGAGGACGCGCAGCTCCTCCTCGGTGTAGCCGAAGGTCTGCTGGCGGCGGGTGACCGAGGCGTGGGTGTGGACGATGTGCTCGCGCTCGGGCAGGTCCTCGACGTCGATGAGCCCGGCCTCGAGCCACTCCTCGTAGGGCTGCTCGGCGGCGAGCTGCGCCTTGATCTCGTCGTCCTCGATGATGCGGTGCTCGGCGGTGTCGACGAGGAACATCCGGCCCGGCTGGAGGCGGCCCTTGCGGACGACCTTGGAGGGGTCGATGTCGAGCACGCCGACCTCGGAGGAGAGCACGACGAGGCCGTCGTCGGTGACCCAGTAGCGGCCGGGGCGCAGGCCGTTGCGGTCGAGTACGGCGCCGACCTGGGTGCCGTCGGTGAAGGTGACGCAGGCGGGGCCGTCCCAGGGCTCCATCATCGTGGAGTGGAAGCGGTAGAAGGCGCGGCGGGCCGGGTCCATGGAGGAGTGGTTCTCCCACGCCTCGGGGACCATCATCAGCACCGCGTGCGGCAGCGAGCGCCCGCCGAGGTGGAGCAGCTCCAGGACCTCGTCGAAGGACGCGGAGTCCGAGGCCCCGGGCGTACACACGGGGAAGGTCCGCTCGAGGGCCTTCTCCCCGAAGTGCTCGCTGGCCAGCATCGACTCGCGCGCCCGCATCCAGTTGCGGTTGCCCTGGACGGTGTTGATCTCGCCGTTGTGGGCGACGAACCGGTACGGGTGGGCCAGCGGCCAGCTCGGGAAGGTGTTCGTCGAGAAGCGCGAGTGGACCAGCGCGACGGCGGTGGCGAAGCGGCGGTCGGACAGGTCGGGGAAGAACGGCTCGAGCTGCCCGGTGGTGAGCATGCCCTTGTAGACGATGGTCCGCGCGGAGAGCGAGGGGAAGTAGACCCCGGACTCGCGCTCGGCGCGCTTGCGCAGCACGAACGCCTTGCGGTCGAGGGCGATGCCGCTCGCCGTACCGTCCCGGTCCGCGACGAACAGCTGGCGGAAGGCGGGCATGGTGGCGCGGGCGCCGCTGCCGAGCATCTCGGGGGCGACGGGCACCTCGCGCCAGCCGAGGACGCTCAGGCCCTCCTCGGCGGCGATGGTCTCGATGCGGGTGGCGGCGTCCGCGCCACCGGGGCCGTCCGCGGGCAGGAAGGCGATGCCGACGGCGTACGAGCCGGCCTCGGGCAGGGCGAATCCGACGGTCTCACGCAGGAAGGCGTCCGGGATCTGCAGCAGGATGCCCGCGCCGTCGCCGGAGTCCGGGTCGGAGCCGGTGGCACCGCGGTG
This sequence comes from Streptomyces sp. 8N616, assembly GCF_052246385.1. NCBI lineage: Bacteria > Bacillati > Actinomycetota > Actinomycetes > Kitasatosporales > Streptomycetaceae > Streptomyces > Streptomyces sp. 8N616. The sequence continues at coordinate 124,373 of NZ_JBQQBY010000001.1, read as the reverse complement.
CTCGAGGTTGCGCAGCACGGTGAGAGCCTGCTCCACGAGCTCGTGGCTGGCCTCGCCGGTGAGGGTGGCCACGAAGCCGACACCGCAGGCGTCGTGCTCGTTGCGCGGGTCGTACATTCCCTGCGGGGCGGGGCGCCCGTCCATGGGCGACCAGGCGGCAGTGGCGCCGCTGGTCGAGTGCGTGGACGCGGAACGCATCGGCTCTCCCGTCGTCGTCGTGGCAGTGTCAGTGCCGAGGGACGACGTTGGCCCTCTGCGCAGCAAATTTTCGTGCAGGTTACATGATGGCCCGCTTCTCGAGAAGCGGATGCTTCATTCCAACATGCGGACACCGCCCGGGTGCGGTGAGGAGGGGGGCGAACACGGACGGATCGACATCCGCTACCCCAGGGCGCTGAAGGCGACACTGCCTGAAGCGCTTCGGGCTCATGCCCATTCGTAAACGAGCTGAAACCGATGAGAAACCTGTGGCTGCGGCCGGACCGCCCGAGGCCCTGCCCGCCGTCCTGCGCCCGCGCTAACCGACGGCGGTGCCGAAGAGCACACCGAGCCCGTAGGTGACCGCAGCCGCGGCCCCACCCAGTATCAACTGTCGGAGCCCGCTGTACCACCACATGCGGGCCGTGACCCTGGCCACGACGGCGCCACAGGCGAAGAGCCCGAGCAGCGCCAGCAGGGCGGCGGGCCACAGCGTCGTGGCCCCGAGCAGGTACGGCAGTACGGGCAGCAGCGCGCCCAGTGCGAAGGACCCGAACGACGATACGGCCGCGACAGCCGGCGAGGGAAGGTCCGAGGGGTCGATCCCGAGCTCCTCCCTCGCATGGATCTCCAGCGCCTGCTCGGGATCCTTGGACAACTGCTTGGCGACCTCGCGCGCGAGCTTCGGCTCGACGCCCCGCGACTCGTACAGCGCGGCGAGCTCCTTCTGCTCGTCCTTGGGGTGGCTGCGCAGCTCGCGCCGCTCCACCTCCAGCTCGGCGAGGACCAGCTCGCGCTGGGAGGCGACGGAGGTGTACTCACCGGCGGCCATCGAGAAGGCCCCGGCGGCGAGCCCGGCGAGACCGGTGATCACGATGGTGCCGGACGACACGCTCCCCCCGGCGACGCCGCTGATCAGCGCGAGGTTGGAGACGAGCCCGTCCATGGCACCGAAGACCGCGGGGCGCAGCCAGCCACCGTTGACGTCGCGGTGGGTGTGGTTGTCGCGGTGCGCCTGGTGCAGATCGGCTGTGGAATCGATGACGGACATCGCCCCTGGTGCTCCTTCCTCCTCCGGAGTCCCCTGGGGTCCCCCCGGCTTTCCCCGGACCAACGGGCATCCGGGCTTGCGCCCTTGCCCCAACGCTTCGAAGGTACGCACGATTCCCCAAGATCCGCTAGCAAGGAAGGCCGAACTTACCGCCCTGACCTGCGACTTCTCCCGCGAAGAGCTTCAGCGGACCACGGGGGAGCGCCGCCGACCGCACGCTGCGGCGCCGCGCGCGACCGGGCGTTCCGGGCCGTCGGCCGCTTGCTGCGAGCTTCGGGGACACGGCGCAGCGTCACCGCCCTGTCACCGACCTGTCACCGCCCCGGGTGAGCTGCACGAAGCCGCGGACAGTCCGGTGCGGCGGAACCTCGGGCGGCCCTTGCGCCCCTGCCTGCGGCACCGGGTGAGCGTGGTGGCCTTCGGGTGGGGCCTTGGGCTGGGGCCGGACGCGGGACGGCCGCCGGTCCGCTTGGGCGGGCCGGCGGCCGTAAAGCCTGCGGCGTGAGCGGTCAGCGCTTCTTCGAGGCGCCTGCTTCCGCCTCCGAGGCGGAGTCCGCCTCGTCCTTCTCCGCGGCCGCGCCGCGGTCGGCATCCGCGTCGGCCTCGGCGGCGGGCTCGCCGTCCGCAGCCGGATCCGCGTCGCCGTCCGAGGCGGCCCCGGCCTCCGCCGGGTCGGCCTCGTCGGCCGCCGCGGAGCCGTCGCTCTGCGCCGCCTCCGCCTTCTCCGCCCGCGCGGCCTCCGCCGCCGGTTCGACCACGGTCTCGCGCCCCGGCCTGCGCCTCGCCGAGATGATCATGTAGGTGACGGCGGCCAGGAAGACGACGACCGACGTCCAGACGTTGAGCCGGACGCCCAGGATGTGGTGGGCCTCGTCGATGCGCATGTACTCGATCCAGCCGCGCCCCACCGTGTACGCGGCCACGTACAGCGCGAAAGCCCGCCCGTGCCCCAGCTTGAAGCGCCGGTCGGCCCAGAGGACCAGCAGCGCCACGCCCACGCACCACAGCGACTCGTACAGGAAGGTCGGGTGGTACGTCCCGGCGATCCGGCCGCTGTCCGGGTCGCCGTCGATCTTCAGCGCCCACGGCAGGTCGGTCGCCCGCCCGTACAGCTCCTGGTTGAACCAGTTGCCCCAGCGCCCGATCGCCTGGGCGAAGGCGATGCCGGGCGCGACCGCGTCCGCGTAGGCCGGGAGCGGGATCCCCCGGCGCCGGCAGCCGATCCACGCGCCGACCGCGCCCAGGGCGATCGCGCCCCAGATACCGAGGCCGCCCTCCCAGATCTTGAACGCGTCGACCCAGTTGCCGTCCTTGCCGAAGTACGGCTCGTACGTGGTGATCACGTGATAGAGGCGTCCGCCGACCAGGCCGAACGGCACCGCCCAGACGGCGATGTCCGCCACCGTCCCGGACAGGCCGCCCCGGGCGACCCACCGGCGGCCGCCGAGCCAGACGGCGAGGAAGACGCCGATGATGATGCAGAACGCGTAGCCGCGCAGCGGGACCGGTCCGAGGTGGATCACGCCGGTCGACGGGCTGGGAATGTATGCGAGGTCCATGGCAGATCCGAACCTACCGTGCGCCCGTACCCGCGGCCCAGCCCGGCCGCCACATCGGCGCCCGGCCGTATCGCTCGCCAGGACGCCGGATGCCGCCGTCTCCCCGGCGGGAACCCGGTCGGATCCCCGGTTGGATCCCCGGTTGGAGAGCGGCGGCATCCGGTGCGGCCCCACGATGCGACGCGTCAGGACTTCTGCTGCGCGGTGTCCTCGACCGTCTTCTTCAGCTTCTCCGGTGTCAGCGGGTCCTGCTGGTTGCTGTTGACGTCCTTGCCGTTGAGAAGGACCGTCGGCGTGCCCCGGTGGCCGGAGCTGGTGAAGGCGCTGTTGGACTTGTCCACCCAGCCGTCGTGGCTGCCCTCGTTCACGCACTTCCTGAACTCGGCCGTGGCCAGCCCTTCGACCTTGCCCGCCAGCTCGATCAGACGGCCCTTGTTGGCAAAGGCGTCGTCCTGCTCCGGCGGCTGGTTCCGGTAGAGCACGTCGTGGTACGCCTGGAACTTTCCGGCGTCCTGCGCGCACGCCGCGGCGTTGGCCGCGTTACGGGAGCCGCTGCCGCCCAGGTTGCCGTCGATGATCGTCGCCAGGTGGTACTCGGTCTTGAGCTGCCCTTTGTCCTGCAGCTCGTGGATCGTGTCCCGGAAGCCGTTCTCGAACTGGCCGCACGCCGGGCAGCGGAAGTCCTCGTAGACGGTGAGAGTGGACGGCGCCGAGGCCCTGCCGACCGGGATCGCGAGGCTGTCCTCGCCGTTCGCGCCCGTCGGCGCGACCACGGGCCCGTCCCCGTCACCCCCCGCCTGCGACACCGCGAAGCCGACACCCGCGGCGATACCGAGCACGGCGACGCCGGCCACGCCGACGATCAGCGCACGCCTGCGCTTCTCGCGGACCCGGTCCCGCTCGCGCTCTTCCTGCAGCCGCTCGCGTGCGCTGCGCTTACCCTCACGGTTCTTCTCGCTCACACCCGGGGAAACGAACCGGGGAGGCACCAGCGTGCCTCCCCGGTCACAGATCCACCCTTACGAGCTACCGCCCCAGGCAGCTCCGCCTCAGGCGCTCCGCCTCAGGCTCTGCGGCGCACACCCTCCGCCAGCTCCCCCGCGAGCGCCCGGACCCCCGCAAGACCCGCCTCGGCGTCGGGCGCGTCCAGCATCCGCTTGACGAAGGCCGAGCCGACGATCACGCCGTCCGCAAACCCGGCCACCTCCGCGGCCTGGTCGGCGTTGGAGACCCCGAGCCCGACGCACACCGGCAGCTCGGTCGTCGCCCGGGTGCGCCGTACCAGGTCCTGGGCCTGCGCGCCCACCGACTCCCGCGTACCTGTCACACCCATCAGCGACGCCGCGTACACGAAGCCCGTGCCGGCCGCCGTGATCTTCGCGAGCCGGTCGTCGCGGCTGCTGGGCGCGACGACGAAGACCGTCGCGAGACCGTGCTGCTCCGCCGCCTTCCGCCACACCTCGGACTCCTCCACCGGCAGGTCGGGCAGGATGCAGCCCGCTCCCCCGGCCCCGGCCAGCTCGGCGGCGAAGCGCTCGATGCCGTACCGGTCGATCGGGTTCCAGTACGTCATGACGAGCACCGGCTTCCCGGTCGCCCCGTGGGCCTCGCGGACCGTGCGCAGCACGTCCGCGATCCTCACGCCGCCGCGCAGTGCGATGTCATCGGCGGTCTGGATGACCGGCCCGTCGAGGACCGGGTCGCTGTGCGGCAGCCCGACCTCGACGACGTCGGCGCCGCCGTCGAAAGCCGCCTTGACCGCATCGATGCCGCCGTCGACGGTCGGGAACCCGGCCGGAAGGTAGGCGATGAGCGGGGACCGTCCCTCGGCCTTGGCGGCCGCGAGGGTGTCGCTCAACAGCTTGATGTTCCCGCTCACTTCGTGTCCTCCCGGATCTCGGCGATCCCGCCGTCCCCGTCGGCCTCGACCGTCGCGTCCGTGTCGTACAGCCCGAAGTAGCGGGCGGCCGTGTCCATGTCCTTGTCGCCGCGGCCCGACAGATTCACCAGGATCAGGCCGTCCTTCCCCAGCTCCCGGCCCAGGTCGAGCGCCCCGGCGAGCGCGTGGGCGCTCTCGATGGCCGGAATGATGCCCTCGGTCCGCGACAGCAGCCGCAGCGCCTGCATCGCCTCGTCGTCCGTGACCGGGCGGTACTCGGCGCGGCCCGCGTCCTTGAGGTACGAGTGCTCGGGACCGATGCCGGGGTAGTCCAGGCCCGCCGAGATCGAGTACGGCTCGGTGATCTGGCCTTCCTCGTCCTGGAGGACGTACGAGCGCGAGCCGTGCAGGATGCCGGGCTCGCCGACGCTCAGGGTCGCGGCGTGCTCGCCGGACTCGACGCCGTGACCCGCGGCCTCCATGCCGACGAGACGGACCTTCTCGTCCGGGATGAAGGCGTGGAACAGCCCGATCGCGTTGGACCCGCCGCCGACGCAGGCGGCGACGGCGTCCGGCAGCCGGCCCGTACGCTCCAGGATCTGCCTCCGCGCCTCGACGCCGATGACCCGGTGGAAGTCCCGGACCATGGCGGGGAAGGGGTGCGGCCCGGCGACCGTGCCGAACAGGTAGTGCGTCCGGTCGACATTCGCGACCCAGTCGCGGAACGCCTCGTTGATCGCGTCCTTCAGCGTCCGGCTGCCGGACTTGACGGCCACGACCTCGGCGCCGAGCATCCGCATCCGCGCGACGTTGAGGGCCTGCCGCTGGGTGTCGATCTCGCCCATGTAGATCACGCACTCGAGCCCGAAGAGGGCGCAGGCCGTGGCCGTGGCGACACCGTGCTGGCCGGCGCCCGTCTCGGCGATCACGCGGGTCTTGCCCATGCGCTTGGTGAGCAGCGCCTGGCCGAGCACGTTGTTGATCTTGTGCGAGCCCGTGTGGTTCAGATCTTCCCTCTTCAGGAAGATCCGGGCCCCGCCCGCGTGTACGGCGAACCGGGGCACCTCGGTGAGAGGGCTCGGGCGGCCGGTGTAGTCGACGAGCAACTCGTCGAGCTCGGCGGCGAAGGCCGGGTCGGCCTTCGCCTTCTCGTACTCGGCGGCCACCTCGTCGACCGCGGCGACGAGCGCCTCGGGGATGAACTTGCCGCCGAACGCGCCGAAGTAGCCCTGCGCGCTGGGGATCCGACCCTCCGGGTCGGGGATGAAGAAGTCAGAGGACATCCGACGTACTCCTCGGAAGGGGCTCGCGCCCCGAAAGTCTCGGTATGTGAACAAGGTACGCGTTGGCTGCGCTGGGCTTCCCTGGCTTCTGCCGCTACGCGGCAGGTCCTCCTCCCGCCCACCCGCCCCTATGTTCCTTCGGAACCGACGGGGCCTCCTCCCGCCCGCCTTGAAGGACGGGTGGATGAGAGCCCTACAGGCGGCGGGCGGGCACCGGCCTAGGCCCGGCCAGGTGTTCCCAGCGCGGTTCGAACCGGCCTGGGCCAGGGCCGGTAGGCACCGGCGGGAACGCCGTAGGCAGCAGAACCCACAGGACCACGGCGGGCAGGCCGTTGATTCCGCCAGAGACCACCCAGCCACAGGGCCCGGGACCCACGAAACCACCACCCAGGCAGGCGGCCAGTGGGCGACCGGGTGGAGCCATCCAGGCAACTCCGCAGCGGACCACCGGCCGCAGGCACCCAGGCAGTCCCTGCGACGCAGGACCGCATCGGCTACCGCGGAGCGGCCCAGCAGGTCTTCAGTAGGGGGCCGCATGCCGCCCAGGCTCCGCATAAGACCAAAGACCACTGGGCGATCAACACCCGCAGCGGGGGCCATGCGCCCCGGACCCGCAGGGGCCACAGGGGTGCCCGGCAGTCCAGGGGTTCGCTGGGGCCACCGGCGGGAGGCACCGGCCCCGGCACTGCCGGGAACCGCCGGGAACCGCCAACGCAGCCGGATGGCTAAAGCGCAGCCGCCAGGCGCCATCGCATCCCGTTGACCTGCCCCGGCTCGCAGCCGATCACATAGCGCACCCGGCGTCCCCGGACGCGCCGCGCAGGCGCACGGCAGCCGCGCGGCCTGCAGCCGCGCGCCAGCCGCGCCATCCGCGCGTAGACATCCTGCATCGCGGCCTCAGCCCCGCCCGTGCCGCAGCGCCGGGTGCGCGCCCGCAGCAACCAGGTCGGCGACGGCCGCCTTCGGATCGCGGCCGGTGACCAGCGACTCGCCGACCAGCACCGCGTCCGCGCCCTCGTTCGCGTACGCGATGAGGTCGTGCGGGCCGCGGACGCCCGACTCGGCGACCTTCACGATGTGCCCGGGGATCTCCGGCGCGATGCGCTCGAACGTCCCGCGGTCCACCTCGAGCGTCTTCAGGTTCCGCGCGTTGACGCCGATGACGCGCGCCCCGGCGTCCACCGCCCGCTCGATCTCCTCCTCGTCGTGCACCTCGACGAGCGGGGTGAGCCCGATCGACTCGGCCCGCTCGACCAGCGACACCAGGGCCTCCTGGTCGAGCGCGGCGACGATCAGCAGGGCGAGGTCGGCGCCGTACGCCCGTGCCTCCCACAGCTGGTACGAGGTGACGATGAAGTCCTTGCGCAGCAGCGGAACGTCGACCCGCGCCCGTACGGCCTCCAGGTCGGCCAGCGAGCCGCCGAACCTCCGCTGCTCGGTCAGCACACTGATGACAGCCGCGCCGCCCGCCTCGTAGTCGGCGGCGAGCCCGGCGGGGTCGGCGATCGCGGCCAGCGCGCCCTTCGACGGGCTCGAGCGCTTGACCTCGCAGATCACCTTGACGCTGTCGCCGCGCAGCGCGGCGACGCCGTCCTTGGCCTGGGGAGCCTTCGCGGCCCGCTCCTTGAGCTCGTCGAGGCTGACACGCGCCTGCCGCTCGGCGAGGTCGGCGCGGACTCCGTCGATGATCTCGTCGAGCACACTCACGCGAGCGGCCCCCTTCCGGGACGGGTGTGGAGCAGATGGTTGGCGCCGGTCGGGCGCCGCCCCACCAGGTGTTGCGTGGAGCACTGCGATGGTATCCGGCCGGGGCCGGAGGGCCCGCATCCGGTGGACCGCGGTCCCACTACCTGGACATTCGTGGTGGTTTCCGTGATCCGCAGGGGCGCTGCGGTGGCGGAGATCATGGCACCAGCCCGGCCCCGAGGGGCGAGTTCCGGACGACGGTGAAGAAGAGCGCCAGGGCCGCCAGGGACCACCCGTGGGCGGGCCGGAGCCGCAGCTCCAGGGGGCGGCCGCGTACGGTCCGTACGAGCCAGAGCGCCCAGACGGCGGCGAAGGCCGCGAACGCGGCGACGGCGAGGACGTTGGCGCCGATCGCGGTGGCGAGGTCGCCGTGCGCGACGGCGTGGGCGCTGCGCAGGCCACCGCAGCCGGGGCAGTAGAGGCCGGTGGAGTGGAGGAGCGGGCATACGGGGTAGTGGCCCGGCTCGTTCGGGTCCACGGCGCCGACGTAGCAGAAGGCGGCGACGACTCCGGCCAGGGTCGCGAGCGGGACGACGACGGCGGAGGCCCGACGGCCCGCGGGCGGTACGGGTGTCTGCACGGCCCGCACGGATGGCGTGGACCGCTCCGACGGCACCGACCGTACGGGCTGCACCGGCTCATTCACCGATTCATCGGTCACACCACCAAGTCTCCCCGCAGACGCACGAAGGCGCAGCTCCAGGCACCGTAGGGCCGTACGGGGCAGGAGCCGCGCCGTGATGCGCCGGGCACGCCGGGGCGGCCTCAGCTCTGGGCGGGGGCCTCCGGCGTGGTGGGCGGCTTCTGCTGCCCCATGCCGGCAGCGCGCATGGCAAGGCCGACGACACCGCCGATGGCGACCACGACGAGCCCGGCCACGAAGCCGAGGGGCTCGGCCAGCACCGTGAAGGCACCGGAGATGAGGAAGCCGATGAAGGCGATGGTGACACCGGTCCAGGCGGCCGGGGTGTGTCCGTGGCTGCTGCCCGCCATTGAGTACTCCTCGCTGCTGTGTCGCGCGCCTGGATCGTGGCGCGGTGAAGGCTCATCGGTCATTCTCCCCGACGAGCGGGGCTGCCGGTGATCCGGGGGTGTGGGTGGCCTCGCCTGCGACGCGGATCGCGGACGGTCACGTCTCGCGGGTGGGGTCCTCGCCGCGGTCGAGGGCCTTCCAGATCTCCTCCGGGCGGTCGGGGTCCGCCGCGGTCCGCGCTCGGCTCGGGGCCGGACGGCCGCCGCGCTCGTAGCGGCCGGACATGGCGGGCCAGTAGCGCCCGTAGCGGAGGGCGAGCAGCCCGGCGAGGAGCAGCAGCGCGCCGCCGGCGGCGGAGACCCACGGCCAGGCGCTGTGCGTGACGTGCTCGACTCCGGTGCCGGTCAGGCCGGTGGCCTGCGCGGCCTTGGCCTCGAGCGCGGCGGTGTCGGAGCCGCCGAGGAGGGAGGTGAGGACTGCGGCCGCACCGCTCAGGGCGAGCAGGGCGGCGACGAGAGTCCGGCCCGTACGCCGTACGGCGAAGACCGCGACGAGCGCGGCGAGTCCGACGACGGCGAGCGCGGCGGGCAGCCCGGTGACGTCCCGGCCGTCGGCCGAGAGCGGCAGGGCGCCCTGCGCGGCGGCGGACGTGCCCTGGCTCCAGGTCTGGCCGCCGGCGATCAGCGCGAGCGCAGCCCCGAGCGCGCCGAGCAGCAGGGCGGCGCCCAGGCTCCGCCGGGACGGCTGCGCCTGGGCTTGGGGTGCACGGGGGTGGGGTACGGCACTCACCCCACCACTATGCAGCGCCCGGCGCGGGACCATGCACGCGGGTCCACCCGGGCCCGCCTCGCGCACCTGCGGCGCGAGGTCTCCTCGCCTGCCCTTGCCCGTCTGGCCACTGCGTGCCAGCCCGCGCCCTGGAAGGGCGTGGCTGGGAAGTGCCGCGCCCCGCCCCGTGCGGCGGCGGAGGACCGGCCGCCGACGAGGCCGGACGGGAGCATGACCCGGGTGCTGCCCCCGGCCAGTGCCCGGAAGCCATGCCGACCCGGGCGGCGCCGGGGCGGTGAGGCCCGGGCTGGCGCCGGAGTCGCCCGGTACCCATGTCGGCCCGCCGACGAGGCGGGACCAGGGCCAGGCCGGCCCGGGAGCCGGGCGCGGCCTGCGTCCGGTGCCAGAGCCGAGGCCGAGCGGCCCGGCCGGCTTGTGCCACGGGCCAAGCGCGGCAGGCGTCCGGGCTGGGCGCAGACGCGGGGCCCGGAGGGGGTCAGTGCGTGGTGAGGCCCGCTGCCATGGCTACCGCACGGAGGACCGCGGAAGCCTTGTTGCGGCACTCCGTGTCCTCCGCCACCGGGTCGGAGTCGGCGACGACGCCCGCGCCCGCCTGCACGTACGCCGTACCGCCGCGCAGCAGAGCGGTACGGATGGCGATCGCCGTGTCGGAGTCGCCCGCGAAGTCGAGGTAGCCGACACAGCCGCCGTACAGGCCGCGTCGGCTCGGCTCCAGCTCCTCGATGATCTGCATCGCGCGCGGCTTCGGCGCCCCCGACAGCGTGCCGGCCGGGAAGCAGGCCGTGAGGACGTCGAAGGCCGTGCGCCCCTCGGCGAGGCGGCCGGTGACCGTCGAGACGATGTGCATGACGTGGCTGTAGCGCTCGATCGACATGAAGTCGACGACCTCAACGCTGCCCGGTTCGCAGACCCGCCCCAGGTCGTTCCGCCCGAGGTCGACGAGCATCAGGTGCTCGGCCCGCTCCTTGGGGTCGGCGAGCAGCTCCTCAGCCAGGGCCGCGTCCTCCTGCGGGGTCGCGCCACGCGGGCGGGTGCCCGCGATGGGGTGGACCATCGCGCGCCCGTCCTCGACCTTGACCAGGGCCTCCGGGCTGGACCCGACGACGTCGAAGCCCTCCTCCCCGTCCACGGCCGGGAAGCGGAAGAGGTACATGTACGGGCTCGGGTTGGTGGCCCGCAGCACCCTGTAGACGTCGAGCGCCGAGGCCGGGCAGGGGGTCTCGAACCGCTGCGACGGCACGACCTGGAAGGCCTCGCCCGCACGGATCCGCTCCTTGATGTCGTCGACCGCCTCCTGGTAGGCGGGGCCGCCCCACAGCGCGGTGTACGCGGGCACCTCCGAGGGCGGCAGGACGGCGGCGCTCGCTGGAACCGGCCGGGACAGGTCGGCGGCCATGGCGTCGAGCCGGGCGACCGCGTCCGCGTACGCCTCGTCGACGCCGGTCTCGAGGTCGTTGTGGTTGATCGCGTTGGCGATCAGCAGCACCGTGCCGTCCCAGTGGTCGAGGACGGCGAGATCGGACGTGAGCAGCATGGTCAGCTCGGGCAGCCGCAGGTCGTCCGTGGTGCTGTCGCCGATCCGCTCCAGCCTGCGCACGATGTCGTAGCCGAGGTATCCGACCATGCCGCCGGTGAAGGGCGGCAGGTGCTGCTGGTCGGCCAGGTCGCGGGGCGTGTGGAGGGCCTCAACGGTGGCGCGCAGCGCCTCCAGCGGGTCGCCGGAGACCGGTACGCCTACGGGCGGGGTGCCGAGCCAGTGGGCCTGGGCGTCGCGGACTGTGAGCGTGGCGGCGCTGCGCACGCCGACGAAGGAGTAGCGGGACCAGGAGCGGCCGTTCTCCGCGGACTCGAGCAGGAACGTGCCGGGCCGTTCCGCGGCGAGCTTGCGGTAGAGGCCCACCGGCGTGTCACCGTCCGCGAGCAGCCTGCGGCTGACGGGGATGACGCGGCGGTCGGCCGCCAGCTTGCGGAAGGTCTCGAGGTCCATCGTGTCCGTCATGGCAGCACCCGTGGTCATGGGGCGGGATCCTAGTGGGCCGCCCGCGGCTGCCCCGCGGACGTGTCCAGCGGGAGCTCACCGGCGTCGAAGCAGGTGCGGTCGCCGGTGTGGCAGGCGGCCCCGACCTGGTCGACCTTGACCAGGAGCGCGTCGGCGTCGCAGTCGAGGGCCACGGACTTCACGTACTGGACGTGGCCGGAGGTGTCGCCCTTGACCCAGTACTCCTGGCGGCTGCGGCTCCAGTACGTGCAGCGGCCGGACGTGAGCGTACGGTGCAGCGCCTCGTCGTCCATCCAGCCGAGCATGAGCACCTCGCCGGTGTCGTACTGCTGGGCGATGGCGGGGAAGAGCCCGTCGTCGTTCCGCTTGAGACGTGCGGCGATGGCGGGGGCGAGGCCGGAAGGGCGTGCGGTGCTGGACATGGGCTCCATTGTGCCGCTTATGGGCCGTACCGCGGGCGGCACGGCGCGAGGGGGTGCGGGCGGCACGGCGCGAGGGCCGCGAGCGGTCGGGCACCCTGCGGCCGCGCACGGCCCGGCACGGCCTCGCAGGGCCTCGGCGACCCAGCACCATCGCGAATCCGGCATAGGGCGCGTTTATCGGCCAACTCGCCTGGCCGGATGGGCCGATGGGCCCATTGTCGGTGCGATGGGGCATGCTTCCGGCATGACTTTTCCGCCCTCGCCGAACGAGCCCACGCCGCCCGCCGCCGGGGGCGGCTTCGGCCCTCCGCAGGGTTATGGGCCCGGACCGGGATACGGGCAGGGACCGGGACAGGGGCCGGGACAGGGACAGGGGCATGGATACGGGCCGCCGCCTGGCCCGGCGTACGGCCAGCAGGGCGGCTTCCCCGCGCCGCAGGGCGGTTACGGCGCGTACCCGCCGCCTCCGCCGCCCTCCGGCGGCGGGCCCAGCGGCCCGAAGATCGCCGCGATCTTCATCGCGGGCGTGCTGGTGGCCGGACTCACCGTGGGCGGTCTCCTGCTCTTCAAGGGCTCGGACGACGGTGACGCCTCGGCCGACGCCAAGCCGCGAGCCACGCCCGGCGGGCAGCCCGACGACCGGCCTTCGGCGGGCCCGGGCGAGGGGGCGCCCTCAGCTCCGGCGAGCGCGTCGGCCTCGCCGGGCGACCTGGTGCCGTTCGTCGTCCTGAAGCCGGGCCGGTGCTTCGACCACCCGGCGCTCGACCGCTCGGTCGCCCACATCGTGACCCGTTCCTGCGGCGTGGCCCACGACGGCGAAGTGATCGCCAACAAGCGGCTGACCGGGTCGTACTCCTCCGACGCGCAGCTTCAGGAGAAGGCGCTGGCGCTGTGCGAGACGGCGGTGGCGGAGCGGATGAAGTCCATACCGGAGGACGGGCGGCAGTACTTCAACTACGCCCTCTACCCCTCCCTGGACACGTACCGGATCCGGCAGGAGAAGCGGATCTCCTGCGCGCTGACCCTGAGCGACCGCCTCGGCGGAAAGAAGCTGACCAAGCCCCTGCCGGGCTGACCCGCCCGCCATCATGCCCGGGCGCTCCGCGCCGGGGTCTTCCCATCCGCCCGCCCTGAAAGGGCAGGTGAATGGCGACGCCACGCCACCACAGAAGGGCGACGAAGCAACCGTGCCGCCCCGCCGGGAGCTGGTCGTCGAAGGGGCGGGGGTGGGGCAGCGTGCGCCGCTACAGGCGGGAGCCGCGTACGGCCCTCCGTGTGCGGGTGGGTGGCTGAGGCTCGCCTGCGGTCGCGGTCGCGGTCGGCGCGCGGCGCCGTACAGGGCGTCGCGTCGCGGGCCGGGCTTCCGCGCGGCACCGTGGCAAGGCGCCAGGGCCCGCCGTACGCTGGCCGTATGTCGACCCATGCGAAGCGTGAACGACTTCTTCTCGCCGATTTGTTGGAGGCCGCGGGGCCCGCGGCACCGACGCTGTGCCAGGGCTGGACGACCCGCGATCTCGCGGCGCACGTGGTGATGCGGGAGCGGCGGGCCGACGCGGCCGCCGGCATCGTCTTCAAGCCGCTCGCCGCCCGCCGGGACCGGGTGCAGGCGGAGCTCGCCGAGAAGCCGTACGAGGAGCTGATCCAGCTCATCAGGACGGGCCCGCCGCGGTCGTCTCCGTTCGCCCTGAAGCAGATCGACGAGGCCGCGAACACGGTGGAGTTCTTCGTGCACGCCGAGGATGTACGGCGCGCCCAGGCGGACTGGACGCCGCGCGAGATCGACCCGGTGTTCGCGGACGTGCTGTGGTCGCGCCTCGAGAAGGCCGCCCGGCTGCTCGGCCGCAAGTCCTCGGTCGGCCTGGTGGTGCGCCGCCCCGACGGCCGTACGGCGGTGGCGAAGCGCGGCACCCCGGTGGTCACGGTCACCGGTGAACCGGGCGAGTTGACGCTCTTCCTCTTCGGCCGCCAGAACGTCGCGCGCGTGGAGCTGGAGGGCGACAAGGAAGCGGTCTCGCAGGCGCAGGACGCGCCGCTCGGCATCTCGATGTAGGCCATCGCGCAGACCACCGCGGAGGCCAATGCGCGGTTGGACGCGGTTGGACGCCTCCCGCGGGGAACCACCGGCGCGCAGCGCCGCGAGGACGGCGCACCGGGCGGACGGCGCACCAAGCGGACGGCGCACGGGGCGAAACGGCGCCCCGAGGCGCTAGCGAACCGGGTGGCCCGCCGCCCGCAGGGTGTCCTTGACCTGGGCGATGCGCAGGTCGCCGAAGTGGAAGACGGAGGCCGCGAGCACCGCGTCCGCCCCGGCCGCGACCGCCGGCGGGAAGTCGTCCAGCCGGCCCGCGCCGCCCGACGCGATCACCGGAATCGTGACGTGCTTGCGGACGGCTTCGATCATCGCCGTGTCGTACCCGTCCTTCGTGCCGTCGGCGTCCATCGAGTTGAGCAGGATCTCGCCCGCGCCCAGCTCGGCAGCGCGGTGCGCCCACTCCACCGCGTCCAGCCCAGTGCCGCGGCGCCCGCCGTGTGTGGTGACCTCGAAGCCGGAGTCGGTGACCGTGCCCTCCGGGCACCGGCGGGCGTCCACGGACAGGACCAGGACCTGGCTGCCGAAGCGTTCGGCGATCTCCCTGATCAGCTCGGGCCTGGCGATGGCCGCGGTGTTGACGCCGACCTTGTCGGCACCGGCGCGCAGCAGCTTGTCGACGTCCTCCGTCGTGCGGACGCCGCCGCCGACCGTCAGCGGGATGAAGACCTGCTCGGCGGTGCGCCGCACGACGTCGTACGTCGTCTCGCGGTCGCCCGAGGAGGCCGTGATGTCCAGGAAGGTCAGCTCGTCGGCGCCCTCCGCGTCGTACAGCTTGGCCATCTCGACCGGGTCGCCCGCGTCGCGCAGGTTCTGGAAGTTGACGCCCTTGACCACCCGGCCGCCGTCCACGTCCAGGCAGGGGATGACTCGGACCGCCAGGGTCATTTCCGGGGCTCCTCGGACTTGCTGCGGAATGCTTCGAGTTCCACCTCGACCAGCACGCGGGAGTCGACGAAGCCGGAGACGACGACGAGCGTCGCGGCCGGGCGTACGGCGTCGAAGAGCTCCTTGTGGGCGCGGCTGACCGCGTCCACGTCGCGGGGGTGGGTGAGGTACATACGGGTGCGGATGACGGACTCGGCGCCGATGCCGAACTCCTTCAGCGCGTGCAGCGCGTTGCGGAATGCCGCGAGCGCCTGCTCGTACGGGTCGCCCTCGCCCTGCAGCACCCTGCCGGTGAAGGGCATGGTGCCGGATACGAGGACCCGGTCCCCGGCCGCGACAGCACGCGCGAAACCGATCGTCTCCTCCCAGGGGCTGTCGGACTGCACTCGCTGCACGGCTTCGCTCATCCGGACACAGCCTCCAACGCCTCTTCCAGGGTGAACGCCTTGGCGTAGAGGGCCTTGCCGACGATGGCGCCCTCGACGCCCTCCGGTACCAGCTTCGCGATGGCCCGCAGGTCGTCAAGGGAGGAGACGCCGCCGGAGGCGACGACCGGCTTGTCGGTCGCGGCGCAGACGTTGCGCAGCAGCTCCAGGTTCGGGCCCTGGAGGGTGCCGTCCTTGGCGATGTCGGTGACGACGTAGCGCGCGCACCCCTCGGAATCGAGGCGCGCCAGCGTCTCGTAGAGGTCGCCGCCGTCGCGGGTCCAGCCGCGGCCGCGCAGGGTGGTGCCGCGGACGTCCAGGCCGACGGCGATACGGTCGCCGTGCTCGGCGATGACCTTGGCGACCCACTCGGGGGTCTCGAGGGCCGCGGTGCCGAGGTTGACCCGGGTGCAGCCGGTGGCGAGCGCTGCGGCCAGGGTCTCGTCGTCGCGGATGCCGCCGGACAGCTCGACCTTGATGTCCATGGCGCGGGCGACCTCGGCGATCCGGTCGCGGTTGTGGCCGGTGCCGAACGCGGCGTCGAGGTCGACCAGATGCAGCCATTCGGCGCCCGCCTGCTGCCAGGTGAGGGCGGCCAGGAGCGGGTCGCCGTAGGAGGTCTCGGAGCCGGACTCGCCGTGGACGAGGCGGACGGCCTGGCCGTCGCGGACGTCAACGGCCGGGAGGAGTTCGAGCTTGTGGGGCATCAGAGCGTCTCGATCCAGTTGGTCAGCAGCTGGGCGCCGGCGTCGCCGGACTTCTCGGGGTGGAACTGGGTGGCCCACAGCGGGCCGTTCTCGACGGCCGCGACGAAGGGTTCGCCGTGCGTGGACCAGGTGACCTTGGGGGGCTGGATGCTGGGGTTGGCGGCCTCGAAGTTCCAGTCGCGCACCGCGTAGGAGTGCACGAAGTAGTAGCGCGCTCCGGCGTCGAGGCCCGCGAAGAGCCAGGAGCCCTCGGCGGCCTTGACGGTGTTCCAGCCCATGTGCGGGACGATCGGCGCGCGCAACGGCTCGACCGTGCCCGGCCATTCGTCCAGGCCCTCGGTCTCGACGCCGTGCTCGATGCCGCGGGCGAAGAGGATCTGCATGCCGACGCAGATGCCCATGACGGGGCGGCCGCCGGACAGCCTGCGCTCGACGACCCAGTCGCCGCGGGCCTCCTTGAGGCCCTTCATGCAGGCGGCGAAGGCGCCGACGCCCGGCACGAGCAGGCCGTCGGCGTTCATGGCCTTGTCGTAGTCACGGGTGATCTCGACGTCCGCTCCGACGCGGGCGAGGGCGCGCTCGGCGGAGCGGACGTTGCCGAAGCCGTAGTCGAAGACGACGACGCGCTTTCCGGTTCCGCTTCCGGTCCCGGTCCCGGTCGGGGTCGTCATGCGAACACCCCCTCGAGCCGCAGGACTCCGGCGGTGAGGCACATCGCGGAGGCGAGGCCGAGCACCACGATCACGCCCTTCGGCATCTTCTGCTTGGTGAAGGAAATGACGCCGCCGAGCAGGAAGAGCCCGACGAGGATCAGCAGGGTGGACAGTGTGTTCACAGCGCGCCCTTCGTGGACGGCAGGATTCCGGCCGCCCGCGGGTCCCGCTCCGAGGCGTACCGCAGCGCGCGGGCCAGGGCCTTGAACTGGCACTCGACGATGTGGTGCGCGTTCCGCCCGTACGGCACGTGCACGTGCAGGGCGATCTGGGCCTGGGCGACGAAGGACTCGAGGATGTGCCGGGTCATCGTCGTGTCGTACGCGCCGATCATGGGCGCCATGTTCTCGGGCTCGGTGTGCACGAGGTACGGGCGGCCGGACAGGTCGACGGTCACCTGGGCCAGCGACTCGTCGAGCGGCACCGTGCAGTTGCCGAACCGGTAGATCCCCACCTTGTCGCCGAGCGCCTTCTTGAAGGCGGCGCCGAGCGCGAGCGCGGTGTCCTCGATGGTGTGGTGGCTGTCGATGTGCAGGTCGCCGTCGGTCTTGACGGTGAGGTCGAACAGGCCGTGGCGGCCGAGCTGGTCGAGCATGTGGTCGTAGAAGCCCACCCCGGTCGACACATCGACCTTTCCGCTGCCGTCGAGGTCGATCTCGACCAGGACGGAGGTCTCCTTCGTGGTGCGCTCCACGCGGCCTACGCGGCTCATCGGTTCAGCTCCTTCATCAGATCGCGCACCGCATCGAGGAACGCGTCGTTCTCTTCCGGGGTGCCCGCGGTGACGCGCAGGCGGCCCGGTACTCCGTTGTCCCGGACCAGGACGCCCCGGTCCAGCAGGCCCTGCCACACCTCGTGGGCGTCGACGGTGGGGGCGTCTCCCCTGCCCTTAAGGCTATGGGGGAGGCCGAACTGTACGAAGTTGGCGTCCGACTCGGTGACCTCGCAGCCGATCGCGCGCAGCTCGGTGACCAGCCGGTCCCGCTCGGCCTTCAGCTGCTCGACGTACCCGAGCAGCGTATCGGTGTGCTCCAGCGCGGCGAGCGCCGTGGCCTGGGTGACGGCCGAGAGGTGGTACGGGAGGCGGACCAGCTGGACGGCGTCCACGACCGCCGGGTCGGCGGCGAGGTAGCCCAGCCGCAGCCCGGCGGCGCCGAAGGCCTTGGACATGGTCCTGGACAGCACCATCTTGGGGCGGCCCTCGATCAGCGGCAGCAGGGAGGGGTGGTGGCTGAACTCGCCGTACGCCTCGTCGACCACGACCAGCGACGGCTTGGCGGCCTGCGCTGCCTCGTACAGCGCGAGGACCGTCCCGGCGTCGACCGCCGTGCCCGTCGGGTTGTTCGGCGAGCAGATGAAGACGACGTCGGGCTTCCGCTCACCGATGGCCCGTACGGCCGCGTCCACATCGATGGTGAAATCGTCGTGGCGCGGGCCGGAGATCCAGCCGGTGCCGGTGCTGCGGCTGATCAGCGCGTGCATCGAGTACGAGGGCTCGAAGCCGATGGCCGTGCGGCCGGGGCCGCCGAAGGTCTGGAGCAGCTGCTGGATGACCTCGTTCGAGCCGTTGGCGGCCCAGACACCGGCCCGGCCCACCTCGTGTCCCGTGGTCCGCGTCAGGTACCTGGCCAGCTCGGTGCGCAGCTCGAGCGCGTCCCGGTCGGGGTAGCGGTTGAGGTGGCGGGCGGCCTCGCTGACCCGCTCACCGATCCGCCGCACGAGGGGCTCGGGCAGCGGGTACGGGTTCTCGTTGGTGTTCAGGCGCACCGGAACGTCGAGCTGCGGGGCTCCGTACGGGGACTTGCCGCGCAGCTCGTCCCGGATGGGCAGATCGTCGATCCCGGTCACTTGGGCTGCGCACCTTCCTCCCCCACAGCGCTTCGCGCGTGGGTGGGGGTCCCCCCGGCGAAGCTAGGGGGAGTGCCCCCAAACCTCGCCTTGAGGGCCGCCCCGTGCGCGGGCAGGTCCTCGGCCTCGGAGAGCGTCACCACGTGGTGGGTGACCTCGGCCAGCGCGTCGCGCGTGTAGTCCACGACGTGGATGCCGCGCAGGAAGGACTGCACGGACAGGCCGGAGGAGTGGCAGGCGCAGCCGCCGGTGGGCAGCACGTGGTTCGAGCCCGCGCAGTAGTCGCCGAGCGAGACCGGGGCGTACGGGCCGACGAAGACCGCGCCCGCGTTGCGGACCCGGGCGGCGACCGCCGGGGCGTCCGCGGTCTGGATCTCCAGGTGCTCCGCGGCGTACGCGTCGACGACCCGCAGACCCTCGTCCACGCCGTCGACCAGCACGATCGCGGACTGCTGCCCGGCCAGGGCGGCGCTGATCCGCTCGCGGTGCCTGGTCACGGAGACCTGGGTCTTCAGCTCGGCCTCGACCGCTTCGGCCAGGTCGAGGGAGTCGGTGACGAGGACGGCGGCGGCCAGCGTGTCGTGCTCGGCCTGGCTGATCAGGTCGGCGGCGACGTGCGCCGGGTCCGCGGTGGCATCCGCGAGGATCGCGATCTCGGTGGGGCCCGCCTCCGCGTCGATCCCGATCCGGCCCTTGAGCAGGCGCTTCGCCGCGGCGACGTAGATGTTGCCGGGCCCGGTGACCAGGTTGACCGGCAGGCAGTCCTCGGTGCCGTACGCGAACATGGCGATGGCCTGGGCGCCGCCCGCCGCGTAGACCTCGTCCACCCCGAGCAGGGCGCAGGCGGCGAGGATCGTCGGGTGCGGCAGGCCCCCGAACTCCTTCTGGGGCGGGGAGGTGACGGCGACGGCGTCGACGCCCGCCTCCTGGGCCGGGACGACGTTCATCACGACGGAGGACGGGTAGACGGCGAGGCCGCCCGGCACGTAGAGCCCCACGCGCTCGACCGGCACCCAGCGCTCGGTGACCGTGCCGCCCGGCACGACCCTGGTGGTGTGGTCGGTGCGGCGCTGGTCGCGGTGGACCAGGCGGGCGCGGCGGACCGACTCCTCGAGCGCCTCGCGCACGCGCGGGTCCAGCTCCTCCAGGGCGCGGGCCAGCGCCTCGGCGGGCACCCGCACCTGCTCGATGCGCACACCGTCGAACTTCTCCGCGTACTCGATCAGTGCCGCGGAGCCGCGATGGCGTACGTCGTCGCAGATCGGCCGCACCTTCTCCAGGGCGGCCTCGACGTCGAACTCGGCACGGGGCAGCAGGTCACGCAGGGCAGCACCCTCGGGGAGGGCGTCACCGCGCAGATCGATTCGGGAGATCACGGAGTTAATTGTCTCAGACCTGTTCCGGTGTCCGGCCGCGCGTTTCAGTGGCTGATACGCGCCCCTGCCCCGGTTCCCGCGATGCTGCTGACCGCTAGCGTTCAGTCGGTTACGGAACGGGAATAGGGAGCTTGGAAGAGCCGTGTGGGCCGCGCGGCGCGGGAAGGGGGTTGCGGAGGTGTCCGGAGCAGGTGGCGGCGAGCCGCCGGAGGGTCTCGAGCTGACCCCTGCGGAGTGGGGAATGTGGCAGGCGTTCCGCAACGGCAGCACGCACGACCTTCGCACCCGCAATCCCGTGCAGGACGATCCGCAGGGCAGGCACTACTGGGGTCCCGACCGCAGCGTGCGCGCCCGCGTCGTCGCCCTGCTGCTGCTCGACGGCCCGTCCGCGCAGCCGGGGCGGGTCTCCGCGCTCAAGCTGGTCGGTGCGTACATCACCGGCACGCTCGAGCTGTCCGGCGGCACCGTCGAGCCGTACGTGGAGCTGCGCGGCTGCCGCTTCGAGAACGAGGTGCTGCTGCCCGAGTGCAGCTTCACGACCCTGCGCCTGGTGGCCTGCGCGATACCCCGCCTCGAGGCCGCGCGGCTGACCACCGAGGGCGATCTGCACCTGCCGCGCTGCACGGTGCGCAGCGGCATACGGCTCACCGACGCGCACATCGGCACCGACCTGCTGCTCAACCAGCTCACGGTCTACAAGGACAGCAAGGGCCGGTCGATCGCCGCCGACGGGATGACCGTCGCGCAGGACCTGCAGGCCGAAATGATGCAGTCGTACGGCGAGTTCAGCCTGCGCGGGGCGCAGATCGGCGTCTCGCTGAGCCTGCGCGGCAGCCGGCTGAGCAACCCGTATGGGCGGCGGGCGCTCAACGCCCCGCAGCTGACCGTCGAGCGGTCCCTGTACATGACCGCGGCCGGCCTCAGCACCTCGCCGCTGGCCGGCTCCACCGGCACCACGCCGCCGTACGGGATCACGCCGACGCGCGGGACGCGGATCCAGCACTTCGAGTGCGAGGGGGGCGTGCGGCTGGACGACGGGCGGTTCGGCGACGCCGTCGACTTCTACCAGGCCCGGTTCGTCATGGAGGCCGGCCAGGAAGTGTCGCTGCGCCGCATCCAGACGCCGGAGCTGCGGTTTCTCGGCGAGCGGCCCCAGCGGGGGCGGGTGGTGCTGTCGGGCGCCAAGGTCGTCAACCTGGTCGACCGGTCGACGAGTTGGCCGGGCCCCGGCGGTCTTGCGATGGCGGGGTTCGCGTACGAGACGCTGATCCCGCGCGGGCCCTTCCCGCTGACGCGGCGGCTGGAGTGGGTGGCCGCGGCCACCCCGGAGTACGCCCCGGAGCCGTACGAACAGCTGGCGGCGGCACTGCGGGCCAGCGGCGAGGACGCGGACGCGCGGGCGGTGCTGCTGGCCAAGCAGCGGCGGCGGAGGGAGACGCTGCCGCTGGCCGGGAAGCTGTGGGGCTATCTGCAGGACTGGGCGGTGGCGTACGGCTACAAGCCGGGGCGGGCCGCGCTGTGGATGGCGGTGCTGTGGGCGGTGGGCGCGCTGCTCTTCGAGCGGAACCCGCCGCAGGAGCTGCGCGACGGCGAGTCGCCGCACTGGAACGCCGCGCTGTACACGCTGGATCTGCTGCTGCCGGTCATCGATCTGGGGCAGGACGGCTTCTGGAAGCCGCAGGGCCGCTTCCAGTGGGCGGCGGCGGTCCTGATCCTGCTGGGCTGGATCCTCGCGACGACGGTTGCGGCGGGCGCGTCACGACTCCTCCGCAGGAGCTGAGCGGAGTGGCCATGCGGTCCGCACGACGACACGGGGGCCTGGCCCGGACCCGACCCGGGCGACGACGCGGCGGGCGACGGCCCAGGGACCTGACCCAGACCCGATCCGCGCGACGACACATGGACCTGGGCCGGACCCCACCCGCGCGACGACGCGTCGGCCTGCCGCAGCCGAGGGCCCGGACGCGGAAGCCGACGGCGGGCGCGGGCCCGGGGACTCGGTGAGCGCAGCTCCCGAGACCGCCCCGAGCCCTCCCCCTCGGCAGACAGGGTCACCGCGGCCCTGCCCGGTGCCGGGGCCGGGGCGGCGGCAGGGACCGGCAGGCCGCACCCCGGCGGGCTACGCGATCCGCCGCGACCAGCACTCTTTACCCGGCATTGACCGTTCCGCAAGCAACCTTTCCGCTGATACAGAAGCGTCGCAGAAACCTCTTGGCGCGCCTTCGACCTGGGGTTTCAATGACCTCGAGCACCGCCGCGCCCGAACTCCCCACCAGGGCACGGCAGTCCATGTCCCGACCCGTTCCCGCCCGTCTACCGCCGGAGGCACAAGGCACGATGGTCTTCCTCCGGGCACTCGTCACCACCATCCGTATGCTCCGCCACACCTCCGGACTCGCCGCCGGCCTGTCGGCGGACGACGACGTGCTGCTCGACGCACCCGACGAGCCGCTGGCCCCCGCGCTCGCGGCCGCCGGGCGGGGCGACCACCGCCCGGCCGCTGCGCTGCTCGCGGCGACCCGCGAGGCCGCCGAGTGGGAGTCGCGCGACCGCTACACCACCCGCCTCGCGATCTTCGCCCAGCACCGCCCGGACTGGTTCGCGGACTGGCTGGCAGCCGCGCCGCGCGATCCGGACGCCGCGCTCGTCAAGGCCGAGCTGGCCGTCCGCAGAGCCTGGGAGCGGCCCGGCCGCGCCGAGCCGCTGCGGGAGACCGCGCCGCTCATCGAGTCCGCTGCGGAGGCCGCCCCGCGCGACCCCGTGCCGTGGCGCATCGCGCTCGACCATGCGCGCGGCACGCACGCGACGCGCACCGACTTCGACGTGCTGTGGGGCGAGGCCGTACGCCGGTCACCGCACCACTACGGGTGCCATGTCGCGGCGCTGCAGTACCTGAGCGCGGACTGGTACGGCTCGCACCGCGAGTGCTTCGGCTTCGCGGAGCGCGCGGCCGGGCAGGCGCTCCCCGGCTCGCTGCTGCAAGCCCTCCCGGTCCGGGCGGCGTTGGCGGTCCTGCTCGCGGAGGCGGACCGCGCGCCGGGCTGGGCGAGCCGTACGGGGCCCGGGGCGGGCCGCCCGGGGCGCGGAGCGGAACGTACTGGACGCGGGGCGGAACGTACTGGACGCGGGGCGGGCCATACGGGGCCCGGCGCCACCGACGTCCTGGCCGAGCGCATCGACGCGGCCGCCGACCTGGCCATCGCCATGTCCGCGCGGTACGCGTCCGCCGACCCATGGCCCGCCGAGGTCCGCAACCTCCTCGCGTACATCCTGATCGTCCGGGGCCGCTGGGCCGAGGCCCTGGAACAGTTCCGGCTGATCGGCCCGTATGCCACAAGCTTCCCGTGGAGCCACATCTCCGACGATCCGCTCGGCCAGTTCCTCGAACTGCGCGACGGCGTCCGCATCCAGGTCGCCTCGTCCATGCCCCTGCGGAGACGGGCGGGCAGGACGCCCGCAACCGGCCATTAGGCTTGAGCGTTGTGACTGTCGCGCGCCTGCCACTCTTCCCGCTGAACTCGGTGCTGTTCCCGGGCCTCGTGCTGCCCCTGAACGTCTTCGAGCAGCGGTATCGCGCCATGATGCGCGACCTGCTGAAGCTGGACGAGGAAACGCCGCGCCGCTTCGCCGTGGTCGCCATCCGCGACGGCCACGAGGTCGCGCCCAGCGCCCCCGGCATGCCGGACGCCACGGCGCTCCCCGAGCGCGGCCCGGCGGCCGGCTTCGGCGAGGACCCGGTCAAGGCCTTCCACCCGGTGGGCTGCGTCGCGGACGCGGCCACCATCCGGGAGAAGAGCGACGGCGGCTTCGACGTGCTGGCCACCGGCACGACGCGCTTCCGGCTGCGGTCGGTCGACGCCTCCGGGGCGTATCTGGTGGGCGAGATCGAGACCCTTCCCGAGGAGGAGGGCGAGGGCGCGGGGGCGCTCGCCTCGGGGGTCATGCGAGCGTTCCGCACGTACCAGAAGCGGCTGGCCGGGGCGAACGAACGGTCGCTGAGCGCCGAGCAGGAACTGCCGGACGAACCGTCCGTGCTGTCCTATCTGGTGGCCGCGGCGGCCGTGCTCGACACCCCGGCGAAGCAGCGGCTGCTGGAGGCGCCGGATACGGCGGACCGGCTCCGGCAGGAGCTGAAGATACTGCGCGGGGAGAGCGCGCTGATCCGCGGCATTCCGTCGCTGCCCGCGGTCGACCTGACGCGGCAGCCGACGAACCCGAACTGAGAACTGAGTCCCGATTGGGCTGGGCCGAGCTGAGCCCAACTGAACGAAGGCTTCGGCACCTTGGCGAAGAAGAAGCAGAAGTCCGCGGGACCGGGGCGGCCGGGCGCGGGCGGGACGCCCGCGACGGTCGCCCTGACCGAGGCGGGTACGGCGTTCACCGTGCACTCCTACGAGCACGACCCGGCCGCGCCGTCGTACGGCGAGGAGGCGGCGCAGGCGATGGGGGTGGAACCGGAGCGGGTGTTCAAGACGCTGCTGGCGGAGGTCGACGGCGCACTGACGGTCGCGATCGTCCCGGTCGCCGGGTCGCTCGACCTCAAGGCGCTGGCGGCGGCGGTCGGCGGCAAGCGGGCGGCGATGGCGGACCCGGCGGTGGCCGAACGCACGACGGGGTACGTGCGAGGCGGCATCTCGCCGCTCGGGCAGCGGCGCCGCCTGCGGACGGTGCTGGACGCATCGGCCTCGGGGCACGCGACGGTCTGTGTGTCGGCGGGCCGCCGCGGGTTGGAGGTCGAGCTGGCGCCCGCGGATCTGGCGTCTCTTACGGGCGCGGTGCTGGCACCGATCGCCCGCGCGTAGGCGCACGCGCGTCCGCGCGGGCGCGGAGTACTGGACGTCTGTGCCGCCCGGGCGCACTCTGCGGGAAGGCGCGGGCGCCCGGCCCGCGCGGGAGGGGGCGACGCCGTGTCGAAACGCACCCGCAAGCGCAAGTGGCGCACGCGAAGAAACCGCGCAAACCACGGCCGCCGCCCGGCCTAGCCCGGCGCTCTCGCCGGGCGGCGGGCGGCGGGCGGCGGGCAGCGGGCAGCGGGCAGGCGGCCGCTGCGGCGTGTGCGTCCTGGTGCCGGGTGCGGGGTGGGGTGGCCCACTCCCGGCGGCATGATTTACGGGCCGGCACGGTTGTTCGTCGTCTGCGGGCCGTCGGTAAGCCGGCCCACAAATCACGCTTTAGTGCCTGGAGTGGGCCACCCCACCCCGCCCCCTCCCCCCGGTGGCGTTCCGCGGGCCGACACGCGCCCAGCAGTTCCGGCGGAACGGGCGGGCCTTCCCCGCCCAACCCCGGCCGCATGCTGGGACTCCGCGGGCGGCCATGGAACCTCTCGTTCCGAAGGAAGCGGTGGGCGGGTGGGAAACGAACCTCGGCCGGAGGCCGGTCAGAACCGCGCCGGAGGCGGCGGGGCGTCGCGGGGGCCGAAGAGGCCCGTCAGGCACAAATGGACCGCCGCGGCCGCGATCGGCCACGCCAGCAGCGCCCCCTTCGCCCGCAGCTGAAGCGGCGCGTCGAAGACCTTCCCCTCCCCCACGGCCCTCGCGTGCGCCGCCACGTCCTGCGTCGGCCCCAGCCATACGCCCAGCCGCCACGCCACCAGTGAGCCGAGCAGCCCGCCCACCGCGGTCGCCACCACCAGCGCGACGCCCCCGCGCCGGAACAGCAAGAAGACCACCACCGCCGTGAGCACCCCGAAGCCCGCCGCGAGCAGCACGAACGTGCCGTCCGCACCGATCGCCTCCTCGCCCTCGGAGTTCTTGAAGTAGACGGCCTTGCCGTCCGAGACCAGCGGGACCCGCGGCGCCAGCCACAGCCACAGCAGCCCCAGCAGGACCCCGGCGGCCGCCAGAGCGACCACCACCAGTGCGCCCTGCCGCAACTCGGCCCGCAAGCCGGGCCCGTCAGCGGGCGCGTACACCGGCCCGCCTCCGGTGGGCGGCTTCTGGCGGGGGTCGTGCGGATGCTGATCGTGCGGTGTCATGGGTGCGGTCACTCCGCCATCGTGCCAGGCCGGGGCGGTGCTGCCCGCGGCAGGACGCCGGTCCGGGCGCGTCATCGCACCGCCGCCCGCCGGTACGCCCAGGTGGCGACCGCCAGCGACGCGACGCCGACGGCTGCGCAGACGCCGAGATCCGCGCCGACGGCCAGCCAGTCCGGCCTCGCTTCGAAGGTGCGGGCCAGCGCTTCGACCCCGTACGTCGAGGGCAGCAGGTCCCGCGCCCAGGCCACCGGGTCCGGCAAGTGCGCCGCGGGCAGCACGCCCAGCAGCAGGGCGGCCGACATGCCCAACTGGCCGAGCAGCGTGGCGAGTTCCTGCCGGGGCGCGAGCAGCCCGAGGGCGGCGCCGAGCCCGGCCAGGGCTGCACCCGCGAGCGGGATCACGGCGGCCAGCACCCACAGGTTGGCGAGGGGCAGCCCGAAGAGCAGGCTGCCGACGACGGCCGTGACGGCCGTACCGGGCGCGGTGAAGGACGCGTACGCCCCGGCCGCGCCGAGCACCACCGCGGCCGGCGGCACCGGCAGGGTGGCGTAGTGGTCGAGCCCGCCGCTCGCGCGCAGCTGCCCGAAGTACTGGGCGAGAAGGTTGAGCGCGACGAAGGCCACCACCAGCACGCTCGACCCGGCGACCACGGCCCGCGCCTCGTCGGCGCCGTCGACGACCCCGCGCATCAGGACCATGATCCCCACGCTCTGGAAGGTCGCCACGAACAGCAGCGGGATGCGGGCCACGCGGGCCCGCGACAGCTGCGCACGGTAGACGGCGGCCAGCGCGGGCAGCAGCCGGGCGGGCGGCGCGAGCGGGGCGGCGGCCGCCGCGTCGCCGTCGGGCCACGGCTCGGCCTCGCCGCCGTTACCGGCATTCGCCCGGAGTCCTCCGGACACCGCCTCCGCGGGCACGACACTCACGTTGTGCTCCTGTTCGCTACGGGCCGGTGGCAGGCCGCTCGCATGCGGTCAGTCACCCTTCACCAAGCCTTTCGTACGGCCGCCGAGCGCAAGGTACACATCCTCCAGGCTCGGCGTGGCAAGGGTGAAGTCATCGAGCGCCGCGAACGCCGAGCCGCCGGTCACGGCGGCGACCGCGGCCCGGGCCTCGTCCGGGGCGAGCCGCAGCACCCAACGGCGCCCGGACTCGCGCGCGGACGCGCGCAGCGCCGCTACCTCCGGCACGTCCAACGGGGCCCGGTCCCGCCACACCAGATCAAGACGCACCTCGTCGGCGACCAGGGCCTTCAGGCCGCTCGGCGTGTCGCAGGCGATGACCCGGCCGCGCTCCAGCACCGCGACCCGGTCGAGGGCGGTCTCCGCCTCGATGACGTTGTGGGTGACGAGCACGACGGTCACACCGCGCTCGGCCCGGCGCCGGTCCACAGCGCTCCACACGGCCCGCCGGGCCACCGGGTCCATTCCGGTCGTCGGCTCGTCCAGGACGAGCACGGGCCGGTCGCCGACCAGCGCAGCGGCGAAGCAGGCGAGCCGCCGCTGACCTCCGGACAGCTTCTTCAGCGGCCTTCCGGCGATCTCGGCGAGCCCGAGCTCGTCGAGCACGGCGTCGCGCTCGGCCCGCGCCGCCCTGGCGTCGAGTCCGCGCAGCCGCGCGGTGGTCTCGGCGGCCAGGGCAACGGTCAGCTCGTCGAGGGCGGTGGACTCCTGACCGAGGTAGCCGACCAGCCGCGCCGCCCGCTCCGGGTGCCGTACGAGATCGTGGCCCAGCACCCGTACGCTGCCCGAGTCGGGCCGCATGAGGCCGGTGAGCTGGCGTACGAGCGTGGACTTGCCGGCGCCGTTCGGGCCGAGCAGCCCGAAGATCTCGCCGCGCTGGACATCGAGGCTGATGCCGTCGCTCGCTCGCACGGCCGGAGCGGCGGGAGCACGGCGACGGGCCCGGACGGCCGGGTAGGTCTTGACCAGGCTGCGCACGGCACACGCGGGGGCGGCTTCCGCCGCGGCGGCTCCGCCGCCATGCCCTGCCCGCGCTGTGCCCGTCCTCACGAGCAACGAGGGTACGCGTCCAGCCCCCGATCCCTGGCCCCGGGGCGCTTTGTGGGCATTCGTTCCGCGGGGCGGAACGAATGCCCACAGCGGTCTTCATCCCGCGGCGGAGCCGCGTTCCTCCCCCGCGCGGGTGTCGAACTCGCGCCAGAAGCCCGCGCGGATCGCGTACCGGTCGTGTTCGTCGATCTGGTCGTCCTTGTGGGCGAGCAGCCCGAAGCGGGCCGCGTACCGCAGCAGTTCCCCGTCGATGCGGTGCGGGATCCGCGGGTACTCCGTGGAGAGCTGCTGCAGGTGCGTCTGAGAAGACAGCCGCTCGGTCCAGCGGCGGGCGAAGACCTGGCCCACCTCGAACGGGTCGCCGCTCACCGCCGTGATGTCCTCCTCGCGGTCGGCCCAGCGCTGCTCGGCGCTCGTGAGCTGGGCGAGCGTGGGGAGGGCGGCGATCTCCGCGGGTTCGGCGGGACCGCCGCGTTCGACCCAGCCGCGGTCGGAGGACCAGCGGAGCGTGGCGTTCGCCGGCTGCGCCTGCTGCGGCGGCTGCGTACCCTGGCCCGCGTGGGCGCGGCCGAGGCCCGCGAGGTCCTTCGGGGTCGGGACGCCCTTGGCGCCCGTGGCATCGGACGCGCTCGGCGCACCGGCCGCGGCCGCCGCGGCCGCCTGCGCACCGGCGGCGGAGCCGTTCGCCGACGGCGGCACCGCGACGCCACCCTGCCCGGCACCGGCGCCCACACCGGCACCCGCGCCTGCCCCGGCGCCGACCCCGGCGTCGGCCGCCTGCCCCTGCGCAGGCGCAGGGCCCGCGGCGGACGACTCGGGCAGCGGTGCGGAGAGGATCGCCGCGATCTCCGGCTCGGGCGCGGCCGGCGGCGCGCAGGGCTCGACGAGGTCCTTGGCCCGTACGGCCCGGGTGATCCACGCCCGGTCCAGCACGCGGCGCTCGTCGGCCTCGGCGACGAGATC
Source organism: Streptomyces sp. 8N616 (assembly GCF_052246385.1). NCBI lineage: Bacteria > Bacillati > Actinomycetota > Actinomycetes > Kitasatosporales > Streptomycetaceae > Streptomyces > Streptomyces sp. 8N616. The sequence goes on along the minus strand of NZ_JBQQBY010000001.1, from coordinate 95,479 downwards.
CTCGGACTGGTTGAAGTCGCCGTCGGCGGCCTGCACAGCCCACAGATGGATGGCGACGCCGTGCTCCTTGGCGTCCATCAGGCCGGGCAGCAGATCGCCGTCCCCGGTGACCAGGACGATGTCGGAACAGGCCCGGTTACGGGCGAGTTCGGTGAGCTCGGCGTGCATGGCAGCGTCCACGCCCTTCTGCGCCCACCGCCCGTCGCTGCGGGTCAGCGCGCCGAGCCGGACGGTGACCCGGGGCATGACGCGCAGCCGCCGGTGCTCCGGCTGCGGCACCCGGTCCGGCGCCCCGTCGAACCAGTAAATCCGTAGCAGGGGACGCTCGGTGTCGACTTCGGCGCGCTCCCGCAAACCCTGGATGAGGGCGGCGTGATCGACGGTGATGCGGGCGCGGGCGGGCTCTCCTGCGAGCAGGCTCGCAGCGGCGCCCAGCAGGTAGCCGGCGTCCACCAGGACGACGCAGCGGTCCACGTTCCACCCTCTTTCGTGAAGTCCGTCGCCCCCCGGAACGGCGTTTTGGCTTCGGGTTTCCTTCGAGTCTGCCCGACCGCACAGGGGTTATCAGTCGGAACTCGATCATCGGCGTGGCGGATACGGAAGCCGCGCGGAAGCCGTACGGGAGCCGTACGGAAGCGCTTACCCCGCCTGCTTCCTCACCCACCCTTTTCACTCAGGGTAATTGTCCGACATGCGTTCATTGTCGGGTCATGCGAGCGTTATCTCGCAAAGCGGCCCCGGCGCCCGCCGGCCGGCCGCAGGCCAGGTTCCGAGATTCCGCACAGGAGGCACGATCATGGCCAAGAACAAGAATCGCAGTCAGCCCAAGAGCCGCAGCGCCGCCTCGCGCGCCGACGAGCGCGCGAAGAGCCCCAACGCGCAGAGCTCGTCGTCGGAGTCCCAGTCCCAGCAGCAGGCACACTCCTCGAGCTCCGAGCAGTCTGCCCGCAACAAGCAGCGCAAGAACTTCGGCCACAACTGACCGCTGCCGCTGAGCGGAAGCTGAGCAACACGAGGGGCGCGCCCTCCCCCGGACCGGTCCGGGCCCAGGGCGCGCCCCTTCCGCGCGTGGACCGTACGGCGCGGCTCAGCCGCCCAGGCAGGACGCCCGCCCTCAGCCGCCCAGGCAGGGCGAATCGCCCAGCCCGCCGGGCAGGACGCCTCCGCTCAGCCCGCCAGGCAGGACGGCCCGAGCAGCACCTTGAGGTCGCCGAAGAGGGCCGGGTCCGCGGTGACCCGGTGCCGGTCGAGCCGCAGCACGGTGGTCTTCCGGGCCCCCTGGAGCTTGATACGGACCTCGGTGCTGCCCTTGTGGTGGTCGAGCACCTCGCCGAGCTTCTCGACCAGCGGCGGGGTGACCTTCACCGTCGGAATCGTGATCGTCACGGGCGCGTTGGCGGAGGCCTCCGACAGGTCGGGAACCATCAGCTCCATCGCGACCAGCCGCGGCACGTCCTCCCGCTTGTCGAGGCGGCCCTTCACGAAGACGACCGCGTCCTCGACGAGTTGGGTGGACACCAACTGGTAGGTGGCCGGGAAGAACATGCAGTCGATGGAGCCGGCCAGGTCCTCGACGGTGGCGATGGCCCAGGCGTTGCCCTGCTTGGTCATCTTCCGCTGGAGCCCGGAGATGATGCCGCCGATGGTGACGATCGCGCCATCGGCGTGCTCGCCGCCCGTCAGCTGGGAGATCGCCGCGTCCGTCTTCTCGTTGAGGACGTGCTCGATGCCGAACAGCGGGTGGTCGGAGACGTAGAGGCCGAGCATCTCGCGCTCCTGCGCCAGCAGATAGGCCTTGTCCCACTCGACGTCGGAGAACTCCACGTCGAGCCCGAAGCCGGGGGTGTCGTCGCCGGAGTCGTCGCCCATGCCGCCGAAGAGGTCGAACTGGCCCTCGGCCTCCTTGCGCTTGACCTGGACCACATTGTCGATCATCGGCTCGTAGTGCGCCGTGAGGCCCTTGCGGGTGTGGCCCATCTCGTCGAAGGCGCCCGCCTTGATCAGCGATTCGACGGTCCGCTTGTTGCAGACGACCGCCTCGACCTTGTCGAGGAAGTCGGGGAAGGAGGTGTACTTCCCCTTCGACTTGCGGCTGCGGATGATCGAATCCACCACGTTCTGCCCGACGTTCCGGACCGCGGTCAGGCCGAAGAGGATCACATCGTCGCCCTGGGCGGTGAAGTTCGCCTCGGACTCGTTGACGTTCGGCGGCAGCACCTTGATGCCCATACGGCGGCACTCGTTGAGGTAGACCGCCGACTTGTCCTTGTCGTCGCGCACCGAGGTGAGCAGCGCGGACATGTACTCGGCCGGGTAGTTGGCCTTGAGGTAGGCGGTCCAGTAGGTGACCAGGCCGTACGCGGAGGAGTGGGCCTTGTTGAACGCGTACCCGGCGAAGGGGACCAACACGTCCCAGACCGCCTGGATCGCCTCGTCCGAGAAGCCCTTCTCGCGGGCGCCCTTCTGGAAGTTGACGAACTCGGCGTCGAGGACTTCCTTCTTCTTCTTGCCCATGGCGCGGCGCAGCAGGTCGGCCTGGCCGAGCGAGTAGCCCGCGAGCACCTGGGCGGCCTTCTGCACCTGCTCCTGGTACACGATGAGGCCGTGGGTGATGTCGAGGACCTCCTTCAGGGGCTCCTCGAGCTCGGGGTGGATCGGCGTGATCTCCTGCTGCCCGTTCTTCCGCAGCGCGTAGTTGATGTGCGAGTTCATGCCCATCGGGCCCGGCCGGTAGAGGGCCGAGACCGCGGAGATGTCCTCGAAGTTGTCGGGCTTCATCATGCGCAGCAGGGAGCGCATGGGCCCGCCGTCGAACTGGAAGACGCCGAGGGTGTCACCGCGGCACAGCAGGTCATACGTCTTGGGGTCGTCCAGCGGCAGGCTGAGCAGCTCCAGATCGATGCCCTTGTTGGCCTTCACCATCTTGACGGCGTCGTCCATGATCGTGAGGTTGCGCAGGCCCAGGAAGTCCATCTTGAGCAGGCCGAGCGACTCACAGGTGGGGTAGTCCCACTGCGTGATGGTGACGCCGTCGGTGTGCCTGACCCAGACCGGGATGTGGTCGGTGAGGGTCTCGCTGGACATGATCACGCCCGCGGCGTGCACGCCCATCTGCCGGACCAGGCCCTCGACGCCGCGGGCGGTGTCGATGACCTTCTTCACGTCCGGCTCGTTCTCGTACATCCCGCGGACTTCGCCCGCCTCGCTGTAGCGGGGGTGCTGCGGGTCGGTGATGCCGGAGAGCGGGATGCCCTTGCCGAGGACGTCGGCGGGCATGGCCTTGGTGATGCGGTCGCCCATCGCGTACGGGTAACCCAGCACGCGCGCGGAGTCCTTGATCGCGTTCTTCGCCTTGATGGTGCCGTAGGTGCCGATCATGCAGACTTTGTCGGCCCCGTACTTCTCGGTGACGTACCGGATCACCTCGGCGCGCCTGCGCTCGTCGAAGTCGATGTCGACATCGGGCATGGAGACGCGCTCGGGGTTGAGGAACCGCTCGAAGATCAGGCCGTGCTCGATCGGGTCGAGGTCGGTGATCCCCAGGGCGTACGAGACGATCGAGCCGGCCGCGGAGCCCCGGCCGGGGCCGACCGCGATGCCATTGTTCTTGGCCCACATGATGAAGTCGGCGACGACCAGGAAGTACCCCGGGAACCCCATCTGGATGATGATGTCCATCTCGTACTCGACCAGGCGCTGCCGGTCCTCGGGGATCCCGCCGGGGTAGCGGCGGGCCATGCCGCGCTTGACCTCCTCGCGGAACCAGGTGACCTCGGTGTAGCCCTCGGGCACGTCGAAGCGGGGCATCAGGTCCCGCTTCTCGAACCAGCCGGTGGTGTCGACCAGCTCGGCGACCTTGAGGGTGTTGGCGCAGCCCTCCTGCCAGGCGTCGGAGGAGTCGATGGCGTACATCTCCTCCGTGGACTTCAGGTAGTAGCCGGTGCCGTCGAATCGGAAGCGGTCCGGGTCGGAGAGGTTCTTGCCGGTCTGGATGCACAGCAGCGCGTCGTGGGCGCTCGACTCGTGCGCATACGTGTAGTGCGAGTCGTTGGTGACGAGCGGCGGGATGCCGAGCTTCTTGCCGATTTCCAGCAGGCCGTCGCGGACCCGGCGCTCGATCTCGATGCCGTGGTCCATCAGCTCGAGGAAATACCGCTCCCTGCCGAAGATCTCCTGGTAGTCGGCGGCGGCCTTCAGGGCCTCGTCGAACTGGCCGAGGCGGAGCCGGGTCTGCACCTCGCCGGAGGGGCAGCCGGTGGACGCGATGAGGCCTGAAGCGTGCTCCGCGATGACCTCCTTGTCCATCCGGGGCCACTTGGTCAGCCAGCCCTCCTTGTAGGCGTCGGAGGAGAGCCGGAAGAGGTTGTGCAGACCGGTCTTGCTGCCCGCCCAGATCGTCTTGTGGGTGTAACCACCGGAGCCCGAGACGTCGTCCCGCTTCTGGTGCGGCTGGCCCCACTGGATGCGCCGCTTGTTGCGCCGCGACTCGGGCGCCACGTACGCCTCGATGCCGATGATCGGCGTGATTCCGGCACCGGTCGCCTGCTGGAAGAAGTCGTACGCCCCGTGCAGGTTGCCGTGGTCCGTCATCGCGATGTGCGTCATGCCCATCTCCTGACAGGCATTGAACATGTCCTTCAGCCGCGCCGCACCGTCCAGCAGCGAGTACTGGGTGTGAACGTGCAGGTGCGTGAAGGGCGGCTTGGCCACGGCTGAAGACCTCCAGAAGAAGCTGCGGCGCGAAGCGCCTCGATCAGGGGCGGTGGTCGGGCGACGGGTTGGGTCGACGGCTCTGAAGTCTATGCCTCGGGACTGACAGCGGGCGGGCACTCGCGAGTAGCCTCGCGCGTTGGAACAGCCGGAAGATCCGACGCTCAGCTCCAGGCACCAGGAGGCTCACCGCGATGTCGTCCCAGCAGGCCCTGTCCACCCAGGCCGAGCAGCGCGGCGAGGAGATCCTCGCCGTTTTCGACACCGCCTTCGGGCAGCTGCTGAGCGCCGATCCGGCGGCGTTCCGGGTCAAGTTCCGGAAGATGGCGGCCTCCGCCTTCGCCTTCTACCGCGGCACGGCCTGCCTGTTCTACAAGGACTTGGAGGAGGGCCGGGACAGTGGCCCGTACCTGGACGACCGGACGGCCCGGGTGTGGATCCACGGCGATCTGCACGCCCAGAACTTCGGCACCTACATGGACTCCAACGGCCGACTGATCTTCAACGTCAACGACTTCGACGAGGCGTACGTGGGTCCGTTCACCTGGGACCTGAAGCGCTTCGCCGCCTCCGTGGCCCTGATCGGGTACACGAAGGCGCTCAGCGACGAGATGATCAGCGACCTGGTGCGGACGTACGCCGCCGCCTACCGCGAGCGGATCCACGCGCTGGCCACCGGCGCGAAGAACGACGAAGTGCCGCCCTTCACGCTCGACACGGCCGAGGGGCCGCTGCTGGACGCGCTGCGCGACGCCCGCTCCCTCACCCGCTTCGGGCTGCTCGACTCGATGACCGAGATCCGCGACTTCGAGCGCCGCTTCGCGCCCGGCGTCGGCGCGATCGAGCTGGACGCCGCGACGCGGTACAAGGTCCTGGCGGCCTTCGACGGCTATCTGGAGACCCTGCCGGAGTCCAGCCTCGCCCGCCCCGACTCGTACCGCGTCAAGGACGTCGTCGGGCGCCGCGGCATCGGCATCGGCAGCGCGGGCCTCCCGTCGTACAACATCCTGCTGGAGGGCAACAGCGACGCCCTCGAGAACGACGTCGTGATCTATATGAAGCAGGCCCAGACCCCGGCGGTCTCCCGGCACATCACCGACGAGCGGGTCCGCGGCTACTTCCAGCACGAGGGGCACCGCACGGTCATCTCGCAGCGCGCGCTCCAGGACCACGCCGACCCCTGGCTGGGCTGGACCGAGCTGGACGGGTCGGGCCAGCTGGTCGCCGAAGTGTCGCCGTACGCGGTGGACCTCGACTGGTCGGACATCGACGACCCGGCCGAGATCTCGGAGGTCGTGGCCGACCTGGGGCGGGCCACCGCGACCATGCACGCGGCGGCGGACGACGAGAGCGGCCACTCGCTGGTCCCGTTCTCCACGGAGCGGGCCATCGACGCCGCGATCGCGGCCGACGAGGACGGCTTCGCGGGCCTGCTGGTGGACTTCGCGCACTCCTACGGGGCCAGGGCGCGGTCCGACCACCAGATCTTCGTGGACTTGTTCCGCAACGGACGGATCCCGGGGCTGTAGCGAGCCGCAGCGACAAGGGCCCGCTGACAGGGGCCCGTATGAGGGGCCCGTTTAGTCGCCCCTTACCTGCGGACATGGCACACTCTGCGCGATGGACATATCCGGGGCCCAGTTGAGGACGCTACGCGCAGCGCTTTTCACGGCGCTGTGCGTGACGCTGTCGGCTGCCTCGCACGTCCTGCTGTCCGGCGTCCCGCTCCCGGTGACCACCGTCGCCGCGCTCTCCGCCGGTGTCTTCGCCATCGCCTGGGCACTGGCCGGGCGGGAGCGCGGCTACGGCGCGATCGCGGCCCTGCTGATCCCGCTCGAGCTGGCCGCGGACACGGTCTTCACCACGGGCCAGCACGCCTGCTACGGCCAGGCGGGCGGCCCCGTGGCGGGCCCGCTGCGCTCGGTCGGCCTGGATCTGCTGTGCAGCGGCGGCGACTTCGGTACGCCGCTCGCCCGCATGGCGGGCCGGGAGCCCGCCGCCACCCTGCCGGTCGCCGGCGACCCGGCCACCCCCTGGCTGCTGCTCGCCGCGCACGTCACGGTCGGCCTCGCCGCGGCGGCCTGGCTGCGGCGCGGCGAGACGGCGCTGGCCCGCCTGCTGCGCGCCGTCGCAGGCTTCGCCTTCCGGCCGCTGCTGACCGCGGTCGCCGCGGTCACGGGGGCGGAGGAGGGGCCCGCGCACCGGGCTCTGCGGGCGGTACGGCGCGTGCGTCCGGCCCGTACCCAGCCGATGCTGGTCCACTCCGTCGTACGGCGCGGGCCGCCGTGCTGCGTGGCTCTCTGAGCACAACCACTCAGGACCCACCGAGCACAGCAGTCCCAACCACACCCATCGACGGAGCAGGAAGAACACCATGAGCAAGCGCAACAGCCAGGCCAGCAAGACCGCCGCCCGCGAGCGCCTCCGCGCGGAGCGCGAGCGCCAGGCGAAGAGGGACAAGATCCGCCGCCAGCTGGTCGTCGGCGGCTCGATCGTCGCGGTGCTGGCGATAGCCGCCGGCATCGGCGTGGCCGTCAGCAACATGGGCGGCGGCGACAGCAAGGTGAGCCACGAGGACTGGGTGGCCGCCGCGAAGAAGGAGAGCTTCGCGAAGCCCGCGAACACCTCCGGCGACAAGGGGACGGTCGTCGTCATCGGCGACAAGAACGCCAAGAACACCCTCGAGGTCTACGAGGACATGCGCTGCCCCGTCTGCGCGAGCTTCGAGCAGGCCACCGGCGAGACCGTCCTCAAGGACATGAGGGACGGCAAGTACAAGCTGCAGTTCACGATGGGCGCCTTCCTCGACGAGAACATCCCGCCCAAGGGGTCGGGCTCCAAGAACGCCCTGAGCGCGCTGGGCGCCGCGCTGAACGTCAGCCCGGACGCCTTCCTCGAGTACAAGACCGCCCTCTTCTCCGCCAAGAACCACCCGGACGAGAGGGAGGACAAGTTCGCCGACGACGCGTACCTGCTGAAGGTCGCGGACCAGGTCAAGTCCCTCAAGGGCAACGCGGAGTTCGAGAAGGCCGTGAACGCGGGCACCTACGACCAGTGGGCGCTGGCGATGAAGGACCGGTTCAACGCGGCCAAGGACATCCAGGGCACGCCGAGCTTCAAGCTCAACGGCACCAAGCTCACCGCCGAGGGCAGCCAGAACGCCCCGATGACCCCGCAGGAGTTCAACGCCGCGGTCGACAAGGCCCTGGCCGCGAAGAGCTGAGGGCCGTCGCCGCCTCAACAGGGGCGGAAGCGACCTCTCGCCGACGGGCGGGCGAACATCCCGTATTCGCCCGCCCGTTCGGCCTACGAGTCCGTAATCTGATCGGCCGTGACCGATCTCCAGCCGAACAACACGAGCAACACGAGCACCCGCCGCCGCACGGTCGTCAAGGCCGCTGCGGCCTCTGCCGCGCTGATTCCGCTGACCGCCGCGGGAACCAGCGCCATGGCCGCCGAACCCGCGGCCCCCGCCTTCCTCCACGGCGTCGCCTCCGGCGACCCGCTGCCCGACGGCGTACTCCTGTGGACGCGCGTCACCCCGTCCCCCGAGGCCATACCCGGCTCCGGCAAGGGGCCCGAGGTCACGGTCGACTGGCAGATAGCCGAGGACAAGGCCTTCTCCAAGGTCGTCGCGAGCGGCGCCACCAGCGCCCGCGCCGCGTCCGACCACACCGTGAAGGTCGATGTGCGCGGACTGCGCCCGGCCACCCCGTACTTCTTCCGCTTCACCGCCGGCGGGGTCCAGTCGCCCGTCGGGCGCACGCGCACCACACCGGCGCACGACGACACCGCACACTCCGTCCGGTTCGGTGTGGTGTCCTGCGCCAACTGGGAGTCCGGCTGGTTCTCCGCGTACCGCCACCTCGCCGCGCGCACCGACCTCGACGCGGTGCTGCACCTGGGCGACTACATCTACGAGTACGCGGCCGGCGAGTACCCGGCGCAGAGGTACGTCGTACGCCCGCACTCCCCCGCGCACGAGATCACCGGTCTCGCCGACTACCGCGTCCGGCACGCCACGTACAAGACCGACCCCGACCTCCAGGCCCTGCACTCCGCACACCCGGTCGTCGCGATCTGGGACGACCACGAGTTCGCGAACGACGCCTGGTCGGGCGGCGCGGAGAACCACACCGAGGGCGCCGAAGGCGAGTGGGCGCAGCGCGTGGCGGTGGCCAAGCAGGCGTACTTCGAGTGGCTGCCGGTGCGGACGTCGACCGAGGGCACCACCTACCGGCGGCTGCGCTTCGGCAAGCTGGCCGATCTGCACCTGCTCGACCTGCGCTCCTTCCGCTCCCAGCAGTCGACGGTCGGCAACGGCGACGTCGACGACCCCGACCGTACGATCACCGGCCGCGCCCAGCTGGACTGGCTGAAGTCGGGGCTCTCGTCCTCCGACGCGTCGTGGAAGCTCGTCGGCACGTCCGTGATGATCTCGCCGGTCGCCTTCGGCTCGGTGCCCGCCCATCTCCTGGGGCCGCTCGCCGAGCTGCTGGGGCTGCCCAAGGAGGGCCTGGCGGTCAACGTGGACCAGTGGGACGGCTACACCGACGACCGGCGCGAGCTGCTCGCGCACCTGCGGGACGGCGGGCTTACCAACACGGTCTTCCTGACCGGCGACATCCACATGGCGTGGGCCAACGACGTGCCGGTGAAGGCCGCCACGTACCCCTTCTCGCCGTCGGCGGCCACCGAGTTCGTGGTGACGTCCGTGACCTCGGACAACCTCGACGACATCCTGCACGTCCCGCCGCAGTCGGTGTCACCGGCCGCGGTCGCTGCGATCAAGGCCGCCAACCGCCATGTGAAGTGGCTGGACATGGACTCGCACGGCTACGGGGTGCTCGACGTCACGGCCGAGCGGGCGCAGATGGACTACTACGTGATCTCCGACAAGACCGACCGCAACGCCTCGGCCGAGTGGACCCGCTCCTACCGGACCCGGTCGGGGAGCCAGAAGGTGGAGCGGGCGGACGCGCCGGTGCGCTGAGGCCGCTCTACAGCTCGTCGAGGAAGCCGAGCGCCACCGACCAGGTGGCCTCGGCCGCCTCGGCGTCGTAGTCCGGCAGCTCAGGGTCGGTGAAGATGTGCCCGGCGCCCGGGTAACGGAAGATCTCGACCTCCGCTCCCGCCCGCCGCATCCGCAGGTACCAGGCGTTCAGCCAGTCATGCGGCTCGAAGGGGTCCGGGTCGGCCACGTGCAGCTGCACCGGCAGGTCGTCGGCCGCGGCGCCCTCCGCGATGTCGGAGGTGCCGTGCAGCAGGAGCAGCCCGCGCGCCTTCTCGTCCGCGAGGGCCAGGTTCTGGGCGATCGAGCCGCCGAGCGAGAAGCCCGCGTAGACGAGACCTCGGTCGGAGAGCGGGGCGGAGGCGGTGACGGCGCGCCGCAGCAGCTCGTCCTGGCCGATCTCGTCCTTGATCGCCATGCCCTCCTCGACGGTCTCGGTGGTCCGCCCGTCGTACAGGTCGGGCACGTGCACCTCGTGCCCCGCCGCGCGCAGCCGGTCGGCCGCCGCGTGCACGGCAGGACGCAGCCCGAAGGCCGAGTGGAAAAGGACGATCGTCGAGGACGCCACAGCTCTTCACTTCTCTCTCGCACTGTCTCTCATCTCACATCGTGCCAGCTACGGTCGTGGGTACGCGCACAGCCGCGGGCATTTGATATGCCTGGCAGGCCAGACTCCCCGGAAGGAGCTGAGGTGCCTATGGAGGATGTGCTGCGTCCGCTGCTCGTACTCGGCGGCTCGGTCGCGGTCACCGTCATCGTCGGCTGGGTCGTCGACCAGGTGCTGCGCAGAACCGACGCGGCGCACCCGGAGACACCCCTGTGGGGCCTGCTGCGCCGGTGCAGGCTGCCCCTGCAGTTCGTGCTGTGCGCGGCGCTGCTGCGCGGCGCGTACGGCGAGGCGCACATCGCCCGTGATCACACCAAGGCGATCGGGCAGGTGCTGACCCTGGTCCTGATCGGCTCCGCGGCCTGGCTGATCGTACGGATCTCGGCGGCGGTCGTGGAGTCGGCGTACTCGCGCTACGCGACGGCGACGCGGGACGCGGCGCGGGTGCGGCGGGTGCGCACCCAGGTGACGCTGATCCAGCGGGTGGTGACGGCCGTCGTCGGGGTGGTCGCGGTGGCCGCGATGCTGCTGACCTTCCCCGCGATGCGCACCTTCGGCGCATCGATGCTCGCCTCCGCCGGAATCCTCGGCATCGTCGCGGGCATCGCCGCCCAGTCCACGCTGGGCAATCTCTTCGCCGGGCTGCAGATCGCCTTCGGCGACATGGTGCGGATCGGCGACGTGGTCGTGGTGGACGGCGAGTGGGGCTCGGTCGAGGAGATCACCCTCACCTTCCTGACCGTACGGACCTGGGACGAGCGCCGGATCACCATGCCGGTCTCGTACTTCACCAGCAAGCCCTTCGAGAACTGGTCGCGCGGCGGCCCGCAGATGACGGGCACGGTCTTCTTCCAGGTGGACCACGCGGCGCCGGTGAACGCGATGCGGGAGAAGCTGCACGAGATCGTGCAGGACTGCCCGTCCTGGGACGGGCGCGACTGGGGCCTCGCCGTGACCGACACCACCCCGACCACGATCGAGGTGCGGGCCCTGGTCACAGCGCGGGACGCGGACGAAGTGTGGACGCTGCGCTGCGAGGTCCGCGAGCGGATGGTCGCCTGGCTGCACGACGAGCACCCGTACGCGCTGCCACGCGTCATCACGGCGGCGGTTCCTGAGGACACCGAGGACAAGCCGGTCGACGTCGACTGACGCCTGCGCTCCGTCGGCTAACGCCCTCTCTCCGCGCCGCCGTTGACCTGGATCAGCTGGGCGGTGATGTGGTCGGCGGCCGGGGAGGCAAGCCAGTGCAGGGTCTCGGCGACGTCCCCGGGGTGCCCGGGCCGGTGGTTGAGGGTCTCGTCGATCCGCGCCTGACGGCGCTCCTCCGGCATGCCGTCGCCGAAGAAGCCGGTCTCCTCGATGTAGCCGGGGGCGACGAGGTTGACGGTGATGCCGCGCGGCCCGAGGTCCGCGGCGAGCGCGAACGCGTACGGGTGCAGGCCCGCCTTCGCGGAGCCGTACGCGTGGCGGCCGGACCCGCGCAGGGCCGCGATGGAGCTGAGGAACAGCACCCGGCCACCGGGCGAGGCCACATGGTCGCGGAGCGCCTCGGTGAGCAGCACGGCGGTGAGCACGTTGAGCCGGAAGTTGACCGTCCAGTCGTGGGCGGTCGCCGCCAGCGGGTCGTCGGTCTCCGCCGGCGGCTCGAGACGGCCGCTGCCGCCCGCGTTGTTGACGAGCACGTCGACGGCGCCGAACTCCTCGCACACGAAGTGCGCGGCCCGCGCGACCTGCTGCGGGTCCGTCAGATCGGCCGGGCAGGCCACGGCCCCCGGCAGCTCGGCCGCGGCCCGCTCGAGAACATCGGCCCGCCGGCCGATGAGCACCAGCTGGTCGCCGTCCCGCGCGAAGGTCCTGGCCGCCGCGAACCCGATCCCGGTACCGCCACCGCTGACGACGACTGTGCGTGACATTAGCGATCCCCTCGCTCGGGTTTCCCAGGCGATCCTACGACGGGCCCCCGGGCGCCCGCCCGGGCTCGCGTCGACACGTGCGGACGCCGCACGAGCGAGATCCAGCGGAGCCCGGTTGTCTCGCGCGCGGCTAAGCGGTCTTGGGTAAGTCCGGGTGGGAGAAGGAGCGGGTCGAGGGGCAAGCATGGGCGTGCCCCGTGAGGAGAGCGCAGCGGCGCTGCGTGCGACGAGCGGGGTGCGGCCAGGCGCCGCCCATCGGCACGCGACGCCGCCCGGACTTACCCAAGACCGCTTAGAGCGCCCTGCGCATCGACCGGTGCACGATGCCCGCGTCCAGGAACTCCTCGCCGTACGCCGCGTAGCCCAGCCGCTCGTAGAAGCCGAGCGCGGACACCTGCGCGTGCAGGTCGATCGCGGTGAGGCCGAGCCTGCGTCCCTCGGACTCGATCGCCCGGACCAGCGCGGCCCCGACCCCGAGGCCGCGCGCCGCCCGCGTGACGGCGAGGCGGCCGAGCGTCCCGACGCTCTCGTCGCCGCCGTTCTTCGCGGCCGCGGCCCGGCCGTGCAGCAGCCGCCCGGCGCCCAGCGGCCCTTCCGGGCCCACGGCCAGCACGTGCACGGCGCCGCCGTCGTACGCGTCGTACTCGATCTCGGCGGGCACCCCCTGCTCCGCGACGAAGACCTCGGTCCGCACCGCGAAGCAGGCCGCCCGGTCCGCCTCGTCACGGGCGACCCGGACGTCGTACGGCAGGGCGTCCCGCGCCGGGGCGGTCACGCGCTCTCAGCGCGCACGATGTCCAGCGCGCGCTGCAGGTCGTCCGGGTACGCGCTCTCGAACTCCACCCAGCGCCCGTCCGCGGGGTGCTCGAAGCCGAGCCTGACCGCGTGCAGCCACTGCCGCCCGACCTTCAGCCGCTTGGCGAGGGTGGGGTCGGCGCCGTAGGTGAGGTCGCCGACGCAGGGATGGCGGTGGGCGGCCATGTGGACCCGGATCTGGTGGGTGCGCCCGGTCTCCAGCTTGACGTCGAGCAGGCTGGCGGCGCGGAACGCCTCGATGAGGTCGTAGTGCGTGACGCTCGGCTTGCCGTCGGCGATCACGGCCCACTTGTAGTCGTGGTGCGGGTGGCGGCCGATGGGGGCGTCGATGGTGCCGCTCAGCGGGTCCGGGTGGCCCTGTACGAGCGCGTGGTAGCGCTTGTCGACCGTCCGCTCCCGGAACTGGTGCTTGAGCGACGTGTACGCCCGCTCCGACTTCGCCACGGCCATCAGGCCGGACGTCCCGACGTCGAGGCGGTGCACGATGCCCTGCCGCTCGGCGGCACCCGAGGTCGAGATCCGGTAGCCGGCCGCGGCCAGTCCGCCGATGACCGTCGTCCCGGTCCAGCCGGGGCTCGGGTGGGCGGCGACCCCGATCGGCTTCATGATCACGACGATGTCGTCGTCGTCGTGCACGATCTCCATGCCCTCGACGGGCTCGGCGACGACCTGCACGGGCGGCGCGGCCTGCGGCATCTCCACCTCGAGCCAGGCGCCACCGGTCACGCGGTCGGACTTGCCCGCTTTCGTGCCGTCTACCTGGACCTTTCCTGAGGCGGCCAGCTCGGCGGCCTTGGTCCTGGAGAAGCCGAACATGCGGGCGATGGCGGCGTCGACGCGCTCACCCTCGAGGCCGTCGGGTACGGGCAGCTGGCGGATCTCGGGAAGCGTGCTCACCCGTCGAGTATGCCGGAACGCCGGCGACGCCTCGTACGCCTGCTCGTACGCTCAGTCCTTGTGGACCGTGCCGTCCGGGTCCAGCCCGCGGAAGGACAGGATCACGATCAGGAAGCCGCCGCAGACGATCGCCGAGTCGGCCAGGTTGAAGACCGCGAAGTGGGCGGGGGCGATGAAGTCCACCACCGCGCCCTGGAAGACCCCGGGCGACCGGAAGATCCGGTCGGTGAGGTTCCCGAAGGCCCCGCCGAGCAGGAGTCCGAGGGCGATCGCCCACGGCACGCTGTAGAGCTTGCGGGCGATCCGCGCGATCACCACGATCACCGTGGCCGCGATGATCGTGAAGACGATGGTCAGGGCCTCGCCGATGCCGAACGCGGCACCCGGGTTGCGCACCGCCTCCAGCTTGAGCAGATCGCCCACGATCTCGATCGGCGCGTGGTGCTCCAGCCTGGCCACCACGATCATCTTGCTCACCAGGTCCAGGGCGTACGCGAATGCGGCGACCGCGATCAGCACCGCGACCCGCCGCTTGCCCTTCGGTGCGGGCTCCTCGGTCTGCTCCGGCTCCGGTGCCCCCTCCTCAAACCCTGGAGTACCGATGGTCCGCTCCGCCTCTGCCACGTGAGTCCCTCAGCATCTGTCCGCGGGCCGGGCGGCCGCGCCCGGCTGAACTGAGGACGAGGGTACGGCACACACGTGCGGGCGCTCAGTGGCGCTCCTGCTTCTGCTTGCACTCGACGCACAGGGTGGCGCGCGGGAACGCCTGCATCCGCGCCTTGCCGATCGGCTTGCCGCAGGACTCGCAGAGCCCGTACGTGCCCGCGTCGAGCCGCTCCAGGGCCCGCTCGGTCTGCACGAGCATCTCGCGCGCGTTGGCGGCGAGCGACAGCTCGTGTTCGCGGGTGATGTTCTTGGTGCCGGTGTCGGCCTGATCGTCCCCGGCTCCGTCGCCTGAGTCGCGCATCAGACCGGTGATCGCCGCTTCGGAGGCGAGGAGCTCGTCGCGCAGCCGCTCGGCTTCCGCGTTCAGCTCGGCCCGGGCCTCCTCCACCTCTGCCGGGGTCCAGGGCTCCTCGCCCGGGCGTACGGCGAGTTCGGCAGGTGCGGCCTGGGTGACGCGGGCCTTCGGCACGGCGGAGGCGGAGGCGGGGGCCGGTGCGGCGGCGGGCGCGGCAGCCTTCCTGGCGGCCGACGCCCGGCCCGGGGTCTTCTTCGCAACCACCGACTTGGCTCCCGTCTTCGTCGCGGGCTTCCGGGCGGCGGGCGCCGCCTTCGTCGCCGGCGCGGCCTTCTTGGCCGTCTTGCCGGCCGTGGTCTTCTTCACGGCCCGGGTGGTCGTCCCGGGTGCCGTCTCCTGGGCTGCGGCCACCTTCGCGGGCGCGGCCTTTTTCGCCGCCGCCTTCTTGGGCGCGGCCTTCTTGGCAGGGGCCTTCTTCGCGGGCGCGGCCTTCTTCGCCGTGGGCTTCTCGGCGACCGTCTTCTCGGCCACGGTCTTCTCGGCCGCGGGCTCCTTGGCCGCGGGCTCCTTGGGCGCGGTCTTCTTGGGCGCGGTCTTCTTGGGCGCGGCCTTGACGGCCTTCTTCGCGGGGGCCTTCCTCGCCGCCGACTTCTTCGGCGGCGCCGTCTTCGCAGCCCCAGCCGTCGCCTTCTTCTCAGGTGCCGCCTTCGCCACTCGCGTGCTCGTCTTCACGGTGCTCTTCCTCGCCGATGATTTCCTGGGCGCCGCGCCTGCGGATCCGGCGGACGCCGACTTCTTCACGGCGGACTTTTTCGCCACCATGGTCGCGGCCCCTTCACATATTGTGATCTTGCACGCGAATCGTGCTGGGACGATAAATCGACTCCAAGTGCGCGGCAACGGGGCACGCCGCCCCTGCCACGCCGTCGGGGCAGGTCTGCAACCGTTGTGCCCCGCTCCCCGCCCCGTAATCCGCCGGCCGCACTCCGTCGGCCCGTATGTCGCCATTCGGGTCACCGGGAAACCGGTCGGCCGCGGTCGGCGAAGGCCCGTACACTGGGCGCAGCGACAGGCGTGGAAGGGGACGAGTAGCGCCGTACGCAGCCATGAGCGACCCGGGGACGGTGCGAGCCCGGGGGCGAGCGCGACGTGAAGATCGCCCCGGAGCCGCCGGAAGAAAGCTCCAGCTGAGCAGCTTGCGAGCGACTAGACCCGGCAGCGCGACCCCAATGAGGGGGCGGTGGGAACGCTCCACCGCCAAGGAGGGTGGTACCGCGGGAGCGAAGTGCTCTCGTCCCTCCGACGGAGATCGAAAAGTGTCCGCCGGAGGAAGATCCGATGACGCAGTACCGCCAGGTCCCCGCCCAGGTCGACCTGCCCGCCCTCGAGCACGCCGTGCTCGACTTCTGGCGCGAGAGCAAGGTCTTCGCCCGCAGCCTGGAGCAGTCCGAGGGCCGGCCCGAGTGGGTCTTCTACGAGGGCCCGCCGACCGCGAACGGCATGCCGGGCGCCCACCACATCGAGGCCCGCGTCTTCAAGGACGTCTTCCCGCGCTTCCGGACCATGCAGGGCTACCACGTGGGCCGCAAGGCCGGCTGGGACTGCCACGGCCTGCCCGTGGAGCTCGCGGTCGAGAAGGAGCTCGGCTTCTCCGGCAAGCAGGACATCGAGGCGTACGGCATCGCCGCCTTCAACGCCAAGTGCCGCGAGTCGGTGAGCCGGCACACGGACGCCTTCGCCGAGCTCACCACGCGCATGGGCTACTGGGTCGACCTGGACGACGCCTACTGGACCATGAACCCCGAGTACATCGAGTCGGTGTGGTGGTCGCTGAAGGAGATCTTCAACAAGGGCCTGCTGGTCCAGGACCACCGGGTCGCCCCCTGGTGTCCCCGCTGCGGCACCGGCCTGTCCGACCACGAGCTGGCGCAGGGCTACGAGACGGTCATCGACCCGTCCGTCTACGTCCGCTTCCCGCTGACCTCGGGACCGCTGGCGGGCGAGGCGGCGCTGCTGGTCTGGACGACGACCCCGTGGACGCTGGTCTCCAACACCGCGGTCGCCGCCCACCCCGAGGTGACGTACGTCGTCGCGACGGACGGCAAGGAGAAGCTGGTCGTCGCCGAGCCGCTGTTGGAGAAGGCGCTCGGCGTGGGGGCACCTCCCGGGCCGCTGGGCCCAGGGGGCGGCTGGGAGCCGACCGGCCAGACCTTCACCGGCGCCGAGATGGAGCGCTGGGCGTACGACCGCCCGTTCTCGCTCGTCGAGATCGAAAACGCGCACTTCGTCGTCAACGCCGAGTACGTGACGACCGACGACGGTACGGGCCTGGTCCACCAGTCCCCCGCCTTCGGTGAGGACGACCTCAAGGTCTGCCGCGCGTACGGTCTGCCGGTCGTCAACCCGGTGCGCCCGGACGGCACCTTCGAGGCGGACGTCCCGCTCGTCGGCGGCACGTTCTTCAAGAAGGCCGACGAGGCGCTGGTCAAGGACCTCCAGCAGCGCGAACTGCTCTTCAAGCACCTGCCGTACGAGCACAGCTACCCGCACTGCTGGCGCTGCCACACCGCGCTGCTCTACTACGCGCAGCCGTCCTGGTACATCCGGACCACCGCGGTCAAGGACGCCCTCCTGCGGGAGAACGAGCGCACCAACTGGTACCCGGAGGCGGTCAAGCACGGACGCTTCGGCGACTGGCTCAACAACAACATCGACTGGGCGCTCTCCCGGAACCGCTACTGGGGCACGCCGCTCCCGATCTGGCGCTGCGAGGAGGACCACCTCACCTGCGTCGGCTCCCTCACCGAGCTCTCCGAGCTCACCGGCACCGACCAGACGGGCCTCGACCCGCACCGCCCGTTCATCGACGAGATCACCTTCACCTGCACCGCCGAAGGCTGCTCGCTGACCGCGACCCGGGTGCCCGAGGTGATCGACGCCTGGTACGACTCGGGCTCGATGCCCTTCGCGCAGTGGGGCTACCCGTACCGCAACAAGGAGACCTTCGAGAAGCGCTACCCCGCGCAGTTCATCTCGGAGGCCATCGACCAGACCCGCGGCTGGTTCTACACGCTGATGGCGGTCGGCACACTCGTCTTCGACCGGTCGTCGTACGAGAACGTGGTCTGCCTCGGGCACATCCTCGCCGAGGACGGCCGGAAGATGTCCAAGCACTTGGGCAACATCCTCCAGCCGATCCCGCTCATGGACCAGCACGGCGCGGACGCGGTGCGCTGGTTCATGGCGGCCGGCGGCTCACCGTGGGCGGCGCGCCGGGTCGGCCACGGCACGATCCAGGAGGTCGTCCGCAAGACGCTCCTCACGTACTGGAACACGGTCGCCTTCCAGGCGCTGTACGCCAGGACGTCCGGCTGGGCGCCCAGCGACGCGGACCCGGCCCCGGCGGAGCGGCCGCTGCTGGACCGCTGGCTGCTCAGCGAGCTGAACGCGCTGACCGACCAGGTCACCCAGGCCCTGGAGTCGTACGACACCCAGCGCGCGGGCAAGCTGCTCTCGGCCTTCGTCGACGACCTGTCCAACTGGTACGTACGCCGCTCGCGCCGCCGCTTCTGGCAGGGCGACGCGTCCGCGCTCCGCACGCTGCACGAGGTGATCGAGACGGTGACGCGGCTGATGGCACCGGTCGTCCCGTTCATCACCGAGCGGGTGTGGCAGGACCTGGTGGTGCCGGTGACCCCGGACGCGCCGGAATCGGTGCACCTGTCGACCTGGCCGGTCGCGGACACCGCGCTGATCGACCCCCAACTCTCGCAACAGATGGTGCTGGTGCGACGGCTGGTGGAACTGGGGCGTGCGACGCGTGCCGAGTCGGGTGTGAAGACACGGCAGCCGCTGTCCCGCGCGCTCGTCGCGGCCGCCGGCTTCGAGTCGCTGGGTGATGAACTCCGCGCCCAGATCGCCGAGGAGCTGAACGTCAGCGAGCTGGCCTCGCTCTCCGAGGTCGGCGGCTCCCTGGTGGACACCACGGCGAAGGCGAACTTCCGCGCCCTGGGCAAGCGCTTCGGCAAGGGCGTCCAGGCGGTCGCCAAAGTTATCGCCGAGACGGATGCCGCCGCGCTGTCGGTGGCGCTGCGCGAGGGCACGGCCTCGGTGGAAGTGGACGGCGAGCGGGTCGCCCTCTCACCGGAGGAGGTCATCATCACCGAGACCCCGCGCGAGGGCTGGTCGGTGGCCTCGGACGCGGGCGCGACGGTGGCGCTCGACCTGGAGATCACACCGGAGTTGCGGCGCGCGGGCCTGGCCCGTGACGCGATCCGGCTGATCCAGGAGGCCCGCAAGAACAGCGGCCTGGATGTCGCCGACCGCATCGCTCTGCGCTGGCAGTCGACGGACGAGGAGGTCCGTACGGCGCTGGAGGATCACGCGGGCCTGATCGCCGACGAGGTCCTCGCAACGGACTTCGCCTCCGGTGAGGCGGACGCGTCGTACGGGGACCCGTTCGAGGACGAGGGCCTGTCCCTCACCTTCCGCCTCCGCAAGGCGTAAACCGGCCTGCAGCCGGCACCACCAACGCCCCTGGCGCACCGCGCCGGGGGCGTTGGCCCGCAGAGCGCCGGGCCACGCGCGTCGGCACGGCAACGGGCGGGGCCCGGGACATCGTCCCGGGCCCCGCCCGTTCGAGCTGCCGACGGCTACGCGCTCACCGCGCGGTGGGCCGTCAGTTGTCGTCCTCGTCGATGAGGAAGCCACGCATCGGCGACGGCGCCTGCTGCATCGGCTGCGGACCCTGCGGCCGCACCGGCGCCATCGGCTGGGTCATGGCCGGGGACATCTGCTGCTGCCCGCCATACGACGGGGCACCGCCACCCGGACCGTGACCGTGGCCGCCCATGGTCTGGTTACCGCCCATGGTGTGGCCGCCCATCGGCCCGGCACCCGCGCCCGCCATCGACGGGGACGGCGGCAGCGAAGGCGCGGACGGGGTACGCGGCGGGGCCAGCGAGTCGTCGGCCTGGTTCTCCAGCTGGCGCAGCTGGCTCTCCAGGTACGACTTCAGGCGGGTCCGGTACTCGCGCTCGAAACCGCGCAGGTCCTCGACCTTGCGCTCCAGCGTGGCGCGGGCGGACTCGAGCGAGCCCATCGCGACGCGGTGCTTCTCCTGGGCGTCCCGCTCGAGCGCGTCGGCCTTGGAACGGGCGTCCCGCTCCAGGCCCTCGGCGCGGCTGCGGGCCTCGCCGACGATCTTGTTGGCCTCGGAACGGGCCTCCGCGATCGCCTGGTCCGCGGTCTGCTGCGCGAGCGAGAGCACGCGGGCGGCACTGTCGCCACCGGGGCCCTGACCGGGCTGCGGCAGCTGCGGTCCGCCGGGGCCCATGGGGCCGCCCATCGGACCACCCATGGGGCCGCCCTGGCCCATGGGACCGGGGCCGTGCGGACCCTGCGGGCCGTGGCCACCGGGACCTGCAGGCAGCTGGGGTGCGCCACCGGGCAGCTGGGGCGGGCCCATCTGCTGCTGTGGCGGCACCGGCTGCGGTCCGGATATGGCGGCGGGTACGGGCGCACCGCCACGGTCCTGCTGCTCCGGCGGCTTGCGCATCCCCTGCTGCTGGTTCTGCGCGGCGGCACGGGTCGCTGCGGCCAGTTTGGCGCGCAGGTCCTCGTTCTCCCGCAGCAGCCGGGTCAGTTCGGCTTCGACCTCGTCGAGGAAGGCATCGACCTCGTCCTCGTCATAGCCTTCTCGGAGGCGGACGGTCGTGAACTGCTTGTTCCGCACGTCCTCGGGGGTCAACGGCATCTCTTCACCTCAACGTAGTCGTCGGCATTCGGCAAGACCGTATCGTTCACAGCTGCCTCACGACGGAGATCAGGATGTAGACGATGATCATCAGTACGAAGAAGGACAGGTCGAGCGCCACGCCCCCGAGACGCAGCGGCGGAATGAACCGCCGCAGAAGCTTGAGCGGCGGATCAGTGACAGTGTAGGTGGCCTCGAGGAGCACCACCATCGCCTTGCCGGGTTGCCATGAGCGGGCGAACTGGAAGACGTAGTCCATGATCAACCTGAAGATCAACACGATCAGGAAGCAGTACAGCGCGATGTAGACCACCTGCAGTGCGATGTCCATCTCGCGTTGCCTCTCCCCTTACTCGCGCCGGGCCTCGCAGCCTCGGTGACCGGTGTTGCGTCTCAGCTTTGGTTGAAGAACCCGCCCTCTGCGATGCGGGCCTTGTCCTCCGCCGTGACATCGACGTTAGCAGGCGACAACAGGAACACCTTCTGCGTCACTCGCTCGATACTGCCGTGAAGACCAAACACCAATCCAGCCGCAAAGTCGACAAGTCGCTTCGCATCGGTGTCATCCATCTCCGTCAGATTCATGATCACCGGAGTGCCCTCACGGAAGTGTTCCCCGATGGTACGGGCTTCGTTGTAGGTCCGGGGGTGCAGAGTCGTGATGCGGTAGGGCTCACGCTCGGACACGACCTTAGGCATGATCACCGGTGCGTTCTTCTCCAAATTCTGGCGTTCAGGTGTGATGGATGCCACGGGTGCGATACGGGCGGGTCGTCCGCTTTCCGCGGCGATCGCCAGCGGTTCGCGCTGCGCCGGGGGGTGGACGACCCGTACCGGTTCATCCCGTTGTGTCCGTTCGGACTGATGTGGCTGGTGTTGCCGGCGGGCCCGCTCGGGCTCTCCCCCAGCGTGGCCGCTGGGAGGTGCCCCCAGCTCCGGCTCGAAATCGTCATCGGGGTCGAAGCCCCGGCCGTCGTACCCATCGTCCTCCACGAGGCCGAGGTAGACCGCCATCTTGCGCATCGCGCCGGCCATTCTCTGCGTCCTCCGCTCTGTGGTGGATCGGCCCCGTCACCGGTCGCCCTGGATCCACTCGGCCTGTCCGCCTATCGACGGAAATGACCATATTTTCTGCTGTGGTCCGACTTGCTTCGCGACGTTACCGGAGCATGGGTCTGACTCCGAGTACCGCAGTGCCTACGCGCACATGTGTCGCTCCGGCCGCCACGGCGTCCTCGAGGTCCGAGCTCATTCCCGCCGATACCATGTTCCCAGCAGGATGCTCCGCGCGCAGGCTTGCTGAGATTTCCATCAGCCGCTCGAACGCGGCCCGTTGCCGCCCCGCGTACGGCCCGGCGAGCGGCGCGACGGTCATCACCCCGCCCAGGCGCAGCCCTTCGGCCCCGGCGATCGCGGCGGCGAGTTCCGGCACGGCGTCGGGCGCCGCCCCGCCCCTGCCTCCGGTCTCCCCCGGCTCGGCGTCCAGGGCGACTTGGACGAGGCAGCCGATCTCGCGTCCGGCGCGCATGGCCGCGCCGGAGAGTGCGGTGACGAGCTTCGGCCGGTCGACCGACTGCACCAGATCGGCATAACTCACCACGGAACGGACCTTGTTCGTCTGGAGCTGCCCGACGAAGTGCCAGTTGAGGGGGAGATCGGAGCACTCGGCCGCCTTGGGTGCGGCTTCCTGGTCCCGGTTCTCCGCGACGTGCCGTACGCCGAGCTCCGCGAGCAGCCGGACATCGCTCGCGGGGTAGGTCTTGGCGACCACGATCAGGGTCACTTCGTCCCGCTTCCTCCCCGCGGCGGCACAGGCGGCGGAGATACGTTCCTCCACCCGCACCAGATTCTCGGCGAGTTGAGCTCTGCGGTCAGTCATGCCAGTCCCATCAGTCCAGCCAGACGTATCCGGCCAGCCGACCCGTCGTGCGATCACGGCGGTATGAAAAGAAATCGGGCGATTCCAGGGTGCAGATGGGAGACGTCGAGCACATCTCCACGCCAAACCGGGCAAGTTGCGCAAGAACTCCGGCGGTGACGTCCACGGCCGGCGTACCCCAGCTCGTGGTCGACCACGTTTCCGGAACGGCCCGCGCCACATCCGCCCGCATCTCCTCCGGCACCTCGTAGCAGCGTCCGCAGATCGCGGGTCCCGTAACGGCCGTGATGCGCGACGCCTCGGCGCCGAGGGACAGCATCGCCTCGACGGCCGCCGGCACGACTCCGGCCACAAGTCCCGGGCGCCCGGCGTGGGCCGCTGCGGCGACGCCCGCGACCGGGTCGGCCAGCAGGACGGGGGTGCAGTCTGCGGTGAGAACGGCCAGGGCGAGACCGCGCCCGGTCGTCACCACGGCGTCCACTTCCGGAGTGCCGTCGCTCTCCCACGGCCCCTCGACTACCGCTACGTCCCGCCCGTGCACCTGGTTCATCCAGACGACCCGCGCCGGGTCGAGGTCCAGCTCCTTCGCCGCGAGTTCGCGGTTGGCCCGTACGGCTCCGGGGTCGTCGCCGACCGCGCCGCCGAGGTTGAGCTGGTCGTACGGAGCGGCGCTCACCCCGCCCCACCGGTCGGTGAAAGCGAAGTGCGCGCCGCTCGTCGAGTGCTGCTGCCCTATCACGTCGGGCCGGTTACTTCAGGAAGTCCGGGACGTCCAGTTCCTCGGCCTGGCTGTCCTGGTACGGGCGGGCCGAGGGAACCTGCGGCGGCCCCGCCGGAGGCGAGGGCACCTCGCCCGCCGGGGCCGACTCGGTCCGGTCCGGCTCACGCTCGCCGGGCAGATCGCGCGGGGTGACGGTGCCGAGGCCGCCGAACGACGGGCGGCCGCCCGCGCCGTCGGAGGGCGTACGGCCCGCGCCCGGGTACGAGTCGTCGCGGCCGCTGGTCGTACCGAGCACCTTGTCGCGGTTCTTGGACGGCGGCTGACCGCCGTCGAAGCCCGCCGCGATGACGGTGACCCGGACCTCGTCGCCGAGCGCGTCGTCGATGACCGCGCCGAAGATGATGTTCGCCTCGGGGTGGGCGGCCTCGCTGACCAGCTGGGCGGCCTCGTTGATCTCGAAGAGACCGAGGTCCGAGCCGCCGGAGATGGACAGCAGCACCCCGCGGGCGCCGTCGATGGACGCCTCGAGCAGCGGCGACGAAATGGCCATCTCGGCCGCGGCCACCGCGCGGTCGTCGCCGCGGGCCGAGCCGATGCCCATGAGCGCGGACCCGGCCTCGGACATCACGGACTTGACGTCGGCGAAGTCGAGGTTGATGAGGCCAGGGGTGGTGATGAGGTCGGTGATGCCCTGGACACCGGACAGGAGTACCTGATCCGCCGACTTGAAGGCGTCGAGCACGCTCACCTGACGGTCGGAGATCGACAGCAGCCGGTCGTTCGGGATCACGATGAGGGTGTCGACCTCGTCGCGCAACGCGGCGATGCCGTCCTCGGCCTGGTTCGCGCGGCGGCGGCCCTCGAAGGTGAACGGGCGGGTGACCACGCCGATCGTCAGGGCGCCCAGGGAACGCGCGATGTTGGCCACGACCGGTGCGCCGCCGGTGCCCGTGCCGCCACCCTCCCCCGCGGTCACGAAGACCATGTCGGCCCCCTTGAGGACCTCTTCGATCTCCTCGCGGTGGTCCTCGGCCGCCTTGCGGCCGACATCGGGATTGGCGCCGGCGCCGAGGCCGCGGGTGAGCTCGCGGCCGACGTCGAGCTTGACGTCGGCGTCGCTCATCAGCAGGGCTTGTGCATCGGTGTTGATCGCGATGAACTCGACGCCCTTGAGACCGACCTCGATCATCCTGTTGATGGCGTTGACGCCACCGCCGCCGATGCCGACGACCTTGATGACTGCGAGGTAGTTCTGCGGTGCTGCCACGTCGAAGGCCTCTCGCCTCGAGTTACGTGTCCGCGTCCCGCGTTTGTCGCGGTGCGCGGACGGATGCCGAATGGGACGGTCACATCGCCGACCCGAACCCTAACGGTCAAGTTTAGGGTTACCAGTTGTGCCTGCCCTGTGGACTCTTCGAACGAGACACTAAGTCGACAAGCACTGCGCGTTCAACGAACACGCCGAACCTCCCGTTTTTCTTTTCACCCTATGTGATCACGCCAAGCACTGGCCAACCAGGGTGCGTGCCCGCCGCTCGGCGCGTCAACTCCCCGACACCACAGGGGCCGTGGGCGCACTGACGTCGAAGTGGTCGGCATCCCGCGCGGTTTTCATGAGCGCGAGAAGTGCCTTCGACTTGGCCACGCCCAGTTCACTGCTTCCCCACGCCACCACCCGACCACCCGTCAGTTCAAGGGTGATGGAGTCATATGAACTGACTCGGATGACGCGGGTGTCGCGGCGAATCGCGTCCGGGAGTCCGGCGGAGACCCGTACCGCCTCCCGCTGGAGCCTGGCCGGTCCGAATCTGCGGAGACTCGGCGACCTGCTCGCGTCCAATTCCAGAAGCGGGACACCTTCGGGGGCCTTGGCCACCGTTGCGAAGCGGACGCTCTTGGCGTCCACTTCGATGAACTTTCCGCCCTTTTCAATAAGCGCTTCCGGCTTCCGCTCGGTCACTTTTAGACCGATTTCGTTCGGCCATACCCGTACGACATCCACGGAGTCGATGCGCGGCAGTTCCGCGCGCAAGCGGGCGGCGATGGCCGCGGTGTCGACGGACATCAGGGGGGTGTTCAGCGGTACGTCGGCCGCCGCCACCACCTGGCGGTGGGTGAGGACCCGGGTCCCCTTGGCGCTCACCTTCTCCACCCGCAGCCACTGCGAGCCGTAGATCACCCAGACCCCGCCCGCGGTGAGCAGCGAGACGACCGCCAGCGCCGCGAGGAGGGCGCGCCGGCCTGCCACCGACAGCCGGAGCCGCCGCTTCCGCCGGGGTTGCGGGGGCGGGCCGGACGGCGATGACTCCCTGGCACCGCGATCGGCGGTGGTCGGTCCGGCCACGCTCCCCGGCCTCCTTACCAAGGGCCCGGGGACACCCCGGGCCTGCCCGGCCTCACACCTGGCGGCGTGCGGCAATCGCCTCGTACACCATGCCGACGAGCAGGTCGTCGGCGTCCCGGCGGCCGAACTCCGCCGCGGCGCGGGACATCTCGTACAGCCGGTGCGGATCGGCCAGCACCGGGAGCACGTTGCCCTGCACCCACTCCGGGGTCAGCTCGGCGTCGTCGACCAGCAGGCCGCCGCCCGCCTTGACCACAGGCTGGGCGTTGAGCCGCTGCTCACCGTTGCCGATCGGCAGCGGAACGTACGCGGCCGGGAGGCCGACCGCGGACAGTTCGGCGACGGTCATCGCGCCCGCGCGGCAGAGCATCATGTCGGCCGCTGCGTACGCGAGGTCCATCCGGTCCACGTACGGTACCGGGATGTACGGGGGCATTCCCGGCATGTTGTCCACATGCGGCAGTTCGTTCTTCGGGCCGACGGCGTGCAGGATCTGGATGCCGGAGCGCTGGAGGGCCGGGGCGATCGTCTGGACGACCTCGTTGAGGCGGCGGGCGCCCTGCGAGCCGCCGGAGACCAGCAGCGTGGGCAGGTGGGGGTCGAGGCCGAACGCGGCACGCGCCTCGGGGCGCACCGCGGCCCGGTCGAGGGTGGCGATGGCGCGGCGCAGCGGAATGCCGATGTAGCGGGCGTTGCGCAGCTTGCTGTCCGGGGTGCTGACCGCGACCTGGTGGGCGTACCGGGAGCCGATCTTGTTGGCGAGGCCCGGGCGGGCGTTGGCCTCGTGGACGACGATCGGCACGCCGAGCCGCTTGGCGGCCAGATAGCCGGGCAGCGCCACATAGCCGCCGAAGCCGACCACGCAGTCGGCCTTGGTGCGCTCCAGGATCTGCTCGGCGGCCTTGATGGTGCCGCGCAGCCGGCCGGGGACGGTGATCAGCTCCGGCGTGGGCTTGCGCGGCAGCGGTACGGCGGGGATCAGCGCCAGTTCGTAGCCCCGCTCGGGCACGAGCCGGGTCTCGAGTCCGCGCTCAGTGCCGAGGGCCGTGATCCCCACGGTCGGGTCCTGCCTGCGCAGGGCGTCCGCGAGGGCGAGCGCGGGCTCGATGTGGCCGGCGGTCCCCCCACCGGCGAGTACGACATGCACCGAAATTCACCGCTCTCCGGACGGCCGCCTCGTGGCGCGCCGTCGCATCGTCTTCCATCTCACCCCAGCCAGCTTCTTCCGCAAAGCGGGCTGCCGCGTGGCCAGGGCCGCCCTGGCGGCGGGCTCGGCTCGCGCGAAAGCGATCAGCAGCCCGATGGCGAACATGGTCGGCAGCAGGGCGGAGCCCCCGTAGGAGAACAGCGGGAGCGGGACACCGGCGATCGGCAGCAGACCGAGCACCGCACCGATGTTGATCACGGCCTGGGCCGTGATCCAGGTGGTCACGCCTCCCGCGGCGTACCTCACGAAGGGGTCCTCCGTGCGTCCGGCCACGCGGATACCCGCATAGCCTAGAGCCGCGAACAGTGCCAGGACCGACAGCGTCCCCGCCAGCCCCAGTTCCTCCCCGGTCACGGCGAAGATGAAGTCCGTGTGAGGTTCCGGGAGTTCGCCCCATTTCTCCACACTCGCACCGAGCCCGGAACCGAACCATCCGCCGTTGGCCAGCGCGTAGATTCCGTGCACCGCCTGCCAGCAGCGGTCGCCCTCGCCGGGCTCGGTGGCGCCGAGGCAGCCGAGCCGGGCCATCCGGTTCTCGCTGGTGGTGACGAGGATGGCGCCGAGCAGCCCGGCGCCCGCGAGGACGCCCGCGAAGAGCCGGGTGGGGGCGCCGGCCAGCCACAGCAGGCCGAAGAGGATCGCGGTGAGGATGATCGCGGTGCCCATGTCGCCGCCGAGCATGATCAGTCCGAGCAGGATGAAGGCCGCGGGGACGAGCGGGACGAGCAGGTGCTTCCACTGGGTCAGCAGCCGCAGGTCCTGTTTGCGGGCGAGCAGGTCGCCGCCCCAGAGGACGAGGGCGAGCTTGCCGAACTCGCTGGGCTGGAGCTGGAACGGGCCGCCGAGCTGGAGCCAGTTCGTGTTGCCGTTGACCGAGTGCCCTATCCCCGGCACCTGGACCAGGGCCATCAGGAACAGGGAGACGGCGAGCAGCGGGTAGGCCAGCAGGCGGTGCAGGCGTACCGGCATGCGGGAGGCGAGGAGCAGCAGCCCGGTGCCGAGGACCGCGGCCACCAGCTGCTTGCGGAAGAAGTACGTGGGGGCGAGCCCGGACTGCAGGGCCTGGATCATCGAGGCGGAGTACACCATCACCAGGCCGAGCACGGTGAGCAGCAGGCTCCCGCCAAGGATCAGGTAGTACGCGGTCAGCGGCCGGTCCCAGGCGCGCCGGGCCCGGGTGTGCAGCTGACGAAGCCCACGCCAGGCGCTGCCGCGCGGGGGTTTCGGGGTATGGGTGCCGCGCCCCTCGGGGCGCAGCGCCGCCGGTCTCTCCGTCCGCGCCGTCATGTCCCCTCCGTAAGGTGTGGTGCGCCGGATCCTTCCGCGGCGGGGACCTCCGGCTACCGCCCCTGCGCCTGCTCCTGCCCACCGCCGGTGCCGGCTTCCAGGTCCCGTACGGCCTCCGCGAAGGCTTCGCCGCGCTTGCCGTAATTGACGAACATGTCCATGGAGGCGCAGGCCGGGGCCAGCAGGACGGTGTCTCCCGGCCGGGCGAGCCGCGCCGCTTCGCCCACCGCCGCGGCCATCGCCCCAGTGTCGGTCCGGTCGAGGTCCACGACCGGGACCTCGGGGGCGTGTCGCGCGAGCGCTTCGCGGATCAGGGCCCGGTCGGCGCCGATGAGGACCGCACCGCGCAGCCGGGACGCGGACTTCGCGACGAGGTCGTCGAAAGTGGCGCCCTTGGCGAGGCCGCCCGCGATCCACACGATGTGCTCGAAGGAGGCGAGAGACGCCTCGGTGGCGTGGGTGTTGGTGGCCTTGGAGTCGTCGACGTACGCGATCCCGTCCACGTCCGCTACGTGCGCGATGCGGTGTGCGTCGGGGCGGAAGGCCCGCAGCCCGTCGCGTACGGCCGCGGGTTCGACCCCGAAGGCGCGGGCGAGGGCCGCGGCGGCGAGGGCGTTGGCGATGTTGTGCGGGGCCGGGGGCTGGACGTCGGAGACCTCGGCGAGCTCCTGGGCGCTGTTGTACCGGTCCTGGACGAAGGCGCGGTCGACGAGGATGCCCTCGACGACGCCGAGTTGGGAGGGGGCGGGAGTGCCGAGGGTGAAGCCGATGGCACGGCAGCCCTCCTCGACGTCGGCCGCGCGGACCAGTTCCTCGGTCGCGGGGTCGTCGGCGTTGTAGACGCAGGCGACCTTGTTGCCCTCGTAGATCCGGCCCTTGTCGGCGGCGTACGCCTGCATGGAGCCGTGCCAGTCGAGGTGGTCGGGCGCGAGGTTGAGCACGGCGGCGGAGTGGGCGCGTACGGAGGGCGCCCAGTGCAGCTGGTAGCTGGAGAGCTCGACGGCCAGCACGTCGTACGGCTCGCCCGACAGTACGACGTCGATGATCGGGGTGCCGATGTTCCCGACGGCGGCGGTGCGCAGACCCGCGGCGGAGAGGATCGAGGCGAGCATCTGGACGGTGGTGGTCTTGCCGTTGGTGCCGGTGACCGCGAGCCAGGGGGCGCTGTCGGGGCCGCGGAGCCGCCAGGCGATCTCCACGTCGCCGACCACGTCCACACCCGCTTTCGCGGCCGCCGCGAACAGCGGGCTGTCCGGCTTCCAGCCGGGCGAGGTGACGACCAGCTCGGTGCCCTCGGGAAGCGTCGTCCCGTCCCCGAGCCGGACCGCGATCCCCTCCTGTTCCAGGGCCTTCGCGGACTCGCGCTGCCGCTCGCCGTCGCCGCCGTCCACGACCGTGACGGCAGCGCCGAGCCCGGCCAGGGCGCGGGCGGCGCTGATGCCGCTCACGCCCAGGCCGGCGACGGTGACGCTTCCCCAGCTACCGCTGGGTGGGGGTACCCCCATGTCTTGCCAGATCACTTGTCGGCCGCCCAGCCCGCGTAGAAGAGGCCCAGACCCACGATCACGCACATACCCTGAATGATCCAGAATCTGACCACGACGAGCACTTCCGTCCAGCCCTTGAGCTCGAAGTGGTGCTGCAGCGGCGCCATCCGGAAGACCCGCTTCCCGGTGAGCCGGAAGGAGCCGACCTGGATCACCACGGACATGGTGATGAGGACGAAGAGGCCGCCGAGCAGGGCGAGCAGCAGTTCCGTACGGGAGCAGATCGCCAGGCCGGCGAGCGCGCCGCCGAGGGCCAGCGAGCCGGTGTCGCCCATGAAGATCTTGGCGGGCGAGGTGTTCCACCACAGGAAGCCGAAGCAGGCGCCCATCAGGGCGGAGGCGACGACGGCGAGGTCGAGCGGGTCGCGGACTTCGAAGCACGCGCCGGGGTTGGTGAGGGTCGCCGCGTTGGCGCAGGACTCCTGGTACTTCCAGACGCCGATGAAGGTGTACGCGCCGAAGACCATCACGGACGCGCCGGTGGCCAGGCCGTCGAGGCCGTCGGTGAGGTTCACGCCGTTCGACATCGCGAGGATCATGAACAGCGCCCAGATCGTGAAGATCACCGGGCCGAGGCGCCAGCCGAAGTCCTGGGTGAAGGACAGCTTGTCGATGGCCGGGGTCTGGCCGCGCGAGTCGGCGAAGTTGAGCGACAGGATCGCGAAGGCGATGCCGACGATGAGCTGGCCCGCCATCTTCGCCTTGGCGCGCAGGCCGAGGCTCCGCTGCTTGACGATCTTGATGTAGTCGTCCAGGAAGCCGACCAGGCCCATCCCGGCCATCAGGAACAGCACCAGCACGCCCGAGAAGGTCGGCTCGCTGGAGGTGATCACCTTCGTCAGGACATACGCGATGAGCGTGGCCAGGATGAAGGCGATGCCGCCCATGGTGGGGGTGCCGCGCTTGCTGTGGTGGTCACGCGGGCCGTCGTCGCGGATGTACTGCCCGTATCCCTTGCGGGCGAGCAGCCGGATCAGCAGCGGGGTACCGACCAGGGTGAGGAAGAGCCCGATGACTCCCGAGAACAGGATCTGCCTCATCGGCCGGCGACCTCGCCCTCACCCGTGCCGTCGAGCAATGCCTGGGCGATCCGCTCCAGGCCGACCGACCTGGACGCCTTCACCAGCACGACATCCCCCGGGCGCAGCTCGCTGCGCAACAGGTCGATCGCCGTCTCCGCGTCGGACACGTGCACCGACTCCTCACCCCACGAACCCTCGTTCTTGGCGCCCATGTCGAGCCAGGCGGCCTCCTGGCCCCCTACCGCCACGAGCTTGCTGACGTTGAGCCGGACGGCGAGCCGCCCGACCGCGTCGTGCTCGGCCAGCGACTCCTCGCCGAGCTCGGCCATCAGGCCGAGGACGGCCCACGTACGACCCCCTTGGGCCCGTGAGGCCTTCCCCATGGCGGCGAGGGCGCGCAGCGCGGCTCGCATGGAGTCGGGGTTCGCGTTGTAGGCGTCGTTGACGACCGTCACGCCGTCCGAGCGCTCGGTGACCTCCATCCGCCAGCGGGAGAGCTGTCCCGCCGCGGAGAGCGCCTGGGCGATCTCGTGGACGGGCATGCCCAGCTCATGGGCGACGGCGGCCGCGGCGAGCGCGTTCGACACGTGATGCTCACCGTACAGCCGCAAGGTCACGCCGCTGCACCCGGTCGGTGTTCGAAGCGTGAAGGCGGGCTGCCCGGCCTCGCCGAGGCGGATGTCCTCGGCTCGTACATCCGCGTCCTCGGCCTCGCCGAAGAGGACCGTACGGGCCTTGGTGCGGGCCGCCATGGCGCGTACGAGGGGGTCGTCGGCGTTCAGCACGGCGACGCCGCCCTCGGCCGCGGCGGGCAGCACCTCGACCAACTCCCCCTTGGCCTGGGCGATCTGCTCGCGGCCGCCGAACTCGCCGATGTGCGCGGTGCCGACGTTGAGCACGACGCCGATCCGGGGCGGGGTAAGCCCGGCGAGATAGCGGATGTGGCCGATGCCGCGGGCGCCCATCTCCAGGACGAGGTGCTGGGTGCCGGGCTCGGCGCGCAGCGCGGTGAGCGGCAGGCCGATCTCGTTGTTGAGAGAGCCGGGCGTCCAGACGGTGGGGGCGATCCGCTCCAGCAGCTGGGCGATCAGATCCTTGGTGCTGGTCTTGCCGGACGAGCCGGTGAGGGCGACGACGGTGGTGCCGAGGCGTTCGACAGCGGCGCGGGCGAGGGCGCCGAGCGCGGTCTCGACATCGTCGACGACGATCGCGGGAACGCCCACGGGGCGGGCGGCCAGTACGGCTGCCGCGCCCGTCTCGACGGCGCGCTGCGCGAAGTCGTGGCCGTCCACGTTCTCGCCCGCGAAGGCGGCGAAAAGGCCGCCGGGGCGCACCTCGCGGGAGTCGATCACGACCGGGCCCGTGATCTTGCGGTCGAGGTCCGGTATGTCGTGCGGCTGCCCCGAGACGATGGCGGCGATCTCGGCGAGGGAGAGGGCGATCACCGGTCACCCCCGGTGCGGGAGGGGGGTTTCCAGCTGTTGGTCGGTGCGCGCATGGCGTTCTGTCATCCCTGGTGGTTCCGGTGCTTGGCGGACTCGGCGGACTCGATGGCCTCGCGCAGCACCTGCCGGTCGTCGAAGGGCCGCACCACACCGGCGATGTCCTGCCCCTGCTCGTGGCCCTTGCCTGCGACGAGGACGGTGTCGCCGGGCTCGGCGCGGGCGACGGCGGCCGCGATGGCCGCGGCCCGGTCCTCCTCGATGAGGACGGTGGCGCGCTCGTGCGCGGGCACCTCGGCGGCCCCGGCGAGCATGGCGGCGAGGATGGCCAGCGGGTCCTCGGAGCGCGGGTTGTCGGAGGTGAGGACGGCGGTGTCGGCGAGCCGGGCCAGCGCGGCGCCCATCGGGCCGCGCTTGTGCGGGTCGCGGTCGCCGCCGCAGCCGAGGACGGCGTGCACCTTGCCGTCGGTGACTTTGCGCAGGGCGCGCAGGACGGATTCGACGGCGTCGGGCTTGTGGGCGTAGTCGACGACCGCGAGGTAGGGCTGGCCCGCGTCGACGCGCTCCAGGCGGCCGGGGACGCCCGGAACGGCGGCGACCCCGTCGGCGGCGGTCTGCGGGTCGATCCCCGCGACGACGAGGGCGGTGATGGCGGCCAGCGCGTTGGCGACGTTGAACGGGCCGGGCAGCGGGGCCGCGGCCCGTACGGACTCGCCGGCCGGGCCGACCGCGGTGAAGGTCGAGCCCAGCGGGCCGACCTCGACGTCCTCGGCGCGCCAGTCGGCGTCGGGGTGCCCCTCGGCGGAGAAGGTGGTGACCGGAACCTCGGACTCCTGGGCGAGCCGCTTGCCGTACTCGTCGTCGAAGTTGACGACTCCGACGCGGCTGCGGGCCGCGGTGAACAGCTGCGACTTCGCCGCGAAGTAGTCCTCCATGTCCGGGTGGAAGTCGAGGTGCTCGGGGCTGAGGTTGTTGAAGACGGCGACGTCGAAGACGGTGCCGTCGACCCGGCCGAGGACCAGGGCGTGGCTGGAGACCTCCATGGCGACCGAGCGGACGCCGCGCTCGCGCATCACCGCGAAGAGCGCCTGGAGGTCGGTGGCCTCGGGCGTGGTCCGCTCGCTCTTGAGCCGCTCGTCGCCGATCCGGGACTCGACGGTGCCGATCAGCCCGGTGAGGCCTCCCTCACCCTTCTCGGCCGCGGCCCTGAGCCCATCCTCCCGTCGCCCACCACCGCCCTCGACGGACGCTGCGCGCAGCCCGCCTTCGATGAGGTACGCGGTGGTGGTCTTGCCCGAGGTGCCGGTGATGCCGATCTGCAGCAGGTCACGGCCCGGCTCGCCGTAGATCGCGACGGCCAGGGCGCCCATCCGGCCGCGCGGGTCGTCCACGACGAGGACCGGCAGCCCGGTGGCGGCGGCGCGGTCGGCGCCCGCCGGGTCGGTCAGGATCGCGGCGGCGCCGAGGTCGGCGGCCTGGGAGGCGAAGTCGGCACCGTGGAAGCGGGCGCCGGGCAGCGCCGCGTAGATGTCGCCGGGGCGCACGGCGCGCGAGTCGTGCGTGATGCCCGTGGCCTCGGCGTCCGCGCCGGGATCGGGCGCTTTGGTACCGAGCTGATCCGCCAGGGCCGCGAGCGGTGTCGGGCGGACCTGCTCCGGGCGCGGTGCTCCCGGGTAGGTCGCGGAAACATCCTGCGGGGTGGTTCGAGACTGATCAGCATGTGGCACGGCGGTGAGCGTACCGGGCGCACCGGGCTCGCGGCGAAAAGAGGGGTGGGCCGCGTCCTGGTTCCCGGGCTCGGGGGTGATCGTCGTCACGGCTGTGCTCCCTAGAACGTGACCGGGAGGCGCGCGGGCTTCGCGCCGGTCGGGGCGACCTGCAGGGTCTTCAGCGCAAACTCCATGACCTGTTTGAAGACCGGGCCGCAGACCTGGCCGCCGTAGTAGCTGCCGCTGGTCGGATTCTGCACGGCGCAGTAGACCGTGACCCGGGGCTTGTCGGCGGGCGCGAAGCCCGCGAAGGAGGCCGTGTAGCCGTGGTAGCGGCCGGTGTCCGGGTCCACCCGGTTGGAGGTGCCGGTCTTGCCCGCGACGCGGTAGCCGGGGATACGGGCCTTGGTGCCCGTCCCCTCCTCGTCGTCGACGACCGACTCCAGCATGTGGGTGAGGGTCTTCGCGGTGTCCTCGCTGACCACACGGTTTCTGCCGGGGGCCGCGGCCGGGGTGAGGTGACCGTCGGGGCCGCGGGCTCCGCGGACCAGCGTCGGCGCGATCCGCTCGCCGCCGTTGGCGATGGTGGAGTACACGGAGGCGGCCTGGAGGGCGTTGACGGACAGGCCCTGACCGAAGGGAATCGTGTACTGCTGGGATGCGCTCCACTCCTCCGGCCTGGCCAGGATGCCCGGGGTCTCGCCGGGGAAGCCGAGCCCGGTCGGCCGTCCCACGCCGAACTTCCGCAGATACGAGTTGAGGACCCGGTTCGTCTCCTGACGCGTCCTGCCCAGCTGCTCGACGGCGAGGATCGTGCCGATGTTGCTGGACTTGGCGAGCACGCCGTTGAGCGTCAGCTGCCAGGTGGCGTGGTCGATGTCGTCGGCGAAGAGCCGGTCGGCGCGGTGCAGCCGGTTGGGGACGATGACGTGGGTCCCGGCCGTCGCCACGCCCTCCTCCAGCACCGCGGCCATGGACATGACCTTGCTGGTGCTGCCGGGCTCGTACGCGTCCTCCAGCGCGGCGTTGCCGAGCGCCGAACGGCCTGCCGCCGAGATGTCGTTGGGGTCGAAGCCGGGGGCGTTCGCCATGGCCAGGATCTCGCCGGTGCGGGTGTCCTGGACGATGACGTAGCCCCGGTCCGCCGCGGACGCCCGCACCTGCTCGCTGATCGCCTTCTGGGCGGCCCACTGGATGTCCCGGTCGAGGGTCAGCTCGATGTCGGAGCCGGGGACGGCGGGCTGCTCCTGGGTGCCGACGGTGGGCACCTGGCGGCCGCCGGACTGGGCGTACGTGATCTTGCCGTCCGTCCCGGCGAGCTTCCTGTCGAACTTCCCCTCGAGCCCGCCGCCGCCGTGGCCCTCGGCGTTGACGAAGCCCAGCACCCCCGCGGCGAGGTCCTTGTTGGGATAGACCCGCTTGCTGTGCGGCTCCTGGAAGACCCCGGCGAGGACGTTGTGCCCCTTGCCGTCGGCCGCCTTGTCCTCGAAGGCCCGCTTGAGGTCGCTGATCTGATTCCAGATCTGCGGCGACTGGCGGCGGGCCAGCACCACGTACCGCGTATCGGGCCTGGAGAGCTTCTCCGCGAGCTCCTGCTGGTCCCTGCCGAGGATCGGCGCGAGGAGGGCCGCGGCCTGCTCCGGCGCGTCCCTGACCTTGGTCTGCTTGCGGGTGAAGAGGAGCGGGTCCGCGGTGATGTCGTACGCGTCCACGGTGGTGGCGAGGGCGACGCCGGTGCGGTCGGTGATCGAACCGCGCTCGGCGGCGAGGGTGTGGGTGACGTAGCGGTTGACGTCACCCTTGGCCGCGTAGGCGCTCGCGTCCACGGCCTGCACCTGGAGCAGGCGCACCACGAAGGCGATCAGGACCAGGGTGAAACCGAGGCTCACGAGGCGGAGCCGGGGGCGGTGTGCGGCGAGGCGGATCTGCTGCGGAGGGCGCGCTGGGCGCCTGGCCTCGCCGCGCGGCCTCGGGGGTCCTGGCACCCGGCGGCGCGGGGGCTCCTGGGGCGGGGTCATGCGATGGCCTCCGAAGAACGGGCGAGGGCTTCGGTCACGGCGCCGCCCCCGGCACGTACGAGCCGGGGGCGGGGGACGGCGATCCGCGGACCGTGCCGTCAGGGAACAGGAAGACCGGGCTGCCGCCGGGCACGAGCCCGAGCTCCCGCGCCCGCCGCTCCAGGGCATCCGGGGCCGAGTACCCGTCGACCTGCTCCTGCAGCGCCTGCTGCTCGTCCGTCAGCTCGGTGGTCTCCCGCTTCAGCTTGCTCAGCTTGAACGAGCCCTGGTTGAGAGAGGAGTTGAGCAGCAGCAGCGTGATCAGTCCGCTGCCGAGGAGGAGCACGACGAGCAGCACGAACGGCATCCGGGGGGCCGGGCCGGACCGGGCCGGCACCAACCGCGCCAGCCGCGCGGCCCTGCCGCGGACGGCTCGCTTCACGCCACGTCCTCCCGGATGCGCTGCGCGCCGCGCAGCCGGGCGGGGGCGGCCCGCCGGTTCTCGGCGATCTCCTCCTCCGTCGGCAGCTCGGCGCCGCGGGTGAGCAGCTTCAGCCGCGGCTGGTACTGCTCGGGCACGACGGGCAGACCGGGCGGTGCGCTGCTCGCCGCGCCTGAAGCGAACACATGCTTGACCAGCCGGTCCTCGAGCGAGTGGTACGAGAGGACGGCGATCCGGCCGCCGACGGCGAGCGCGGCGACGGCGGCGGGCACGGCGCGCTCGAGGACGGCGAGCTCCCCGTTCACCTCGATGCGCAGCGCCTGGAAGGTGCGCTTGGCCGGGTTCCCGCCGGTGCGCTTGGCGGCCTGCGGGAGCGCCTCGCGGATCAGCTCGACGAGGCGGGCGCTGGTGCTGAACGGCTCCTTCCGCCGCTCCCGGACGATCGCCTCCACGATCTTCTTGGCGTACTTCTCCTCGCCGTAGGTGCGCAGGATGCGGACGAGCTCGCCGGGCGGGTAGGTGTTGAGGACCTCGGCCGCGCTGATCCCGGTCGTCTGGTCCATGCGCATGTCGAGCGGGGCGTCCTGGGCGTACGCGAAGCCGCGCTCGGCCTCGTCCAGCTGCATCGAGGAGACCCCGAGGTCGAAGAGGACGCCCTGCACGCGCGCGATGCCGAGCCGGTCGAGGACCTCGGGCAGCTCGTCGTAGACCGCGTGCACGAGGGTCGCGCGGTCGCCGAAGGGCGCGAGCCGCTCGCCGGAGCGCTTCAGCGCCACCGGGTCGCGGTCGAGCCCGATGAGGCGGGCGTCGGGGAAGGCGGACAGCAGGGCTTCGCCGTGACCGCCGAGGCCGAGCGTGCAGTCGACGACGAGGGCGCCGGGCTGGGCGAGAGCTGGGGCCAACAGGTCCAGGCACCGCTGGAGCATCACCGGGACATGTCGGGTCTCGCTCATGCGCCCCTCTCAGGTCCGGCGTGCACCGGGCGCACGTACCACCGGGTCCCCGCCCGCTCTGAAGGGGAAGTGGCCTGCTGGCGCCGGGGAAGGGGCGTCAGCCGACCGGGGAGCGGGAGGAGGCCGAGCCGTACGTACGCACCGCGCACGCGGGGGAATCGGTTCCGAGGGGAGCGTCACGCCTCCCACTTCGCGTCACTTTAGTCCACTCGTCCCCTCGGTCAACCAACTCGGCCTGCGCGCCGCAGAACCGGTTCTTCACCCGTATGGCCCAGCGGGGATCAGGCCTGTGGGTTAGGTCACAAGGGTGTGCGTTGACCGGCTTTGCCCGGCCTCACGGGCGGCCTCCGGCGAAGGTGACGCATACCGTTGACTCATGTCGACATCAGCGCACCGTTCCGAGGGCCGTACCGCCCGCAGCGGGGGTACCGTCATCGACCGCCTCGTCGAGGCCAACCGGAAGTACGCCGCCGACTTCACCGATCCGGGCATGGACGCCCACCCGATCCTGCAGGTGGCCGTGGTGGCCTGCATGGACGCCCGGCTCGACCTGCATGCCGCGCTCGGCCTGGAGCTCGGCGACTGCCACACCATCCGCAATGCGGGCGGCGTGGTCACCGACGACACCATCCGCTCTCTCACGATCAGCCAGCGGGCCCTGGGCACCCGCAGCGTCATACTCATCCACCACACCGGATGCGGTCTGGAGAGCCTCACCGAGGACTTCCGGCACGAGCTGGAGCTCGAGGTCGGCCAGCGGCCGGCGTGGGCCGTGGAGTCCTTCCGCGATGTGGACCAGGACGTCCGGCAGTCGATGCAGCGGGTGCGGACGTCTCCGTTCCTGCCGCACACCGACGACGTCCGGGGCTTCGTCTTCGACGTCCACACGGGCCTGTTGCGCGAGATAGACCCCCTGTCCTGAGCTCTCCCGAGCTGTCCTGAACTGCCCTGAGCGCGGCCCCCAGGGCTGTAAGCGCCGCCCCGGGCGCTGTTCCGAACGGTGCATAAGGCGCCCGGTCATCTCATATCGACCCTGGTTGTCCGCGGTTATCCACAGCCGAGTGACGTGAAGCCATATCGGCAGCAAGAATGCGTGGTGTGGCGTCGCATTCCGGAGCCGTCCGGGATGCGGTGCGCACGCTTCGGGGAGGGCCGGGTCCGTCGAAAGGGCCCCGGCCCGCAGAACGGGCCGAGGAGGGCCGGGTGACGACCTATGACGATCGAGCGAGCCTCACGGATCTGACCACCACAGCGGACCGGGTCCGCAGGTCGGTGGAGAACGTGATCGAGGGCAAGCCGGAGGTCGTACGGCTCTCGCTGACCGTACTGCTCGCCGAGGGCCATCTACTCATCGAGGATGTGCCGGGCGTGGGCAAGACCATGCTGGCCAAGGCGCTGGCCCGGTCCATCGACTGCTCGGTGCGGCGCATCCAGTTCACTCCCGATCTGCTGCCCTCCGACATCACGGGGGTCAGCGTCTTCGACCAGCAGCGGCGGGACTTCGAGTTCAAGCCGGGGGCGATCTTCTCGCAGATCGTCATCGGGGACGAGATCAACCGCGCCTCGCCGAAGACCCAGTCGGCGCTGCTGGAGTCGATGGAGGAACGGCAGGTCACGGTCGACGGGCAGACGTACGAGCTGCCCAGCCCCTTCATGGTGGTGGCCACCCAGAACCCGGTGGAGATGGAGGGCACGTACCCGCTGCCCGAGGCCCAGCGGGACCGCTTCATGGCCCGGGTCTCGATCGGCTACCCGAGCCCCGAGGCCGAGCTCGAGATGCTGGACGTGCACGGCGGCGCCTCGCCGCTGGACGACCTGCAGCCGGTGGCGCACGCCCACGAGATCGTGAAGCTGGTCGAGGCGGTCCGCACGGTCCATGTGGCCGACTCCGTGCGGCGCTACGCGGTGGACCTGGTCGCGGCCACCCGCAACCACCCGGAGCTGCGGCTCGGCGCCTCGCCGCGCGCGACGCTGCACCTGCTGCGGGCGGCGAAGGCCGCGGCCGCCCTGGGCGGCCGGGAGTACGCGCTGCCCGACGACGTGCAGGCCCTGGCCGTGGCGGTGCTGGCGCACAGGCTGCTGCCCACCGCGCAGGCGCAGCTGAACCGGCGGACGTCCGAGCAGGTCGTCACCGAGATCCTGCAGCTCACCCCGGTGCCCGACCCGTCGGCGCAGCAGTGGCGGCAGCCGCACGGGCACCGGCCACCGGCTCGCCAGCCGCACGGACCCGAGCCACACGGTCATCAGCCGCCCGGCGCGCGGAGGCTGTGATGTCCGGGGCACCGGCGCCGGCACCGGACGCCGGTGAGGAGGACCGGGGCGGCCTGCGGGCCGCGCTCGCCGGGCTGACGACGCGCGGCCGGTCCTTCCTCGCGGCGGGTGTCGCCGCAGCCGTGTGCGCCTACGTGCTGGGGCAGTCCGATCTGCTGCGGGTGGGGCTGCTGCTGGCCGCGCTGCCGCTGGTCTGCGTGGCCGTGCTGCTCCGCACCCGCTACCGGGTGGCGGGCAGCCGGCGGCTCTCCCCCGCGCGCGTGCCCGCGGCCTCGGACTCGCGCGTGCACCTGCGGGTCGACAACGTCTCCCGGCTGCCCACCGGGCTGCTGATGCTCCAGGACCGGGTGCCATATGTGCTGGGGCCCCGGCCGCGCTTCGTGCTGGACCGGGTGGAGCCGGGCGGACGGCGCGAGGTCTCCTACCGCGTCCGGTCCGATCTGCGCGGCCGCTATCCGCTCGGGCCGCTGCAGCTGCGTCTCACCGACCCCTTCGGGATGTGCGAGCTGACCCGGGCCTTCAGCTCGTACGACACGCTGACCGTGGTCCCCCGCGTCGAGCCGCTGCCCGCGATCCGGCTCTCCGGAGAGGCTTCCGGGTACGGCGACGGGCGGCAGCGCTCGCTGGCGCTGGCGGGCGATGACGACGTGATCCCGCGCGGCTACCGGCACGGCGACGACCTGCGCCGGGTGCACTGGCGGTCCACGGCGCGGTACGGCGAGCTGATGGTGCGCCGCGAGGAGCAGCCGCAGCGCACGGGCTGCACGGTGCTGCTGGACACCCGCCGGATCGCTCACCAGGGGGCCGGGCCGGACTCGGCCTTCGAATGGGCGGTGTCGGGCGCGGCCTCGGTGGCGGTGCACCTGCTGGAGCGCGGCTTCTCGGTGCGGCTGCTGACCGACACCGGCAGCTCGGTGCCCGGCCCCGACGGGGGCGGCTCCGGTGGGGACTCGTCGGACGTTGCGGGGCTGCTGCTGGACACGCTCGCCGTGGTCGAGCACTCCGCGAGCTCGGATCTCTCCCGGGCCTACGAGGTGCTGCGCGGCGGCAGGGAAGGCCTGCTGGTGGCCTTCCTCGGCGGCCTCGACGAGGAGCAGACGGCGGTGGTGGCCCGGATGCGGCAGCGCAGCGGGGCGGCGGTGGCGTTCGTACTGAACGGCGCCGCCTGGTCCAGGGAGGCCAGGGGCGACGGCCAGGAGGCGTTCGAGGAACGGCTGAGGTTGCTGCGGGAGGCCGGCTGGACCGCGCTGCCCGTCGGGCCCGGCGAGTCCCTGCCACACCTGTGGCGGCAGGCGGACGGACAGCATACGAGCCCGGGCACGGGCGCGAGCACGAGCACGGGCACGGGCACCGGCGCGCAGGCGGGCGGCGCGCGATGAAGCGGGGGCAGGGCACGAGCGGGGGTGCGGGATGAGCGGGCGGGGACGGCTGACGGTCTGTGCGGTGCTGGCCACGCTGATGGCGGCGTGCGCGCTGCTGCCGCTGGTCGAACCGGCCACGTGGATCGTGCAGGCGGCGTTCCTGCTGGGGATCGTGTCCGTGGCGGGCACCCTGACCCGCAGAGTGCCCGTGGCCAGACCGCTGACCGTGGCGGTGCAGGCGCTGGTGACGCTGCTGCTGCTGACGCTGGTGTTCGCGCGCGAGCAGGCACTCGGCGGGGTGCTGCCAGGACCCGATGTGTTCCGTGAGTTCGGCCAGCTGCTGGCCGAGGGCGCCGACGACGTCAGTCAGTACGCGATCCCGGCGCCGGTCACCTCGGGCATACGGCTGCTGCTGGTCGGCGGCGTGCTGCTGATCGGCCTGACGGTGGACACGCTGGCCGTGACGTACCGCAGCGCCGCGCCCGCGGGGCTGCCGCTGCTCGCGCTGTACTCCGTCGCAGCCGGTCTTTCCCCCGGCGGCGCGGGCTGGCTGTGGTTCCTGCTCGCGGCCTGCGGATATCTGCTGCTGCTCCTCGCCGAGGGGCGGGACCGGCTGTCGCGGTGGGGGCGGGTGTTCGGCGGTGCTCCCAGGGCTCCGAGCCGCCTCGGGGCGGGGCTCGAACAGAGCGGAGG
Source organism: Streptomyces sp. 8N616 (assembly GCF_052246385.1). Taxonomy (NCBI): domain Bacteria; kingdom Bacillati; phylum Actinomycetota; class Actinomycetes; order Kitasatosporales; family Streptomycetaceae; genus Streptomyces; species Streptomyces sp. 8N616. The sequence goes on along the minus strand of NZ_JBQQBY010000001.1, from coordinate 53,931 downwards.
CCCGGCGGTCGCTCCGGTACGCACCGGGCGGCGGATCGGCGCGGTGGCGCTCGGCATCGCCCTGGTGGTGCCCGCGGCCCTGCCCTCCCTGGGCGGCGGGCTGCTGGAGGCGCGGACGGGTGGCCCGGGCGCCGGGCCCGGCGGCGGCACGATCTCCGCCGTGAACCCGCTGGTGTCGCTGCAGAACAGCCTCAACCAGCCGGAGAACCAGGAGGTCCTGACCTACCGGACGAACGCTCAGAGCACGCAGAACATGTATCTGCGGATCGTCGCGCTCGACCAGTTCGACGGAAGCTCCTGGAAGCCGTCGGAGCGGAGAGTCAGCGACGTACCGCCGACGCTGCCCGCGCCCCCCGGGCTGAGCCCCTCGGTGCGGACGAGCCCTGTGGAGACGACGATCTCGGCGGCCGGCTGGTACCGCCAGAACTGGCTGCCGCTTCCCTACCCGGCCACCCGGGTCGAGATAGGCGGGCGGTGGCGGTTCGAACCGGAGGGCCGCACTCTGGTCGGCGACCGCGGACAGACGACGCGCAGCGCGCAGTATCAGGTGTCGAGCCTGCTCGTGGAGCCGACGGCGGATCAGCTGGCCGGCGCGGCGCCGCCGTCGGCCGGTCTGCTGAAGGAGTACACGCGGGTACCCGACGCGCTGCCCGACGTGGTTGCCAGAACCGCCCGCGACGTGACCGCCGGCGCATCCGACGCGTACGAGAGGGCCGTCAGGCTCCAGGACTGGTTCGCCTCCGACGGCGGCTTCACTTATGACACCGAGGTGCAGGCGGGCAGCGGGACGCAGGCCATAGCCCGCTTCCTGAAGGAGAAGGAGGGCTTCTGCGTCCACTTCTCCTTCTCGATGGCCGCCATGGCGCGGACTCTGGGCATCCCGGCGCGGGTGGCGGTGGGCTTCACACCCGGCTCGGCGCGGGCGGACGGCTCGATGTCGGTCGGGCTGAAGGACGCCCACGCCTGGCCCGAGCTGTACTTCGAAGGCGTGGGCTGGACCCGCTTCGAGCCGACCCCGACCCGTGGCACGGTACCGGACTACGCGATCGAGGAGACGCCCACGGGCGGCGCCACCGACCCCGGCCTCCCCCGGCCGTCCAGCTCGGCCGAGCCGTCCGCGCAGCCGACCCCCTCGCAGAGCTGCGGCGCCGACGAGCGCCGCCGCGGCGACTGCGGGATCCCAGCCGAGCAGGCGAGCGGCGGTCCCACGGACCAGGGGCCGCCCTGGGCCAGGATCCTGACCTGGACGACACTCGGGCTGCTGCTCGTGGCGGTCCCCGTGCTGCCCCTGCTGTGGCGGGTACGTACCCGCAGCAGACGGCTGAGCGGCGCCGGAGCCATGGCAGGGGACGCGGCCGTACGGATGGAGGACGTGGAAAAGGCCGGCGAAGACGCGGCGGCCGGACAGACGCTCGCGGCCTGGCGTGAGCTCATCGACTCCGGATGGGACTACGGCATCCTGCCGGACGACACCCAGACACCGCGGCAGGCCGCCGACCGGCTCGTCGGCAGCGGCAGGCTGGACTCGGCGGCGGCAGCGTCGGCGCGGCGGGTGGCGGCCGCGGTCGAGCAGGTGTTGTACGCGCCCGAGCCGCATCCGGTGCCGGGTCTCGCGGGCGACGTGCGGCGAGTGCGGGCAGGGCTGCACGCCACGGCGAGCCGGGGCGCCCGGCTGCGGGCGCTGCTCGCGCCGCGCTCGGCGGTGCGGGTGGTGTGGGCCTTCTCCCGCTGGTGGGCCGCGCTGGTCGCCCGCTGGGGCGTGGAGCGCTGGGCACAGACGCTGCGCCGGGCCCGGCCCAGCAAGCAGCAGGGCTGAGGCCGGACCGCTGGTACCGGCCGTTGGGAGAGGCGGTTGGAAGCGGCCGTTGGGAGCGGCGCGGCCGGTGCGAGCGACCGTACGACTGTGAACGTGCGTCTTGCGGGCGTGCGGCTGAGGCCGCGCACGTGAGCTGCGCGTGTGAAGCGCCATCCACGTGAAGGGCCGTGCCTGCGAAGGACAGAGCATGTGAACTTGTGAAGGACGGCCACCGCATGGTGGCCGCCCTTCACATGAGTTCGGTGAGGGTCAGTGACCCTGTTCGTCGCGGCGGCGCTGCCACCGCTCCTCGATACGGTTCATCAGCGATCGGCGCTGCCGAGGATGGTGGCGGCGGAAGTGGCCTCCGTGGCCTCCGTGGCCTCCGCCGTCCGCTGCTGGTGTCTGCGCCGGTGTCTGCTCGCCGGGCTTCGGCGCCTTGCGCCAGCCGGTCACCGCGAGCACGGCGCACCCCAGCATGACGAGGAAGCCCACCACGCTGATCCAGATCTGCTGGGCCACCATTCCGGCCATGAGGAGCGCGATACCCACCAGAAAGCCCGCCACCGCCTGGTAGACCCGTCGCCGGGTGTACGTGCGCAGCCCGCTTCCCTCAAGCGCTGTCGCGAACTTGGGATCTTCGGCGTACAGCGCTCGCTCCATCTGCTCGAGCATTCGCTGCTCGTGCTCCGAGAGCGGCACGGAGTCCTCCTACTCGTCGGTCGCGGGGGGCGACCGGGGTGCGACCCTTTCAGGATAGGCAGGGAATCGCCCCCGTGAAACCCGCCCCTCTGCGCCAATTCGCCATTCCGGACCGCCATGGCAGCGCAGGTGGTGGGCAGTGCATTCCCCGGCCTCCCGTCCGTCATGCCGGACCGTGTTCCCCGATCATACGGGGCGATGCGGCTGATCGGGTGGCGTGTGGGTTACTGCATCCGCCGATCGCTGCCGATCAGAGGCCTTGGCGGCGGACCGTGGGTCGTCCGGGAGGGGGACCGGCAGGACCGCGTAGGGCCATGCCCCACGGACCCGTACCGGCCCGTCCCGCTCGTACGGACCGCGCTGTGCTGGGCCTGCTCGTACGGGACTTGGCCTGCTTGTACGGGATCAGTCCGCGTCCCGCTCGGCGAGCACGTGCAGCTGAGTGGCCACGGCGTGGAAGGCCGGCAGCTCGGCCGCGGCGGCCTCCAGCTTGAGCAGGGCCTCCACCGCGCCCGGCTCGGTGTCGACCAGCGCTCCGGGAACGAGGTCCGAGAAGACCCGGACGCCGTGCACGGCTCCGACGGACAGGCCGGTCGCCGCGACCAGGCCGGTCAACTGCTCCGGAGTGAACCGGCGGGGCACCGGGTCGGCCTCGCCCCAGCGCCCGTCGGGGTCGGTGAGCGCGTGCCGCGCCTCCGTGAAGTGGCCGGCGAGCGCCCGGGAGAGCACGGCACCGCCGAGGCCCGCCGCGAGCAGACTCAGGGTCCCGGCGGGCCGGAGCGCCTCGACGGCGTTACGCACGCCCTCGGCCGGGTCGTCCACGTACTCCAGCACCCCGTGGCACAGCACGACGTCGTACCCGCCGCGCTCCGCGACGTCGAACAGGCCGTGGGCGTCGCCCTGGACGCCGCGCACCCGGTCGGCGACCCCGGCCTCGGCGGCCCGCCGCTCGAGGGCGAACAGCGCGTTGGGGCTCGGGTCGACGACGGTCACGCGGTGGCCGAGCCGGGCGGCGGGCACCGCGAAGTTGCCGGTGCCGCCGCCGGTGTCGAGGACATCCAGGCTCTCCCGGCCCGCGGCCTTCACCCGGCGGTCCAGGGCGTCCTGGAGCACCTCCCAGACCACGGCGGTACGGAGAGAGGCGCGGGGGCGCATCGGGTCGGACACAGCGAGTGGCTCCTCGGCGCGGGACCGCCGCGGACGGCGGGAACGAACTGGTGCGGGTGGTTCCCACCCTATGGCCTCCGGAGCCCATTGCCCTCAGCCCCTTGCGATCAGGCGCTCATCCCGCTGCCCCTCAGGCGCTCATTCCAGTGCCCTCATGCGCCCGTCCCGCTGCCTTGAGGCACTCATCCCGCGTCCGGCCTGGCGTCGATCCGCGGCTGCGGCAGCACCGGTTGCAGCACGAGCATCCGCTCCACGATGCGCAGGAACATCCCGGCGTCCCGCAACAGGTCGTCGGCATCGCGGCAGCTGACCGCATCGCGTATACCCGCTTCCGCGCGGGCGCGGCGGGTCGCGCCGGACGCGAACAGCATGCTCCACTCGGCGAGTTCGGGTGCCACCTCGGGCAGCACCTCCCAGGCGCTGCGGATGCGCTGCCTGCGGCGCGGTGTCGGCTCGGGCCTGCCGCGGACGGCGAGCACCGCGGCCGCGGTGCGCAGCGCGGCGAGATGCGCGATGGCGAAGCGCTCGTTCGGGGTCTCCAGTTCGGCCGCCTCGTCGAGGCCCTGATGGGCCTGGGCGAGCAGGCCGAGCGCTTCGGGCGGTGCGGTGGCCCGGCGCACTACGGGGTGCACATCGCTCGCCGGGCCGCTCAGGGAAGGGTCGGGACGGGTGGTGCGGCGTCGGCGCGCAGCGGCGGACGTTGTGGCCATGACGAACCTCCTGTCGTCGCGGACGGCTCTTGCCGTATGCCGACATCGTGGGGCACACCACTGACAATCGGCCCTGACCTGCAGTTTCCCCGCGTCTGGCCCGCTCCTGGGCCCTCCTGACCCCGCCCCTTGCCCGCCGTTGACGGGACGCGTTTGAGACAACCGCCCACCATGAGGCATACTTTTGCACTGACCAGTCAGTTCAAAGGGGAGGGTTCGTGGACAGCACCCCACAGGGGGCAGCGGTCACGGCCGTGAAGTTCGGCGTCGAAGGCCCGCGCGGCTGGGCGTTCCGGGACATCGACATCAGTGCCGAGCCCGGCGCGCTGATCGCCGTGACGGGCCCTTCGGGCTCGGGCCGCACCAGCCTGCTGCTCGCGCTCACCGGCCGTATGCGCCCGGGCGCGGGCCACGCCGAGATCGCCGGGCTGCGGCTGCCCAGGAAGATGGCCGCCGTACGCCGGATCAGCGCGCTGGGCCCGGTGCCGGGCGTCGCCGAGCTCGATCCGGCGCTGACCGTCACCGAGCATCTGCGCGAACGGGCCCTGCTGCAGCGCCGGTTCAACAGCTCGCTGCGCGCCCTGCTGCGGCCCAGGCGCGAGCGCGTGCAGGACGCCAGACGCCGGATCGACGGCGCCCTGGAGGCGGCGGGGCTGGACCTGAAGTCCCTGCCCAAGGGGCCGCGCACGGCCGTACGGGACCTGGAGCGGCTGGAGTCGCTGCGACTGTCGGTGGCGCTCGCGCTGATGGCGCGACCGCGGCTGCTGGCCGTGGACGACGCCGACCTCAAGCTCTCGGATGCCGAGCGCGAGCAGGCGTGGGCGCTGCTGCGCGGCGTGGCGGACGGCGGGACGACGGTGCTGGCCGTGTGCAGCCAGCCGCCGGATGGCGCGGTGGTCGTCCCCACCACGAAGCCCGGCAAGTCCGGGACAGATGAGACCGGCAAGACCGGCACAACCGAGACCGGCACAACCGAGACCGGCACAACCGAGACCGGCAAGTCCGAGACTGACGCGACCTCGCCCGACAAGACGGGCAAGACCGGCAAGACCGAGACCGACGAGACCGAGGAGGGGGCGGCCGATGCGCTCGCCGAGACTGGCCGCACTTGAACTGAAGCGGTTCGGCAGGGGGAAGCTGCCGCGCGCGGCGCTCGTGGCGCTGCTGCTCCTGCCCCTGCTCTACGGGGCGCTGTACCTGTGGTCCTTCTGGGACCCGTACGGCCACCTGGACCGGATCCCGGTCGCGCTCGTCAACACCGACACGGGCGCCACCACAAAGGGAAAGAAGATCACCGCGGGCGACGACATCGTCGAGGGCCTGCGCGAGAGCAAGACCTTCGACTGGCACGAGGTGAGCCCCGCGGAGGCCCGTAAGGGCGTGGCGGAGGGCACGTACTACCTCTCCCTCACCATGCCGTCCGACTTCAGCAAGCGCATCGCGTCGAGCTCCGGCGACAGCCCGGAGACCGGGGCACTCAAGGTCCGCACCAACGACGCGAACAACTACATCGTCGGGCAGATCTCCCGGAGCGTGTTCTCCGAGGTGCGGTCCGCGGCGTCCACGAAATCCGCGCGCTCGTTCCTCGACAAGATCTTCATCTCCTTCTCCGACATCCACGGCGCGACCGAGAAGGCGGCCAAGGGCGCCGACGACCTCGACGGCGGTATCGGCAAGGCGAAGAAGGGCGCCGGCGAACTCGCGAACGGCCTGACCGACGCGAAGGACGGCAGCCGTGACCTGAAGGACGGTGTCACGAAGCTGCACTCCGGGGCGCGCGACCTCAAGGACGGCTCGCGGCGGGTCGCGGACGGCACCAAGGAGCTGGCGGACAAGGTCAACGCCGCCTACGACGAGGCCGGTCCCTTCCTGAAGGACCACGGCGACGAAATCGCCAGCAGCGCCCGGCACGTCGCCGAGGCGAGCAGGAAGCTCAAGCAGGACCTCGCCAACCTGCCGACCCGGGCCGCCCAGGCCGCCAAGGACACCCGCGAGATCTCCGACCGGCTGGCGGAGAGTTACGCCCGCAAGTGCGAGGGCCCGGTCAAGCTCGAGATCACCGCCGACTGCTCCGACCTGAAGAAGCTCGTGGACGCGGCCGACAGCGCGGCGGACACGGCCGAGGACTTCAACAACCTCGTCCAGGACCACAAGAACCTCGACGAGTTGGGTTCCCACCTCGACGCCCTGAACCGCATGGCGCTCGACCTGGCCGACCGGGCCCCGACCCTGGGCAGCGACCTCGAGTCCGCCGTGGCGAAGATCAACGCGCTCAACAAGGGCGCACAGGCCGTCGCCAAGGGCGCGAGCACCCTGCACACGGGTCTGGGCTCCGCTCAGCAGGGCTCGGCCGACCTCGACAGCGGCATCAACCGGCTGTCCGGCGGCGCGCACACCCTCAACGGCGGCATGTTCAAACTCGCCGACGGCTCCGGCAAGCTGGCCGGCGGACTGCACGACGGCGCCGCGAAGATCCCCGACTACGACAAGCAGGACCGGGACGCCCGTACCGCCGTGATGTCCGACCCGGTGCAGCTCGCCTCCCAGTCGATGCACAACGCGCCCAACTACGGCACGGGCTTCGCCCCGTACTTCATCCCGCTGTCCCTCTGGGTCGGCTCGATGGTGGCGTACATGATCATCCAGCCGCTCAACCGCCGGGCGCTGGCCGCGGGTTCCTCGTCCTGGCGGATCGCGCTGGCCGGCTGGCTGCCGGTCGCCGCTCTCGGCGTGCTGCAGACGGCGGCGCTGATGTCCGTACTGCACTGGGGACTTGGACTGGAGATGGTACGGGCGGCCGGTACGGTCGGCTTCCTGCTGCTGACCACGGCGTGCTTCGCGGCCATCGTGCAGTGGCTCAACGCGCGCTTCGGGCCCGCGGGCCGGATCCTCGTCCTGGCGCTGCTGATGCTGCAGCTGACCTCGGCGGGCGGCACGTACCCGGTGCAGACGAGTCCGGGCTTCTTCAACGCCATCCACCCCTTCCTGCCGATGACCCACGTCGTCGACGGCCTGCGCCGGCTCATCACGGGCGGCGGCCTGGGCCCCGTCTGGGAGGGCTCCGCGGTGCTGGTCGCGTACACGCTGGGCGCGCTCGCCCTCACCGCGTGGTCGGCCCGCCGGAAGCAGGTCTGGACGCTCGACCGGCTGCATCCGGAGCTGAGCCTGTGACGCCTGTGATCAGAACGCGTCCCGCAGCGGGCAGAATCAGCCGCATGGACAGCAGCACCCGGCGCCGTCAGGCGACCCGCACCAGGCTCTACGAGGCCGCCGTCACCCTCATCGCCGAGAAGGGCTTCTCCTCCACCACGGTGGACGAGATCGCCGACCGGGCCGGGGTCGCGAAGGGCACGGTCTACTACAACTTCGCCAGCAAGAACGAGCTCTTCGAGGAGCTGCTGCGGCACGGCGTCGGACTGCTCACCGCCTCGCTGCAGCGGGCCGCGGACGAGACCGCGGAGCGCGGCGGCAGCCGGGTGGACGCGCTGGACGCGATGATGCGGGCCGGGCTCGTCTTCATAGACCGCTATCCGGCCTTCACCCAGCTCTACGTGGCCGAGCTGTGGCGTACCAACCGCGCCTGGCAGTCCACGCTGCTGGTGGTGCGGCAGCAGGCCGTCGCGGTGGTGGAGACGGTGCTGAGCGAGGCCGTCGAGCGCGGGGAGCTGAACGACGAGATCGACGTGCCGCTGACGGCGGCGGCGCTGGTCGGCATGGTGCTGGTCGCAGCCCTGGACTGGAAGGCGTTCCAGCCGGAGCGGTCCCTGGACGATGTGCACGCGGCGCTCTCCCGGCTCCTCCAGGGCCGGGTCAGCGGCGGATAGTCCGGAGGCGGCCGGAGCAACTCGGCTGGTCGGCTGCGCTGATCGGCCGTGCGGATAAGCCGCGCTGGTCGGCCGGGTAAGCCGGGCTCGTCGGCCGGTCAGGGCCGCGGGGCGGCGCGCGTACGAAAAGCGCGCTGCCCCGGCGCGGCTCGATCCCCCCGAGCCGCGACAGGGCAGCGCTTTCCCCCACGTCCCCCGTAGGCCCCGTAGGGCCCCCGTCTCCCCCGTGCTTTCCCCCGTCCCCCACCCCCCGACGGAGCCCCCGTTCTCCGTTTCCCCGTCGCTCCCCCGTTCCGTCCGGGGTGCCGCGCCGTTTCCGCCGCCCCGTGCCGGCGGTTCCGGCGCCGCGCCCCTTCCGTGGTCTCCACTCTTCCGTCTGCGCAGGTCGGAACCCATCCGCGCGGCTACTCATCCCGGCGGATAGGTATACCTACTCAGACGTCCGCTCCCGTCCCCACGCGCGCGTGGGGACGGCGGATAAGGTCTCGTCCATGGCACGGATTGCGGTGATCGGCGCCGGGATGGGCGCGATGGCGGCTGCGGCCCGGCTGGCCGTGGCGGGCCACCAGGTGGCGGTGTACGAGCGCGGGGAGACGTACGGAGGTGCCGTACGCCGCTTCGAGCGGGACGGCTTCGGCTTCGACACGGGCCCGGGTCTCCTGCATCTGCCCGCCGTCTACCGCGACTTGTTCGTCAAGACCGGCAAGGAGCCCCTGGAGCAGCGCGTCGAGCTCTCCCAGGTCGACCCCGCGAGCCGGCACGTCTTCCCGGACGGCACGGACGTCTCGCTGCCGAACGCCTCGCGCGCGGGCGTCGTCGCGGCGCTGGACGCCGCCCTGGGCGCGGGCGCGGGCGAGCGCTGGAGCGACCTGATCAGCCGGGCGCGGGACGTCTGGGACGCGACCCGCAGGCCGCTGCTCGAGGAGCCGCTCCGCGCGGACTGGAAGGCGCTCGGCAAGGACCCGTACCCGGCGGTGCGGCGCGGCCTGTTCCGGCGCGGCGCCACGACGCTCGCCGAGGTCGCGGAGCGCGAGCTGCACGACCCGCGGCTGGGTGCGCTGCTGGAGGGCCATGCCCTGGCGTACGGCTTCGATCCGCGCAGTGCCCCGCCGAGCGCGGTGGTACTGCCCTACGTGGAGCAGACATTCGGCAACTGGTACGTCCGCGGGGGCATGCGCGCGCTCGCGCATGCCCTCTACGAGCGCTGCCTGTCCCGGAAGGTGGAGTTCACCTTCGGCGCAGAGGTGGATGTCATCGCCGAGAAGGACGGGCGGGTGGCGGGCCTCGTGCTGATGGACGGGACCCGGGTGGACGCCGATCTGGTCGTCGCGGGCGTGGACCCCTGGGCGCTGGCCATGATGGCGGGTGACTCGCCCGTCGCGTACAACCGGCTGTGGGACGCCGACGACGTCCTGCCCCGGCTGCGCCGCCCCCGCGCCCGGTTCACGGTGCTCCTCGCCCTCAGGGGCGCGCGCCCCGAGGGCACGGCCCACCGCACCGTGGTGCACGCGGCCGACCGGGAGGCGGAGTTGGCGTCGGTCTTCGGCACGGGCCGCGGTCCCGCGGGACCGCGGCCCGTGCCGTGCGAGCAGCCGACCGTCACGGTGCTGCGCCCCGACGACCCCGCGCAGCGCCCCGACGACGGGCACGAGGCGGTCACTCTGACCGCGACGGTGCCAGGCCACGCCGAGGAAGCGCCGGACTCCGTCGACTGGGCAGCGGACGGCGTGGCGGAGGACTTCGCGGAGCGGGTGATCTCGGTGGCCGGGGCCGCGATCCCGGATCTGCGCGAGCGGCTGCTCTGGCGGGAGGCCCGTACGCCCGCGGACAACGCGGACGAGACGGGGACGGCGGGTGGCGCGGTGCCGGGACCGGCCCTGGCCGGGGTCCGCGGCGAGCAGCTGCGGGCCGCCAACCTGACGCGGCTGCCGGGGCTTTACACGGTCGGCGGCTGGTTCCACCCCGGCGGTGGACTCGCGCACGCCGGGATGTCGGGCGCGCTCGTCGCCGGGCTGATCGTCGAGGGAGACGACTGGCGCGGCTCGCAGTGAGCCGGGAGCGACCGGGGCGGGCCGCCGGACGCGCCGCTCAGATCAGTAGCGGTACTGCTCGCCGTAGCCCGCGTTGTAGCCCTGCTGGTACGGGTACGGCTGCTCGTCCGGCAGCGGCTGGCCGGACTGCTGCTCTTCGCCTTCGCGCTGCTGCGGCATCCACACGCCGCCGGGCGGAGTCTCGCCGTACTGCTGCGGTGCGCCCGTCGCGTAGGGGTCGGGCGTCACGTACTGGCCGGTGCCGTAGTCGTACTGCTGCCCGTCGTAGGAGGCGGGCTGGTCGTACTGCTGCGCGCTCCCGGTGCCGGCGTACGGGTCGGAGTACCCGGCGTACTGCGCGGTTCCGTAGTCGTACTGTCCCGCGGCCGCGTAGGTGTTCTGGTCCGCGTAGCTGTTCTCATCCGCGTAGCCGCCCTGGCCCGCGTAGTTGCTCTGGTCCGCGTAGCCGCCCTGGCCCGCGTAGCTGTTCTGGTCCGCGTAGCTGTTCTGGTCCGCGTAGCCGCCCTGGCCCGCCAGGTCGTCCTGCCCGTAGCCGCCGTACGTGGAGGCGTACGGGCTCTGCCCGTCCGTGGCCGCGCCCGTGGTGGCGTACGCCGCGTCGTTGTAGACCCCGTACTGGCCGGTGTCGTCCGGTATCGGCTGCGGCTGGTAGACCTCAGGGCCCGCCCCGCCACCCGGTACCTCGGCCTGCCCGTATCCATCCGGCACCTCGGCCTGCCCGTATCCGTCCGGAAGCGGCTCGGCGGGGTCGGGGGCCTGCAGCCTCGGGTCCAGGTACTCCCTGTACTCCTCGGCCTCGTCCTCCTCGCGCTCCCGGCCCAAGCCGAAGCCGCCGCCGCGGAGCGCCCAGCCGGCTGCGAAGCCGCGCCGGAAGGAGAGCGTGACGTAGGTCTGCCCGACCGCGAAGGCGGCCGCGCCGATCCCGATGACCACCACCGACGGCATCAGCACGCCGAGGACCACGCCCAGAAAGCCCGTGAAGGCCAGCAGCCGCCAGCGCAGCCGGGCCTTGTACTGCAGCAGGACCTCGCCGAGCAGCCACAGCGCGACGATGCCAAACGCGATGTAGAGGACCGTCCAGCCCATGTCCGCCCCTCTTCCGCCGCTTTCCGGCCTAGCCGTCAGGACTGCTGCGACAGTCCCAGATTCTCGTAGATTTCCAGAGTCGCCGTGGAGTGGTTCAGGGTAATGAAGTGCAACCCGGGGATGTCCTCGGACATCAGCCGCGCGCACAGCTCCGTGGCGTACTCGATCCCAATGGAGCGTACAGCCGCTGGGTCATCTTTGACCGAGAGGATCCGGTCCGCGAGCTCCGGCGGGAAGGCCGCGTTGCTGAGCTGGGCGAATCGCTCGATCTGCTTCACGTTCGTGACCGGCATGATCTCCGGGATGATCGGGGTGTCGCAGCCGGCCGCCGCGACCCGGTCCCGCAGCCGGAGGTAGTCGTCGGCGAGGAAGAACATCTGGGTGATCGCGAAGTCCGCACCAGCGCGGCATTTGTCCACGAAGTGCCGGATGTCCGCATCCCAGTCCGTGGAGCGCGGGTGCATCTCGGGGAAGGCGGCGACGCCGACGCAGAAGTCGCCCGACTCCTTGATGAGCTGAACGAGCTCGGCCGCGTAGTGCACGCCCTGCGGGTGCGGCACCCACTCGCCCATCGGGTCGCCCGGCGGGTCCCCGCGCAGCGCCAGCATGTTCCGGATTCCCGCATCGGCGTAGCGGCCGATGATGTTGCGCAGGTCGGCGAGGGAGTGGTTGACGGCGGTGAGGTGGGCCACCGGGGTGAGGGTGGTGTCGGTCGCGATGCGCTCGGTGGCCCGTACGGTCCCGTCGCGGGACGAGCCGCCCGCGCCGTACGTCACGGAGACGAAGGTCGGCGCGACCGCCTCGATCCGGCGGATGGCGTTCCACAGGGTCCGCTCACCCTTCTCGGTCTTCGGGGCGAAGAACTCGAACGAATAGGACCGCCTGCCGGAGGCGAGGAGGTCACGGACGGTGTGCGCGCGGTCCGTCCTAGTGGACGCGGTGCCAAGGGCCATAAAGGCAGGTTAACCAGCGGCTCGCTCCAGCCCCAACAAAAGGCTGACGATATGCCCGGTTAGCCCGGAACCTCGTCCACCACTCGGACAACTTGTCCGGTTACGCACCGCGGTCGGACGCGATGACGAGCTGCAGCAGGGCCGTTACGCACTGCGCTCGCGCAGCCGCTTCGCGAGGTCCGCGGTCGCCGCCCCCGGGTCGTCCGCGTCCGTGATCGCCCGGACCACCACGACCCGCCGGGCCGCGGCGTCCAGCACCTGGTCGAGGTTGGACGCGTCGATGCCGCCGATCGCGAACCAGGGCCGTACGGGCTCCAGCGAGGCCGCGTAGCGCACCAGCGGCAGGCCGGGGGCGTGCCGTCCCGGCTTGGTGGGGGTGGGCCAGCAGGGGCCGGTGCAGAAGTAGTCGACGCCTGGCTCGGCGACCGCCGCGTCCACCTCCGCCTCGGCGTGCGTGGACCGCCCGATGAGCACGGACTCGCCGAGGATCGCGCGGGCGGCGGGCACCGGCAGGTCACCCTGGCCCAGGTGCAGCACGTCGGAGCCGGTCGCGTGTGCCACATCGGCCCGGTCGTTGACCGCGAGCAGCTTGCCGTGCCGCCTGCAGGCGTCCGCGAACACCGCCAGATGCTCCAGCTCCTCGCCCGCCTCCATGCCCTTGTCGCGCAGCTGCACGATGTCGACGCCGGAGGCGAGGACCGTGTCCAGGAACTCGGCGAGGTCGCCCTGGCGCTTGCGCGCGTCGGTGCAGAGGTAGAGCAGGGCGTCGGCGAGCTGCACGCGCGCGGTGGCGGCTGCTGCGGCGGCGGTGGCCATGGGTTCCCCCCGGATCGGCGGCGTACGGGTCGGCAGCGTGCTGGCCGGGGCGTCCCGGCCCGCACGCCGTACGGGTTCACTGGATCGGACGGCGGCCGTCAGGCGCTCGGACGGCAAGCGCTCAGCGGCGAGCCCCCGGACGGCAAGCGCTCGGCAGCGTCAGACGGCGAGCGCCTGGGCGCGGCGCTTCACTTCCGTGCCGCGATTCTCGCGCAGGGCCTGCGCGGGCGTGCCCGGCAGGCTCGGGTCCGGCGTGAAGAGCCACTCCAGCATCTCTTCGTCGGTGAAGCCATCGTCCTTCAGGAGCGTCAGCGTCCCGGCGAGGCCCTTGACGACCTTGCCGTCGCCGACGAAGGCGGCCGGCACCTGCAGCACCCGGTTCTCGCCGCGGCGGACCGCGATCAGCTGGCCCTCCTTGACCAGCTGCCTGACGCGGGTCACCTCGACCCCGAGCCGTTCTGCGACGTCGGGGAGGGTGAGCCAGGCGGGAACGAGCGCATCGGTCTTCGTGTCAATCTCGGTCACGGGACCAAGCCTGCCATCCCGGACTGACAGCCGGTAGCGGAGCGCGGCCGGGCGGGCTCACCGGTTCCGGCGGAACGGGGGCACCTGTTCCCGCCGGGCTGACGGCCCGGTTCCGCCCGTTCGGCCCGGCCCCGCCCTCCGGCCCGTACGTACGTACGGGCTCACGGTCTCAGCGGAGCACTGCCGACTTGAGCGGCACGGACGGGTCGGCGGCCCGGTCCGGGTCGATGCGCGCGCCGCGCTCGATGAGCCTGCGTCCCTGCGCCAGATCCCGCGGCCTGCCCACCGCGAGCAGCGCTACCAGCGCCCCGCCGCGCAGCCAGCAGACCGACCAGGAGGCCCCGGCCGGGTCGCCGCGCCAGACCGTGGCGTCGGCCGCGGCGTGGTGGCCCGTGTACTGCACGAACCGGCCGAACTGCTCGGACCAGAAGTAGGGCACCGGATCGTAGACGGTCTCCTCGGCCGCTCCCCCGGCGATGTTGGCGGCGACCGCGCGGGGCCCCTGGAGGGCGTTGTCCCAGTGGTGGACGAGGAGCCGCTCGCCGTACCGGGCGGACGGGAACGACGCGCAGTCGCCGACCGCGTAGACGTCCGGCTGGGAGGTGCGCAGCCGCTCGTCGGCGCGTACCGAGCCGTCGGAGCACAGCTCGACGCCCGAGCCCGCGAGCCAGGCGGTCGTGGGCCGGGCGCCGACCCCGACCAGCACCGCGTCCGCGCGCAGCCGGGTTCCGTCCTCCAGGAGCACCGAGCCCGGCTCGACCGCCGCCACCTTCGCGCCGGTGATCAGCCGGGCGCCGCTGTCGGCGTACCAGGCGGCCATGTGCTCGGTGACCTCGGCGGGAAGGGCACCGGCGAGCGGGCGGTCAGCGGCCTCGACGACGGTGACGGGGCAGCCCGCCTCGCGCGCCGCGGTCGCGAACTCCGCGCCGATCCAGCCCGCGCCGACCACGACGACCTCCTGCCTGCCCTCCAGGACGGGCCGCAGCCGCTCGGCGTCGTCGAGGGTGCGCAGCACGTAGATGCCGGGACCTGCATCGGTGCCGGGCAGCGTGATCGGCTCGGCGCCGGTGGCGATGACCAGCCGGTCGTACGGGACGGGCCCGGCGGCGGTCTCCAGGAGGTGGCGGTCGGGGCGGAGCGCCGTGACCTGGCGACCCAGCAGCAGTTCGATGCTCAGGGCCGGGAAGTCGACCTCGAAGGCCGAGCCGTCGGCCTTGCCGAGGAGCACGGCCTTGGACAGCGGCGGCCGGTCGTAGGGCTGGTGCGACTCGGCGCCCAGCAGCGTGATCGTGCCCTTCCAGCCCTGCTCCCGCAGGGCGACCGCGGTCTGCACCCCGGCCATGCCCGCGCCGACGATCACGACCCGCTGCACTGGCTGCCTGTCCTCGCTCACACGATCACTGTAGGACGGCCGCGGGGCGCTGCCGGAGACGCGCGCATCGAGATCTCTGACACAGCATCAAGTTGATCGGTGCGGTCCGGCCGGGGCGTGCCAGGGGTGGGAGCGTGGGTGGCCTTGGGGCGCCGCTCCTCTACTGCCCTCCAGGGGCAGGCGTTATGGTGGCGAGCCAAGAGCACTCGCGGGAGCCCGGACGCACCGGGCTGAGAGGGAGGCTGGCCGGCCTCCGACCGTACGAACCTGATCCGGGTCATGCCGGCGAAGGGAGGGTCCTGATACCCATGCACGCGCCTGAAGGCACTGAAGGCAGCGGCGCGCGCGGTCCGCGCACGTCGTACGACGTCCTCGTCATCGGGGGCGGGATCATCGGTCTGGTCACGGCCTGGCGGGCGGCGCAGCGGGGCCTGCGCACCGCGGTCGCCGACCCGTCGCCCGGCGGTGGTGCCGCACAGGTCGCCGCCGGGATGCTGGCGGCCGTCACCGAGCTCCACTACGGCGAGGAGACCCTGCTCGGCCTCAACCTCGCCTCCGCAGCGCGCTATCCGGCGTTCGCGGCCGAGCTCGAGGAGGCGAGCGGGCAGGACATCGGCTACCGCGCCTGCGGCACCCTCGCCGTCGCGCTGGACACCGACGACCGGGCACACCTGCGCGAGCTCCATGCCTTGCAGCTCCGCCACGGTCTCGACTCGCAGTGGCTGACGGGGCGCGAGTGCCGCCGCCTCGAGCCCCTGCTTGCGCCGGGCGTGCGCGGCGGCCTGCGCGTGGACGGCGACCACCAGACCGACCCCCGCCGGCTCGCCGCCGCGCTCGTCACGGCCTGCGAGCGGGCCGGGGTGGAGCTGCGCCGCGCCTGGGTCCGGCGGCTGTCCGTCGTACGGGACCGGGCCGCCGGAGCGGTCCTCGAGGACGGCACGGAGCTGGGCGCCGGGCAGGTCGTCCTCGCCGCGGGCAGCCGCAGCGGGCAGCTCGCCGGGGTGCCGGACGAGGTGCTGCCGCCGGTCCGGCCGGTCAAGGGGCAGGTGCTGCGGCTGCGCGTTCCCGGGGCGTACGCGCCGTTCCTGTCCCGGACCGTACGGGCGGTGGTGCGCGGCGGGCAGGTCTACCTCGTGCCGCGCGAGAGCGGCGAGCTGGTGGTCGGCGCGACCAGCGAGGAACTGGGCTGGGACACCACCGTCACCGCGGGCGGGGTGTACGAACTCCTGCGCGATGCCCACGAGTTGGTGCCCGGAATCACCGAACTGCCGCTTGTCGAGACCCGCGCCGGGCTGCGGCCGGGGTCGCCCGACAACGCGCCCCTGCTGGGCCCGACGGCACTGCCGGGGCTGCACCTGGCAACCGGCCACTACCGCAACGGCGTGCTGCTGACGCCGGTCACGGGCGACGCGATGGCCGAGGCGCTGACCACCGGCGAACTCCCCGGTGAGGCCCGGCCCTTCTCCCCTCGCCGCTTCACGTCCGCACCCCGCGCACCCCGCGTACTCCAGGAGCAGCCCGTATGACCGTCTCCGTGAACGGGGAACCCAGGGAACTCCCCGACGGCACCACACTCGACCGGGTCGTCGCCACCCTCACCACCGCCCCCTCGGGCGTCGCCGCCGCGCTCAACGAGACCGTGGTACCGCGCCGCCGGTGGCCCACCACCCCGCTCGGCGACGGCGACCGCGTCGAGGTCCTCACCGCGGTCCAGGGAGGCTGACCCCGCGACATGGCCGACGATCTCCTCACCATTGGCGGCACCACCTTCGGCTCCCGGCTGATCATGGGGACCGGCGGTGCGCCGAGCCTCGACGTCCTGGAGCGCGCGCTGGTCGCCTCCGGCACCGAGCTGACCACGGTGGCCATGCGCCGCCTCGACCCGACCGTGCAGGGCTCCGTGCTGACCGTGCTGGCCGGGCTCGGCATCCGCGCCCTGCCGAACACCGCGGGGTGCTTCACCGCGGGCGAGGCGGTGCTCACCGCCCGGCTCGCCCGGGAGGCCCTCGGCACCGACTGGATCAAGCTGGAGGTGGTGGCAGACGAGCGCACCCTGCTGCCCGACCCGGTCGAGCTGCTCGACGCGGCGGAGACCCTGGTCGACGACGGCTTCACGGTGCTTCCGTACACCAACGACGACCCGGTGCTGGCCAGGAAGCTGGAGGACGCCGGCTGCGCCGCGATCATGCCGCTGGGCTCCCCCATCGGCTCCGGCCTCGGCATCCGCAACCCGCACAACTTCCAGCTGATCACCGAGCACGCGCGCGTGCCCGTGATCCTCGACGCGGGGGCCGGCACCGCATCGGACGCGGCGCTGGCCATGGAGCTGGGCTGCGCGGCCGTCATGCTCGCGTCTGCCGTCACCCGGGCCCAGGAGCCCGTACTGATGGCGGAGGCGATGCGGCACGCCGTCGAGGCGGGGCGGCTGGCCCACCGCGCGGGCCGGATCCCGCGGCGGCACTTCGCGGAGGCGTCCTCGCCCACGGAGGGCGTGGCCGCCCTCGACCCGGAGCGTCCGGCGTTCCGGTAGCGCGGGCACGCCGGCGCGGGCAGGCGCAGCGCGGGCACGCCCGGTGCTGCGGCCGACCGGAGCACCGGCCTCTTGAGGCGCGGGCCTCCCCCCGCTTCCCCGTCGCCGCGGCCCAGCAGGGCATAGCGTGGAGACGGAGGTGGTCCCCGTGGTGGCAGAGGTTGTCGACCGCATCGAGCGCGAGGTGTACGTCCCGGCCCCCGTCGACCGCGTATGGCGGGTGCTCACCGTCGCCGAGCACATCCACGCCTGGTATGCCTTCGGCGGAGCCGAAGTGGATATGCGGCCCGATGGCGCCCTGCGCTTCCGCTGGGACGAGCACGGCGAGTTCCACGGCCGGGTGGAGGTCGTCGACCCACCGTCCCGGCTCTGCTTCCGCATGGCCGTGAAACCCGACACACAGCCCGTCCGCGGCGACTCCACCCTGGTCGACTTCCGGCTGTCCTCGGAGGGCGAGGGCACTCGCGTCACGGTGGAGGAGTCGGGCATCGCCGGGCTCGACGCCCCGGACGAGGAGAAGGGCCGGCACGCCGAGTACGCGCGCCTGGCGTGGACCGCCGCCCTCGAGGAGCTGTGCGCCATCGCCGCCGCCACGCACGCCGACCCGCCGCCTCCGGGCGCCGCCCAGCACGTCTGATCCGGGCCCCGGCCCCGCCGTCCGTCCGGGCTCACGCCCACGTCCCCGTACCGCATCCCCCGCGCCCCGTAAGGCCCGCGGTCACCGTTCGGCTGCAGTCGGGCGCCGGATCGGCCCTTGTGGGCAGGTGTGTCCGTGACGGCTCGTAGACTGCGTGACCGTGGATACGACCCTCCAGGACCCGCTCGTCGGGCAGGTGCTCGACGGCCGCTATCGCGTCGAGGCGCGGATCGCCATCGGCGGCATGGCCACGGTCTACCGGGCCGTGGACACCCGTCTCGACCGGGTGCTGGCCCTCAAGGTGATGCACCCTGGCCTCGCCTCCGACAGCGCGTTCACCGACCGCTTCATCCGCGAGGCCAAGTCCGTCGCCCGGCTCGCCCACCCCAACGTCGTGGGCGTCTACGACCAGGGCGCCGACGGCACGTACGTCTATCTGGCCATGGAGTACGTCGCCGGGTGCACCCTGCGTGACGTGCTGCGCGAGCGCGGTGCCCTGCAGCCCCGCGCCGCACTCGACATCCTGGAGCCGGTCCTCGCCGCGCTCGGCGCCGCCCACCGCGCCGGTCTCATCCACCGCGACATGAAGCCGGAGAACGTCCTCATCGGCGACGACGGCCGGGTCAAGGTCGCGGACTTCGGGCTCGTCCGGGCCGTGGACACCAACACCACCGCCTCCTCCGGGTCGCTTCTGGGTACCGTCTCCTACCTGGCACCGGAGCAGATCGAGCACGGCATCACGGACACGCGCGCGGACGTCTACGCCTGCGGCGTGGTGTTGTACGAGATGCTGACCGGCGCCAAGCCGCACAGCGGCGACACCCCCGTGCAGGTGCTCTACCAGCACCTGCACGAGGACATCGCACCGCCGTCCGAAGCCGTGCCGGGCCTGGCTCCGCAGCTGGACGGCCTGGTCGCGGCGGCCACGGCCCGCAGCCCCGAGCTGCGGCCCGGGGACGCCGTGGCGCTGCTGTCGGCCGCCCGCGAGGCCCGCGCCACGCTCACCGACGAGCAGCTCGACGCCGTACCGCCGCAGGCCGTGACCGACGACGCCGGACTCTTCGGCTCCGAGGACCGTACGAGCGTCCTCCCGCGGGCTGTCGCGGACGCGGCTGCGGGGACCGCCGCTGACGGGCTGAACCGCACCAGCCGCCTCGAGATGCCGCCGGCCGGTCCGCCGGCCGGCCCGCCCCCCGCCCCGCCGGCCACGCGCGCGGGGCGGCGCGCGCCCAGGCAGGGCGTGCTCGCGCTGGTGGCGGCGGTGCTGCTGGTGCTCGGGGTGGGCGCGGGCGTCTGGTACATCAATTCCGGCCAGTTCACCAGGGTGCCCGGCGTCCTCGCGCTGCCGCAGAAGGAGGCCGAGAAGAAGCTCCGCGACGCCGGTTTCGACGTACGGGCCAAGGAGGACTTCAGCGGCACCGTGGACCGGGGAAAGGTGATCGACACGGAACCGGCGCCCGGCAAGCGCATCCGCGGCAACGGCACCGTCACGATCATCGTCTCCAAGGGGCCCGAGGTCGTGAAGATCCCCGACCTGGAAGGCACGCCGCTGGAGAAGGCCACGCAGGAGCTCAAGGACCTCGGCCTGGTCCCGGGCATCATCCGGCGGGAGTTCAACGATCAGGTGGCGCAGGGGGCGGTCATCCGCACAGAGCCGGACGCCGGCCTCAAGCGCAGGCCCGGCTCGGCGGTCGCGATCACCGTCAGCAAGGGCGAGCGCGTCGAGGCGCCGGACGTGGTCGGCGACTCGCTCGAGGACGCGACGAGGGAACTGCGCGAGGACGGGCTGAACGTCAGGGTGGCGCCCGAGGAGGTCTTCTCCGAGGAGGACAAGGGCGAGATCGCCGCCCAGTCCCCGGCCGGGGGCGACCAGCTGGCGAAGGGCGACACGGTCACGCTGACGGTCTCCAAGGGCCAGCAGATGGTCGAGGTGCCCGACGTCGAGGGCGACAACGCCCGCGACGCCAAGCGCAAGCTGGAGCAGCGGGGCTTCAAGGTCAACGTCACCCGGTTCTTCTTCGGCAACACCGTTTTCGACCAGTCGGTGGATGGCGGGGACGAGGCGCCGAAGGGCAGCACGATCACCATCCGCGTCCGCTGAGCCCCCGCTGCGGCCGCACACCATGAGACCCGGCGCGAAGGGCCAGGATCCCATGGGGTACCGGCGCGAAGGGCCGTTACCCCATGGGATCCTGGCGGTGTGAGCATCGCAGCACCCCGTCCTCGTAACCCCGTCGGCAGCCACGTCCCGGTAGCCGGCGGCCTCGCCGCCACCGGCCTGTCGTACGCCCGCGACATCGGAGCCGAGACCGTGCAGGTCTTCGTGGCGAACCCGCGCGGCTGGGCCACACCGGCGGGCAGTCCGCGCCAGGACGAGGCGTTCCGTGCCGCCTGCGCCGAGGAGGGCGTCCCCGCGTACGTCCACGCCCCTTATCTGATCAACTTCGGCTCGCACACCGAGGCCACGGCCGATCTGTCGGTCGCGTCACTGCGGCACTCGCTGCGCCGCGGGCGGGCCATCGGCGCGCTCGGGGTCGTGGTCCACACCGGCTCGGCGACCGGCGGGCGACCGCGGGAGGTGGCCCTCGCGCAGGTGCGGGAGCGCGTACTGCCGCTACTGGACGAGCTGACCCACGACGAGGACCCCTGGCTGCTGCTGGAGCCGACGGCCGGCCAGGGGGCCTCCCTGTGCTCCCTCGTGGCGGACCTCGGTCCGTACTTCGACGCGCTGGACCGGCACCCGCGGCTCGGAGTCTGCCTGGACACCTGCCACGCGTTCGCCGCCGGGCACGACATGGCCGCGCCGGGCGGCGCGAAGACCCTGCTCGACGAGTTGGTGGAGACGGTCGGCGAGGGCCGTCTGAAGTTGATCCACGCGAACGACTCCAAGGACGTGGCGGGCGCCCGCAAGGACAGGCACGAGAACATCGGCGCGGGTCACATCGGTACCGACCCCTTCGGCGACCTCTTCAGGCACCCGGCGACCGAGGGCGTGCCGCTGATGATCGAGACCCCTGGCGGCAAGGTCGGCCATACGACGGACGTGGCCCGGCTCAAGGAGCTGCGGGACGGCTGACGAGAGCGCCACCCACGAGCACGCGGGCCACGGTCCGGCCGACTGGCCCACGGCGGCGAAGACGACGCTGCACTGCCTCACCGGCTGCGTGTTCGGCGAAGTGGCCGGTATGGCCGTCGGCACCGCCCTCGGCCGGCACAACGCACCGACGATGATCCTCGCCATCGTGCCGGCGTTCGTCTTCGGCTACTCGTGGATGATCGGCCGTGGCGAGGGCCACGCGGTGGCGCGCCAGTACCACTGAGAAGCCCGCCGCAGGCGTCAGAGCTCCGGCCCCTCGCCCGGCTCCTCCTGGTACGAGTAGCGCTGCTCGCGCCACGGGTCACCGATGTTGTGGTAGCCGCGCTCCTCCCAGAAGCCACGGCGGTCCGCGGTCATGTACTCGACGCCGCGGACCCACTTGGGTCCCTTCCAGGCGTACAGATGCGGTACGACCAGCCGGACCGGGAAGCCGTGCTCGGCGGTGAGCAACTCACCGCCCTTGTGCGTGGCGAAGATCGTCCGCTCGGCGGCGAAGTCGGAGAGCCGCAGGTTCGAGCTGAAGCCGTACTCGGCCCACACCATCACATGGGTGACGTCCGCCGCGGGCGGCGCGAGATCGAGGATCGTACGGGCCGCGATGCCACCCCATTCGGCCCCCAGCATGCTGAATTTCGTGACGCAGTGAAGATCCGCGACGACCGTCGCGTACGGCAGGGCCGTGAACTCCTCGTGCGTCCAGCAGTGCTTGTCCCCGTCGGCGGTCGCGCCGAAGACCCGGAACTCCCAGCGGTCCGGCTTGAACTTGGGGACCGGCCCGTAGTGCGTGACCGGCCAGCCGCGCTGCAGCCGCTGCCCCGGAGGAAGCGTGACCTGTGCCCCTTCGCGGCTTTCCGGCTGACCCATGACTCCATGGTGACAGACTGGGAAGGGTGGTCGTGACCAGGGCAATGCCGATGCGGGCAACTCGTACTAAGCATGCACTTACTGGAACGCGGCCGCGGGCGGTGCGAGGATGCGCGCATCCTGCCGTTCTTCTCTGGAAGGAGCCGCTGCGATGCAGGGCGACCCCGAGGTCATCGAGTTCCTCAATGAGCAACTGACCGCCGAGCTGACCGCGATCAATCAGTACTTCCTGCACGCCAAGCTGCAGGAGAACTACGGCTGGACGAAGCTCGCGAAGTACACCCGCGCCGAGTCGTTCGACGAGATGCGGCATGCCGAGGTGCTGACCGACCGGATCATCTTCCTCGAGGGGCTGCCCAACTACCAGCGGCTGTTCCACGTCCGGGTGGGCCAGACGGTCACCGAGATGTTCCAGGCCGACCGGCAGGTCGAGGTGGAGGCGATCGACCGCCTCAGGCGCGGGATCGATGTGATGCGGGCGAAGGGGGATGTCACCTCGGCGAACATCTTCGAGTCGATCCTCGCCGACGAGGAGCACCACATCGACTACCTCGACACCCAGCTGGACCTGGTGGAGAAGCTCGGAGAGGCGCTCTACATCTCCCAGCAGATCGAGCAGCCGGAGGGCAGCTGACCAGGCGATTCGCAGCTGATCCGGCGGTTCGCAGCTGATCGTTCGCAGTTGATCGGGCGAACGGCGGCCGATCAGGCCGGTCAGGCGGCGTCGGCCGCGAGCGACCCGTTGGCCGCCAGTCCCGCATCGCCCGCCAGCAGAGCGGGCTCACCCTGGTCGATCAGCTCGCGCCGCGGGCACGCGCCGCGGCCCAGCAGAGCCTGGATGCGGCGCACGCAGGAGCCGCAGTCGGTGCCGGCCTTGCAGGCGCCGGCTATCTGGCGCGGTGTGGTGCAGGAGCCGGTTTCCGCATGCTCGCGAACCTGCTTCTCGGTGATGCCGAAGCAAGAGCAGACGTACACGCGGACTCCCAAATGATCAGTGAGGTTACCCTTACCTTACCCGCCATCGAAGGGTCTCACAATGCCGTGGGGCGCGGATCTGAAGTGATCCACGCCCCACAGTGCTGTGCCGCGATCACTGGTCCCGGTACATCTCCGCGACCAGGAAGGCCAGGTCCAGCGACTGACTGCGGTTGAGCCGCGGGTCGCAGGCCGTCTCGTAGCGCTGGTGCAGGTCGTCGACGAAGATCTCGTCGCCACCGCCCACGCACTCGGTGACGTCATCGCCGGTCAGCTCGACGTGGATGCCGCCCGGGTGGGTGCCCAGGCCCTTGTGGACCTCGAAGAAGCCCTTGACCTCGTCGAGGACGTCGTCGAAGCGCCGGGTCTTGTGGCCGGAGGCGGCCTCGAAGGTGTTGCCGTGCATCGGGTCGCACACCCACGCCACCTGCGCCCCCGAGGCGGTGACCTTCTCCACCAGCTCCGGCAGCCGGTCGCGGATCTTGTCCGCGCCCATCCTGGTGATGAAGGTCAGCCGGCCCGGCTCGCGGTCCGGGTCGAGCCGCTCGATCAGCGTCAGCGCGTCCTCCGGCGAGGTCGTCGGGCCGAGCTTCACCCCGATCGGGTTGCGGATCCGGGACGCGAACTCGATGTGCGCCCCGTCCAGCTGCCGGGTCCGCTCACCGATCCAGACCATGTGGCCCGACACGTCGTACAGGTTGCCGGTGCGCGAGTCCGTACGGGTCAGGGCCGACTCGTAGTCGAGGATCAGCGCCTCGTGGGACGAGTAGAACTCGACCGTCTTGAACTCCTCCGGGTCCACCCCGCAGGCGTTCATGAAGTTCAGCGCCCGGTCGATCTCACGGGCCAGGGCCTCGTAGCGCTGCCCGGACGGGGAGGACTTCACGAAATCCTGGTTCCAGGCGTGCACCAGGCGCAGGTCCGCGTAACCACCGGTGGTGAAGGCCCGTACGAGGTTCAGCGTGGCCGAGGAGGCGTGGTACATCCGCTTCAGCCGCTCCGGGTCCGGCATGCGGGCCTCAGGAGTGAACTCGAAGCCGTTCACCGAGTCGCCGCGGTACGAGGGCAGGGTCACCCCGTCGCGGGTCTCCGTCGGCTTCGAGCGCGGCTTGCTGTACTGGCCGGCGATCCGGCCGACCTTCACCACCGGCACCGAACCGGCGTAGGTCAGCACCGCACCCATCTGCAGCAGGGTCTTCAGCTTGTTGCGGATCTGGTCGGCGCCCACGGCGTCGAACGCCTCGGCGCAGTCGCCGCCCTGCAGCAGAAACGCCTCGCCCCTGGCGACGGCCCCCAGCCGGGCACGCAACTGGTCGCACTCGCCCGCGAAGACGAGCGGCGGATACGACTCGAGGTCCGCGATCACACCACGCAGAGCCTCGGAGTCAGGCCACTCGGGCTGCTGCGCCGCGGGCAGGTCTCGCCAGGTGTTGCCACCGGCACGGGTTTCAGCGTTCACGGTCACCTTGTCAACATTACGGGGTCTTTTCGGGTGCCCAATCCACTGCCCACAAGTTGAGACAGGCCGTGAGGATCCGCGCAGGAGGACGGCCACCCGGGGTGGCCCGCCCGGCCTCTCGGCGGCCGTCCGATGGGTGAGATGAGCTCCTCTCGCCGCGGACGCTGGGTTAGGGTGCGCAGCATGTTCGCGCAGACGACCATGGACTGGTGGTGGACCGCTTCCGAGGCGGCCCACTGATCGCGCGTACCTGAAGACCACCGCGAAGGCCGCCCCGAGGGGCGGCCTTCGGCGTTTCCGCGGGCCGTTCCTCCGAATCCGGAAGGAACACCTCAGATGCATCCCGACAGTCCAGACGTCCCCGATACCCCCGGCATCCCCGGCATCGGCGTCCCCGGTATCCCCGCGCTCCTGCGCCGCCTGGCCGCCGAAGGCGGCCCGCCCTTCGCCCTGATCCACCGCCGCACCCCCGGGCGCCCCGAGGACCTCGTCGAGGTCCTTGTCGGCACGGTGCGGGACGTTCCGCGGCTCGCCGACGTCCCGCTGGGCGAGGGCGCGCCGGGCCGGGCCGTCACCGACGCGTTGGTCCTCGTCCCCTTCCGGCAGGTCCGCGAGCGCGGCTTCGACGTCCGCGACGACGGCACGCCGCTGACCGTGCTGCGGCCCGAGGAGTCGTACGAGCTGCCGCTGCCCGCCGTACGGGAGGCGCTGCCGGGGCACGGCGTGCGCGTCGAGGGCGGGGCCTTCGACGTCGAAGACGAGGAGTACGCGGCGATCGTCGGGCGGGTGATCGAGGACGAGATCGGGCGGGGCGAGGGCGCGAACTTCGTGATCCGCCGCACCTTCCAGGGCGAGATCCCGGGGTACGGCCCCGCCGACGCGCTGGCCCTCTTCCGGCGGCTGCTGGAGGGCGAGCGCGGCGCGTACTGGACGTACGTCGTGCACACGGACGGGAGGACGCTCGTCGGGGCCAGTCCGGAGGTGCACGTGCGGATGTCGGGCGGGACGGTGGTCATGAATCCGATCAGCGGGACCTACCGCTACCCGCCGGAGGGGCCGTGCGCCGAGGGCCTGCTGGCGTTCCTGAACGACCGCAAGGAGGTCGAGGAACTGTCCATGGTCGTGGACGAGGAGCTGAAGATGATGTGCACCGTCGGGGACAAGGGCGGGGTCGTCGTCGGGCCGCGGCTGAAGGAGATGGCGCACCTGGCGCACACCGAGTACGAGCTGCGCGGCCGCAGTTCGCTGGACGTGCGGGAGGTGCTGAGGGAGACGATGTTCGCGGCGACGGTCACCGGGTCGCCGGTGCAGAACGCCTGCCGCGTCATCGAGCGCCATGAGGTCGGGGGCCGCGGCTACTACGCGGGGGCGCTGGCCCTCATCGGGCGGGACGCGGGCGGGACCCAGACCCTCGACTCGCCGATCCTCATCCGCACGGCCGACATCGACGCGGGCGGGTGGCTGCGCGTGCCGGTCGGCGCGACGCTCGTACGCCACTCGGATCCGTACGGCGAGGTGGCGGAGACGCACGCCAAGGCGGCGGGGGTACTGACCGCGCTCGGCGTCCGGCCCGCGCCCGCGCGCGAGGCGGACGGCCCGCCTCCGCGGCTGGCGGACGACCCCCGCGTACGGGCCGCGCTGGACGCCCGGCGGGCCGACCTCGCACCCTTCTGGCTGCGGATGCAGCAGCGCCCGGCCGATGGGGGTACTCCCCCTGGGGGCACTCCCCCTGGCTTCGCCGGGGGGACCCCCACCCAGGCCGCCAGGCCTAGGGGGACTACCGCTGGGGGTGCCCCCACCCCAGCTACCGCTGGGGGTGCCGCCCCCCATGCCCTTGAGGCAATGGGGGAGGCGGGGCACGCCCTGGTGATCGACGCCGAGGACACCTTCACGGCCATGCTCGCGCACCTGCTGCGCTCCACCGGTCTTGACGTGACCGTCCGGCGCTACGACGAGCCGGGTCTGCGGGAGGCGGCGCTGTCGCACCCGGGGCCCGTGGTCCTCGGGCCGGGCCCCGGCGACCCGGGGAACACGGCCGACCCGAAGATGCGGTTTCTGCGGAGGCTGACCGGCGAGCTGGTGCGCGAGCACCGGCAGGGCCCCGCCCGTCGCCCGACCACCACCCCTCACCGAGGCCCTTCGGGCCGCACCTTCTTGTTGGGGGTGTGCCTGGGCCACGAGCTGATCGCGGCGGAACTGGGCCTGGAGATCGTACGGAAGGACGTGCCCCACCAGGGGGCGCAGGAGCGCATCGACTTCTTCGGGCGGGAGGAGGTCGTGGGGTTCTACAACACCTTCACGGCGCGCTGCGATGCCGCTGCGGAAGCGGAGTTGGCGATGCACCGCGTCGAGCTGAGCCGCGATCCGGGGACGGGGGATGTGTACGCGCTGCGCGGGCCGGGGTTCGCGGGCGTGCAGTTCCACCCGGAGTCGGTGCTGACGCTCGACGGCGCGTCGATCACGGCGGCGCTGCTGGCGGCCGTGCTGGTCTGAGCCGCGCGCCCAGTGCTCCGCGCTGGTGTGTTCCCACCCGCCCGCCCTTCACGAGGGCGGGCGGGTGGGTGGGAACTCTCACGCCGGGGGCGCGAGGCGGCCGGACGGCTAGCCGAAGAAGACGCCGATCTCCTCGTACAGCTTCGGGTCGACCGTCTTCAGCTTCGCCGTGGCCTCGGCGATCGGGACCCTGACGATGTCCGTGCCGCGCAGGGCGACCATCTTCCCGAAGTCCCGGTCGCGCACGGCGTCGATGGCGTGCAGCCCGAAGCGGGTGGCGAGCCAGCGGTCGAAGGCGCTCGGGGTACCGCCGCGCTGGACGTGGCCGAGCACGGTCGTACGGGCCTCCTTGCCGGTCCTGCTCTCGATCTGCTTGGCCAGCCACTCGCCGATGCCGGAGAGCCTGACGTGACCGAAGGAGTCCAGGGAGCCGTCCTTGAGGACCATGTCGCCGTCCTTGGGCATGGCGCCCTCGGCGACGACCACGATCGGCGCGTAACGGATCTTGAAGCGGGACTCGACCCAGGCGCAGACCTGGTCGAGGTCGAAGCGCTGCTCGGGAATGAGGATGGCGTTGGCGCCTCCGGCCAGGCCCGAGTGCACGGCGATCCAGCCCGCATGACGGCCCATCACCTCGACGACGAGTACGCGCATGTGCGACTCGGCGGTGGTGTGGAGGCGGTCGATGGCCTCAGTCGCGATGTTGACCGCGGTGTCGAAGCCGAAGGTGTAGTCGGTGGCCGACAGGTCGTTGTCGATGGTCTTGGGGACGCCGACGCAGTTGATGCCGTACTCGTCGGCGAGCTCTGCCGCGACCCCGAGGGTGTCCTCGCCGCCAATCGCGATCAGCGCGTCGACCTCGTACTTGGCGAGGTTCTCCTTGATGCGGCGGATGCCGTTCTCCACCTTGAGCGGGTTGGTGCGCGACGAGCCGAGGATGGTGCCGCCGCGGGGCAGGATGCCGCGTACGGCCGGGATGTCGAGCTGGACGGTGTCGGCATCGAGAGGACCGCGCCAGCCGTCGCGGAAGCCGATGAAGTCGTAGCGATACTCCTGGACGCCTTTGCGGACGATGGCCCGAATGACCGCATTGAGCCCGGGGCAGTCGCCGCCTCCGGTCAGAACTCCGACCCTCATGGATCCTTCCCTTCTCCCTCGTTGACCCGGTCGGCGCTCACGCTAACGGTGATCCAGGTCACAGGGGGATGGGGCAAACCGTTGAATCCGGTGAAATCGAGGGGACTTCGTTGACCGGAGGATCTCCCGTGGAGGCGGCTGCTGTCGTCGGCCGCTCCTCTCTGCTCCCCGGCTGCTGCCCGGCTACTCCTCGTCGAGGCCGCGCTCGATCGCGTATCGCACCAGCTCGACGCGGTTGTGCAGCTGCAGCTTGCCCAGGGTGTTCTGGACGTGGTTCTGGACCGTGCGGTGCGAGATCACCAGCCGCTCCGCTATCTGCTTGTACGAGAGCCCCTTGGCGACGAGGCGCAGCACCTCGGTCTCGCGCTCGGTGAGCCGGGGCGCGTCCGGTTCGTCGGCCGCCGCGGGGGCCGGGTCGGAGGCCAGCCGCCGGTACTCGCCGAGCACCAGGCCCGCCAGGCCCGGCGTGAAGACGGGGTCCCCGGCGGCCGTCCTGTGCACCGCGTCCACCAGCTCCTCCGTGCTGGCCGACTTCAGCAGATAGCCCGTGGCCCCGGACTTGACCGCCTCCAGAACGTCCGCGTGCTCGCCGCTCGCCGAGAGGACCAGGACGCGCAGGGCCGGGTTGGAGCCGACGAGCTCCTTGCAGACCTGGACTCCCGGCATTCCGGGGAGGTTGAGGTCGAGGACCAGCACGTCGGGGTCCGCGGCCCGGGCCCTGCGCACCGCCTGCCCGCCGTCCCCCGCGGTCGCCACCACGTCGAACCCGGCCGCGCCCAGGTCGCGGGCCACCGCGTCGCGCCACATCGGATGGTCGTCGACGACCATCACCTTGACCGCCGTCCCGGTCCCGGCCCCCGGCCCGGCCGCCGTTCCCTGCTCGCTCACCGCTTCGCCTCGCTCCCCCGGGAAGCCTCCGGCTCCCTCGGAACCCTCAACTCGACTTCCGTGCCCTGCCCGGGGACCGACAGCAGCTCGGCGCTCCCGCCCAGGTCCCGCAGCCTGCCGCGGATCGACAGCGCGACCCCGAGCCGGCCCTCGCGCTCGGCTGCCGACAGCCGGCCCTCCGGGATGCCGGGGCCGTCGTCCCGTACGGTCACGAGCACCGCGTCCGGCTCGTCCTCCAGCAGGATCCACGCCTGCGCGTCCACGCCCGCGTGCTTGCGCACATTGTCCAGGACGGCACCGACAGCCGCCGTCAGCTCCCCTGCCGCGGTGGCCTCCAGGAGCACCGGCGACCCCGGCTCGGCCAGCGACACCCGGGCTCCGGCGTACGGGGCGAGAAGCGCGCGCAGATCGCAGAGGCCACCGCTCTCCGGACCTTCGTCGCCGCCCTTCTCCGCCACGCGCGCGTGCACCGGGTCCGGCTTCTCCTCGTCCCCGGCCCCGGCCCCGGAGGCCGTACGAGCCGCGGGGACCACGCCTCCCGCGACCAGCGTGCGCAGCGCGACCTCCTGCTCCCCGGCCAACCGGCCGAGCTCCGCCGCCTCGCCGCCGATCTCCGCACCGCGCCGCTGCACCATCGCGAGCACCTGGAGCACGCTGTCGTGGATGTCCCGGGCGAGCCGCTCCCGCTCGCGGGTGGCGGCGTCGATCCGGAGGGCTCGGGCGAGGGTGCGCTCACTGGCGCGGGCCACCTCGACGACGTAGCCGATGGCCACGCTCGCCACCCACACCAGGAGGACGTTGTGGACGGTGTCCCGGGCGAAGCTGCCGCGCTCGACGACATTGGCGACCGCGACGAGCGCGGAGGCCATGGCCGCCCACCGCCAGCCGCCCTTGATCGCGAAGCCGAGCACGGCGCCGGCCGTCCAGATGGACGGCAGGGTGGGGTGGCCGCCGACGACATGAGCGTGGGTGTCGATGACCGGGGTGAGGAGTATGCCGGTCAGCGCGATGGCGAGATCGGTGGCCAGGAAGCGCTTCGTGCAGCGCTCGGGCGAGAGCACCCGGTTCCAGGTCAGGCCCATCCACACGGTCAGCACGGCGAAATAGGCGGCGGCGCCGAGCGGGTGGGCGTACTGCTCGTAGGCGAGCGCGAAGAGCACGACCGCGTAGCAGAACGTCAGGATCCGGTAGCCGGTCAGGGCGCGCCACAGCGGCAGCTCGACCGACATGCGCATGGCCCTCCCGGGCTCCCGCGGTGCGCGCTTGCGCTGCGCCATCTCCCCCCGACTCCCCTCCCCGGCGCGGCTACGCCCCGGTCGGCTTCTCCGCCCTGGCCGCCTTCTCGTCCTCCGCCTGCCGCTTCGCCGCCTCCGCGATCTGCCGCTTGGCTGCGGTCGCGTAGATGTCGACGTACTCCTGCCCGGAGAGCTTCATGATTTCGTACATGACCTCGTCGGTCACCGAACGGAGGATGAACCGGTCGTGGTCCATGCCCTTGTAGCGGCTGAAGTCCAGCGGCTTGCCGATACGGATGCCGGGCCTGACCATCTTCGGCACGACCTTGCCGGGCGGCTGGACCTTCTCGGTGTCGATCATCGCGACCGGGATCACCGGGGCGCCGCTGGCAAGCGCCACGCGCGCGAGGCCGCCGGGCTTGCCGCGGTATAGCCGGCCGTCGGGCGAGCGGGTGCCCTCCGGGTAGATGCCGAACAGCTCGCCGCTCTCCAGCACCGCGACACCGCTCTTGATCGCCGCCTCACCGGCACCGCGCGCACCCGAGCGGTCCACCGGGAGCTGGCCGACGCCCTTGAAGAAGGCCGCGGTGAGCTTGCCCTTCACTCCGGGCGAGGTGAAGTACTCGGACTTGGCGATGAAGGTGACCTTGCGGTCGAGCACCGCGGGCAGGAAGAAGGAGTCCGAGAAGGACAGGTGGTTGCTCGCGAGGATCGCCGGACCGTCGGCGGGAACGTTCTCGAGCCCCTCCACCCAGGGGCGGAAGGCGAGCTTCAGCGCCCCTCCCACGGACAGCTTCATTGCGCCGTACAGCAACCGAGGACCTCCTGTGTCTGACGAACAGACCTTAACCTGCTGCGACGCAGGCCCCGCCCCCGAGGCCACCGTCGGATCTACCCGGTGTCAGTCCAGTCGCGTACGGTGAAGTCCACACCGGGCTCATACCGGACGTCCTCCCCCTGGGGGCACCTCCCGGGCCGTCAGGCCCAGGGGACTACCGCTGGGGAGTACCCCCAACCCACCACGTAGAACAGGAGACCTCAGGTGCCGCTCCTCCCCGGAGCCGAGCCGTTCCGCCACGAAGGCGGAGAGGTCGGCGTCCTCCTCTGCCACGGCTTCACCGGCTCGCCCCAGTCGCTGCGCCCCTGGGCCGCGTTCCTGGCCGAGCGCGGGCTGACCGTGGCGCTGCCGCTGCTGCCCGGGCACGGCACGCGCTGGCAGGACATGCAGCTCACGGGCTGGCAGGACTGGTACGCCGAGGTGGACCGGGAGCTGCGGGCACTGATCGACCGGTGCGACCGGGTCTTCGTGTTCGGCCTGTCGATGGGCGGGGCGCTAGCGCTCCGGCTGGCCGCCAAGCACGGCGACGCGGTCAGCGGCGTCGTGGTCGTCAACCCGGGCAACAGGGTGCACGGCCTGGCGGCGCACGCGCTGCCGGTGGTGCGGTATCTGGTGCGGACCACCAAGGGCCTGGCGAACGACGTCGCGAAGCCCGGCGTGGACGAGATCGGCTACGACCGCGTGCCGCTGCACGCCGCGCACTCGCTCCGCCAGTTCTTCCGCCTGGTGGACACCGAGCTGCCGCAGGTCACCCAGCCCTTGCTGCTGCTGCGCAGCCCGCAGGACCATGTCGTACCGCCCGTCGACTCGGCCCGCATCCTCAGCCGGGTCTCGTCGACGGACGTCACCGAGACGGTCCTCGAGCGGAGTTATCACGTGGCGACGCTGGACTACGACGCGGAGCGGATCTTCCAGGACTCGTACGACTTCATCGGGCGGCTCGCGCCCGGAAGCGCCGGACCCGGCGCCGGCGAGGAGAGCAAGGAGACGGCGAGCGGTGGCTGAGCGGGACGCCGGACCGGGGCGCGAGGACGGCGGCGACCCGGTCGACGAGGACGCCGCCTGGGCGGCGATCGTGGCCGCGTACGGCGAGGAGCCGGCGGACCCGGACCTGTCCTCGGAGGACGGGGGCGAAGGCGGGGACGAGGCCGCGGACGGAGACGGGCGCGAGGACGGCGAGAGGCGCCGGGGCGGGGACGTGGGCCGGAGTGACGCGGGCCGGAGTGGGGACGCGGGCCGGGGCGGCGAGGGAGCGGACGCCGGAGACGGGTCCGGGGATGGGGCCGAGTCCAGAGATGGAGACGGGTCCGAGGATGGGGCCGAGTCCAGGGACGGAGAGGGGTCCGAGGACGGGGACGGGGACGAGTCCGGGGCCGAGGAGCCGCCCGAGGGCGCGGACCGGCCCCTCGGCTCGAGCATCACGGGCTACGCGGTCGCCATGGGCCCTCGCGACTGGTCGGCTCCCGAGCCCTCGGAGGACGACTTCGACGAGACGGACGAGGGGCACTTCGTACCCCCTGAGCCGCCGCCGCTCCCCCAGGCCGACACCACGGCGAAGTTCGCCTGGCTCGCGGTCATCGGCGGCCCGCTGCTGCTCCTGCTCGCGGTGCTGCTGCAGTGGAACATGACCTGGTGGATCACCACCCTCGGCGTCGGCGGCTTCCTCGGTGGCTTCGCCACCCTGGTCATCCGCATGAGGGACGGCGACGACGACGAGGACGACGACCCGGGGCGCGGCGCGGTGGTCTGACGGTCCAAGGGTCTTCGCACGGTTCGAGGGCCGGACGGTTCGAAATCTCGGGACAATCCGGGGGAGTTCTGACAGTCACCGAGGACCGGCGGCGGGAACGCGGACCGCGGCCAGCACCGGCAGGTGGTCCGTTGCGGCCCTGAGGTCCGCCTCCGTGACACCGGGCAGGCCCCTGGGCACCCCGCACCCCAGGACCTCCACGCCCGGCGTGGCGAAGATCGCGTCGATGCGCTGCGGCGGGTCACCCGGCCGCGTGGTGTGCTCGTCGCCCCACGGCGTGACCGCCCACCCGTCCTGCAGCTCGGCGGCGAGCCTGCGGAACGTACGGCCGCCGGGCCGGTCGTTCAGGTCCCCGGCCGCGATCGCGTACGGCAGGCCCAGGCCGGCGAGGCGCTCGAGCAGCAGGCCGGCCTGTACGTAGCGCTCGTCGGCCCGCATGCTCAGATGGCAGCTGAGGACGCCGAGCCCGGCGCCCCCGATCCGTACGACGGCGGTCGCGAAGCCGCGCTGGTGCAGCCCGGGTGTGCGGGGCAGCAGGACGTCCTCCGCTCGCTCCACATGGGCGCGCAGGGAAGCCAGGATCATCGGCCCGGACGCGGTCGCCCCGCCCGTGAGGTACACGAGGCCGGACTCGCGGGCGAGCCAGGCGGCGTGCTTGCGCCAGCGGAAGAACCGCGGCGCCTCCTGAACGCACACGAGATCGGGGGCGCAGGCCCGGATCACCCGGGCCAGCGCCGCCCGATCGTCGCGCATGGAGCGGATGTTGTAGCTGAGCACGCGCACCACCGCGGAGCCGTCCGGCTCGGTACGGGACGCCGGCAGGTCCGGCAGCACGGTGGCGCCCATGCGGCCGCGTTATCCCTGGCGCGCCAGGTCCGCGGCGCCCACCAGTCCGGCCTTGCCGCCGAGCTGGGCGGCGAGCACCTGGGCGTGCGGCCGGTACTGGCCGCCGACCAGCCAGCGGCGGAAGGACTTGCGGATCGGGTCGAGGACGAGGTCGCCCTCGTCGGAGACGCCGCCGCCGACGATGAACGCGGACGGGTCGAAGAGGGACGCCAGGTCGGCCAGGCCCGCACCGGCCCAGCGGGCCAGCTCGCGGAAGGAGTCGACGGCCACCGGGTCACCCTTGCGGGCGGCCTCGCTGACGTGCTTGCCCTCGATACCGGCGGCGGTGCCGTCGCCGAGGCCGAGCAGGATCGTGGCGTTCTCGGGGGTCGCCTGGGCCCGCTGCCGTGCGTACCGGACGAGGGCCCGCCCGGACGCGTACTGCTCCCAGCAGCCCTGGCTGCCGCAGCCGCACAGCAGGCCGTCGGGCACGACCCGGATGTGGCCGAACTCGCCCGCGACGCCGAAGCGTCCGCGGCGCAGCTTGTTGCCGATGATGATCCCGCCGCCGAGGCCGGTGCCGAGGGTGATGCAGATGACGTCGTCGTGGCCCTGCCCGGCGCCGAACTTGTACTCGCCCCACGCGGCGGCGTTGGCGTCGTTCTCGACGACGACCGGGAGGCCGACGCGCTGCTCGACCTTGTCCTTGAGCGCCTCGTGACGCCAGTTGATGTTGGGCGCGAAGAGCACGGTCGCGCGCTTGTCGTCCACGTAGCCCGCGGCGCCGATGCCGACGGCCTCGACCTGATGGCCGGTGCTGACCGTGCGCACCGCGTCCGCGATGGCGTCGACGACACCTTCGGGCGTGGGCGGAGTCGGTACCTGGCACGTCTCGAGAATCGAGCCCTCTTCGTCGACCACGCCGGCCGCGATCTTCGTGCCGCCGATGTCGACGCCGATGGTGAGTCCCATGTGTCCCTCAGTTATTCTGTCGAACCCCGCTGCGACCAACCGTACCGGAGGGCACTCGGTGCACGGTCCCTGGACGGATCAGTCGGGGATCGGCCGGGGACCGGGATCAGTCGGGGATGGCCGGGGATCAGTCGAGATCGATGCGCTCGGTGCCGGAGGGGCCGTCCGGGCCGTCCGGGCCGTCGGAACGGCCGGGGCCTTTGGAACCGGCGGGTCCGCTGGGGCCGTTGGGGCCTTTGGGTTCACCGAGGTCATACGGGTCGCGGAAACCGTCCGCGCCGCGGATCCAGCGGCGCTCCTGGCCCTCGACGGCCGCCCGGTAGGCGGCGAGCAGCTCCGACCCCGCCGCGGCGAGGTGGCCGAAGACTTCCGGATTGCGCTCGACGACCGGCTCCACGGCGGCCTTGGCCTGGGCGATCAGCTGCTGTACGGCTCCCGCGGCGCTGGACCCGGCGAGCGGGACCTGGATCGAGGAGAGCTTGTCGGCGACCGCGTCCGCCAGCTTGCGCAGCTCCTCGGCGGCGCTGCCGGGGTGCGGTCCGTGCTGCGCGCGGCGGCGCGCCCGCTCGGCGGCGAGGTCCTCGGCGCAGGCCTTCGCCCAGGCGTCGGCGTCGGGTGCGTCGGCGGTGTCGGCTGCGGGGCGCTCGGTGGCATCGCTCATGGCGGGCTCCTGCAAGTGGCTTCGGAGGTATCTCGACGTTACCCGAACAGGGGGCTGCCGTTCACCGGCCGTGCGGCGTGCGGGGCCACAGGGCGGGATCGGGCGTGAAGCGGATCCGCAGCTCGCCGTCCGCCAGGGCCGCGCCGGAGACGGAACAGCGGCGCAGCGCGGACGGCAGCGGCATGATGCGGCGGAACGGGCCGACGGTGAGGACGAGTTCGTCGCCGCGCCGTACGAGGTCGAGCTCGTCCCGCTCGGCGCAGGGCAGCGGCAGCCGCCACACGAGCACGCCCTCGGCCGCGAGCCGGTCCTCGACGGTACGGGGGTCGTGCCGGGGGCCATCGGGCCGGTCGAGCTCGTCGGCGAGCCCGTGGCCCTCGACCAGTCCTGCGGCGCCGCGGTCGTCGTCGAGCATGGTGGAACCGGACCGCTCGATCAGCTCTGCGAGGTCGTCGGGGCCCCGTGGGTCCCGGCCTATGTGCGGCAGCTCACAGAGGGTGGTCGCGGTGGCCACGTCCTCGTACAGGGCCTTCAGCGCACCCTGCTGGCGGCCGGACACGGCGGCCAGCCAGGGGTCGGTGGAGCCGGTGGGCAGCAGCCGGTTGGCGACGACGGCATCCGGGGTCATGCCGTGCAGCGCGAGTCCGGCGCGGGCGGCGCGCAGCGTGGCGGCCGCGGCCGGGCCGGGTTCGAGGACGAGCCGGACGCCCGTCGCGTCCGAGTCCAGCAGGGATTGCGCGGCGGCGAGTTCGCGCTCGCAGCGGTCCGCGGTCTCGTACAGCCACTGCGCCGGCAGGGGCAGCCCGGCGAGCTGCGCGAGTACGGGGCGCAGCGCGCGGGCGGCCTGCCGCTCGGGCGGCAGCAGCCGGCGGAGGTAGCGGCGCAGCTGCTCCGGCAGCGCGAACAGGGCGACTGCCTCCGGGACCGGCGGCAGGTCGACGACCACGACATCCCAGGCCGAGGGGGCGGCCTCCGCGCCCACGCGCGCGTGCGGCTCGCCGGTGTGCCCGGCCGGTGCGCCCGCGGCGGACTCGTGGAGGGTCTTCAGGGCGTACAGCAGGGCGAGTTGCGGGGCGCCGGGAAGCTCGGTGAGCTCGTCGCGGTCCAGGGGGCGGGCGCCGAGCAGGTCGAGTGCGGCGGAGCAGCGCTGCTGGAGCGCGAGGAGTTCGGTGCGGAAGTGCTCACCGGAGTCGATACGGGCGGCCCACAGCCCCGGCGCCGCCTCGACCGGCGGGGTCCAGGGCGCGGGCGGTATGGCCGCACCCGGGCGCCGGTCCGCGAGGTCGCGCGGCTGCGCGGGGATACGGCCACTGGCCCCGCGCCGCGGCCGCGGCGCAGGCAGGCCGAGGGCTGCCTCCAGCGTGCCGAGGCGGTCGGTGGTGAGCAGCAGCGTGCGGCGGCCGCCGCGGGCCGTGGCGAGGGCGGTCGCCGCGGCGACCGTGGTGCGCCCGGCACCGCCCGCCCCGGTGACCAGGACCGTCCGCACGCTCAGGCCTGGATCTCGCTCTCGACCCGCTTCTTCAGACCCGCCAGCGCCCGGTCGATGATGACCTTCTCCGCCTTGCGCTTGATCATGCCCAGCATCGGGATCTTGACGTCCACGGTCAGCTGGTACGTGACCTCGGTACCGGCGCCGCCCGCCACCGGCGCCAGGCTGTAGGAGCCGTCGAGGGCGCGCAGCATCTGGGACTTGACCAGGGACCAGCTCACGTCGTTCTCGCCGGTCCAGGTGTACGCCAGCGTGTGGTCGTCCTTGATCGCACCCGCGTCGAGCAGCAGCCGGACCTGCTCAGCCCGCCCCTGCTCGTCCTTGGACAGGACCTCGGCCTCCTTGACCTCGCCCGTCCACTCGGGATAGCGGTCGAAGTCGGCGATGACCGACATCACCTCGGCGGGTGCCGCGTCGATCGTGATGCTCGAGCTCGTGTGTTCCGCCATCGCGGGGGCTCCTCCACTACGGTCCGGTCCGCGGCCTGTCTGCCTGCCGGTTGCCTGCCGGTGAAGGCTACCGCGCGCAGGTCGGAGCACGGAGCACACCCTCCGTCACCAATTCCGGCCGTTCCCACCCGAGCGCCCACGGCCTTCACCACTCGAGGGCCCACGGCCTTCCCGTCGCGGCGAAGTGACCCACGTTCACGCACTCGGTGGACCCGATCCGCATCCGGCGGGCCAGCGGCTGGTGGACGTGCCCGAACAGGGCGTAGCGCGGCCGGGTCGTGCGGATCGCGTCCAGCAGCGCGGAGCTGCCGCGTTCGAAGCGCCGCGCCACCGTGTCGTAGCAGAGCTCGGGGACGTCGGGCGGGATGTGCGTGCAGAGGACGTCCACCGCCCCGAGTGCGGCGATCTTCTCGGCGTACGTGTCGTCGTCGATCTCGTACGGGGTGCGCATCGGCGAGTGGAGCCCGCCGCCGACGAAACCGAAGACGCGGCCGCCGATCTCCGCCCGCTCGCCGTCGAGGACGGTGGTCCCGGGGCGCGCGTATTCGGGCCACAGGTGCGGGATATCGACATTGCCGTAGGTGGCATACGTCGGTTGCGGGAAGGCGGCGAACAGTTCTGCGTACTGTTCGCGGACCGCCGTTTCGATGGCTTTCGCGCGGTCGAAGTCCCCCTCCCCCGAGGCACGGGCGGCGATGCCGGCCCACAGGCGGGCACCGAACTCGCGGGCCTCCTCGAAGCGCCGGGCGGTGCGCAGCTCGACGATGCGATCGGCGTTCTCGACCCCGAAGAGGGCGGGGAAGATGCCGCGCGAGTGGTCGGCATAGTCGAGGAAGAGCACCAGGTCACCGAGGCAGACCAGGGCGTCGGCGCCGTCCCCCGCCCTGGCGAGGTCACGGCTGTTCCCGTGCACGTCACTCACCACATGGACTCGCATGGCCAGACCCTACGCTGTGCGCAGACGCGCCGGGGAGACCGCCCCCACCTGCGGTTACTTCCGCGTCACCATTGGCCTGGACTACCCTGCCCGAGCCACCCACCGCGGTATGTGACGCATGAAACATCTGGCCGGAAACCCCTATCGGGAACTACATACCGATGGGTAACGTCCGGGCCGTCCACCCCCTGCCCACCATGGACCGCAGCCGGCGCGCAGCACCCCACAACGACGTGGCGCCGGCGGCTAAGAGGAGCAGCAGTCTTGCGCGAGTTCAGCCTTCCGGCCCTGTATGAGGTCCCCGCGGACGGCAACCTGACGGACCTGATCCGCCGCAATGCCGCGCAGCATCCCGACATCCCGGTCGTCGCCCGCAAGCGAGGCGACCGCTGGGAGGACGTGACTGCCACCGCCTTCCTGGCCGAGGTCCGCGAGGCCGCCAGAGGCCTGATCGCGGCCGGTGTGCAGCCCGGCGACCGGGTGGGCCTGATGTCGCGCACCCGCTACGAGTGGACGCTGCTGGACTTCGCCGTGTGGAGCGCCGGGGCGGTCACCGTGCCGGTGTACGAGACCAGTTCGCCGGAGCAGATCGCCTGGATTCTCGGCGACTCGGGCGCAGTCGGCTGTCTGGCCGAGACCGCGGGCCACGAAGCGGCGATCGAGTCGGTGCGCGACCGGCTGCCCGATCTGAAGAACGTCTGGCAGATCGAGAGCGGTGGCGTCGAGCGGCTGCGCACCGAGGGCGCGGGCATCTCCGACGCCGAGGTCGACGAGCGCAGCGCGCTGGCGAACGCCGACTCCCCCGCGACGATCGTCTACACCTCGGGCACCACAGGCCGCCCCAAGGGCTGCGTGCTGACCCACCGCAACTTCTTCGCCGAGTGCGGCAACGTGGTCGAGCGGCTGCGCCCGCTGTTCCGCACGGGCGACTCGTCCGTACTGCTCTTCCTCCCGGTCGCGCACGTCTTCGGGCGGCTGGTCGAGGTGGCGTGCGCCCTGGCGCCGATCAAGATCGGGCACGTCGCCGACATCAAGAACCTCACCGACGAACTCGCCGCCTTCCGGCCGACGATGGTGCTCGGCGTACCGCGCGTCTTCGAGAAGGTCTACAACTCGGCCCGCGCCAAAGCGCAGGCCGACGGCAAGGGCAAGATCTTCGACAAGGCGGCGGACACCGCCATCGAGTACAGCCGCGCTCTGGACACCCCGGCCGGACCAACGCTCGGCCTGAAGTTCAAGCACAAGGTCTTCGACCGGCTGGTCTACAGCAAGCTGCGGGCGGTGCTCGGCGGCCGGGCCGCGCACGCCATCTCGGGCGGTGCCCCGCTCGGCGAGCGCCTCGGCCACTTCTACCGGGGCATCGGCTTCACGGTGCTCGAGGGATACGGCCTGACCGAGTCCTGTGCCGCGTCCGCCTTCAACCCGTGGGACCGGCAGAAGATCGGCACGGTGGGCCAGCCGCTGCCGGGCTCGGTGGTACGGATCGCCGATGACGGCGAGGTGCTGCTGCACGGCGAGCACCTCTTCACGGGCTACTGGAACAACGAGGCCGCGACCGCCGAGTCGCTGTCCGACGGCTGGTTCCACACCGGCGACATCGGCACGCTCGACGAGGACGGCTACCTCGCGATCACCGGCCGTAAGAAGGAGATCATCGTGACCGCGGGCGGCAAGAACGTCGCCCCGGCGGTGATCGAGGACCGGATCCGGGCGCACGCGCTGATCGCCGAGTGCATCGTGGTCGGCGACGGGCGGCCGTTCGTGGGCGCGCTGGTCACGCTGGACGAGGAGTTCCTGCCGCGCTGGGCGGAGGAGCACGGGAAGCCTGCCGGTGCGACGGCCGCCGAGCTGCGGACCGACCCGGATCTGCTGGCCGCGGTGCAGCAGGCGGTGGACGACGGCAACGCGGCGGTGTCGAAGGCGGAGTCGGTGCGCAAGTTCCGTGTCCTGCCCGCCCAGTTCACGGAGGAGTCCGGCCACATCACGCCGTCGCTGAAGCTCAAGCGGAACGTGGTGGCGAAGGACTACGCGGACGAGATCGAGGCGATCTACGCGTCCTGACCGGAGATGTCCCATCCCTCCGCCCTTTCAAGGGCGGAGGGATGGGACATCTCCGCGCCGAAGAGGCGGGGCGGTACGGGCTGAAGGAGCGGTACGGACTACAGGAGCGCGGCGAGCCGGTCCGCGAGCAGGTCCCAGCGCCAGCGCTCCTCGACCCACGCGCGGCCGCGCTCGCCCATGCGGCGGCGCAGTCCGGGGTCCTGGAGGAGCGCGACGATCCGCTCGGCCGCGTCGTCGGCCGAGCGGCCCGGCACCACCCACCCCGTCTCGCCGTCGAGCACCGCGTCCGGCGCGCCTCCCGAGTCACCGGCCACGACCGGCAGCCCGGTCGCCGACGCCTCCAGGTAAACGATGCCCAGGCCCTCGACGTCGAGACCGCCGCGGCGGGTACGGCACGGCATCGCGAAGACGTCCCCCGCACCGAAGTGCGCGGGCAACTCCTCCCACGGGACCGCGCCGGTGAAGCGTACGGATCCGGCCACGCCCGTCGCGGCGGCCAGCTTCTCCAGGTCCCGGCGGTACGGCCCGCCGCCGACGATGAGCAGGACGGCGTCCGGAACCGCCGCGAGAATGCGTGGCATCGCCTGGATCAGGGTGTCCTGTCCCTTGCGCGGCACGAGCCGCGAGACACAGACGACGACCGGGCGGTCGGCGAGCCCGAGCCCGGCCCGTACCTCGTCGCCGCCCGACCCGGGGTGGAAGGCCTTCTCGTCGACGCCGGGCGGGAGTTGGACCATCCGCCCGGCGGCCTGCGGCGTGAGGGCCGCGGCGATCCGCGAGCGGGTGTACTCGCCCAGATACGTGATGGTGTCCGTGCCCTCGCCGATCCGCCGCAGCAGCTGCCGCGAGCCGGGCAGCTGCGCCCACCCGGCCTCGTGCCCGTGCGTGGTCGCGACCAGCCGCCGCGCCCCCGCCCTGCGCAGCGCCGGGGCCATCAGCCCGAGCGGTGCCGCGGCCCCGAACCAGACCGCGGAGCAGCCGTGCTCGCGCAGCAGCTCCGTCGCGCGCCTGGTCACCCGCGGGGTGGGCAGCAGCATGGTCGTGCGGTCGCGCACCACCGTGAAGGGCTGCTCGGCATCGAAGCGCGCGGTGGCCTCGAGGCCCTCCTCGTCCCGCTTCCAGGTGGAGGCGTAGACGACGATCTGCGCCGGGTCGAGGTGCAGCGCGATGTTGTGCAGGAACGCCTGGATGCCGCCCGGCCGGGGCGGAAAGTCGTTCGTCACGATCAGGGTCTTGTCCATCGCCTGCCGACAGTAGCGGGTCACCGCGGGTCGCCCGCCCGCGGGCCGGGTCGTACGCCATGATGCAGCACGAGCACGGCAGATCGCGACAGAACGGGACGAGGGCACCATGGACCAGGCCACCATGGAGCGGACGACGGTGGCTCCGGGCGCGCGGCGGTCCCTCGTCCTGGCGGTCGCTGTCTGGGCGGTGACCCGGGCGGTGCTGCTGCTGTGCGTGTTCAAGGTGCTGGTGCTGCCGGGTCCCGACGTCACCAGCGACATCTCGGTGATCTACCAGGGCTGGTACGAGGTGCTCAGCGCCGGCGCCTTTCCGGTGGACGACGTGGCCTGGCAGTACCCGCCCGCGGCTGCCCTGCCGGTCCTCTCCCCCGGTCTGCTGCCCTTTCTCGATTACCCCTCGGCCTTCTACGTCCTGGCGTGGCTGGCCGACGCGGCGGTCCTCGTGCTGCTGCTGCGGGCGGGCCGGGCTCCGGGGCGGCAACTCACCGGCGCCTGGGTCTGGGTGGCCGGAGTGCCCCTGCTGGGCCCCACCGCGTACGCCCGTTACGACGTGATGGTGGCCGTGGTGGCCGTGGCCGCGCTGCTGGTGCTGCGGCGCCGCCCGCGCGCGGCAGGGGTGCTCGCGGCCTTCGGCGCGCTCCTGAAGGTCTGGCCGGCCCTCCTTCTGGTGGGCACGCCGCGCGGCCGCTCCACGCGCGCGTGCTGGACCGCCGGCGCGGTCACGGCCGCCACCGCCGCCACGCTCTTCGCCGCGGGGATGCCGGGCGCTCATGCCTTCCTCACGGCGCAGCGCGACCGCGGGACGGAGGTCGAGTCCCTCGGCGCGCTGGTCTTCCACGGGGCGCGGCACTTCGGCTGGGAGGGCCAGGTGGTCCTCAACTACGGCTCGATGGAGTTCATCGGCCCGTACGTGACCGAGGTGAGCCGGATCGCGCTCGCCCTGAGCGCCCTCGCCGTCGGCTGGCTGCTGCTGTGGCGGGTGCGGGCCGCGGAGTTCGGACCGGGCACGCCTTGCGACGCGGCGTTCGCTGCCGTGCTGCTCTTCACGACGACGAGCCGGGTCCTCAGCCCGCAGTACATGGTCTGGCTGCTGTGTCTCGCAGCGGTGTGCCTGACGCTGCGGGGCAGTCGGCAGGTGCTTCCGGCCGTACTCGTCCTCGCGGCGACGGCCGCCACGCTGCTGGAGTTCCCCATCCGGTTCGCGGACGTGGTGGCGAGCACCCCGTTCGGCGTCGCGCTGCTGGCGCTCCGCAACGGGCTGCTGGCCGCCGCGACCCTGGTGTCCTGCCGCCGCCTCTGGCACGACACGGTGACGGCCCCGCGCCGCGCGGACGCCGCGGAGGCGGAAGTCCCACGCCCGGCCCAGGGCGGGCCCTCGGAGCGGCTGCCCCATTGACGCCCCTCAAAGGTGTGGGCAGTCGTTCCGCAGGGGCGGAACGGGTGGGCACACCCGACCCGCACCCGGCGACGGCGCCTCACCCTGCCGGGGCGTCCCCGCAGGGCTGGGGGCACCTCCCAGCAGTAGCTGGGGAGAACGAACACTTCGGGGGCGCACGGCCCGCAAAGTTCCCGTTTCGTACGCGGCTTCAGGCCGGTGGCCGGTTTGTGCCCACCCGTTCCGCCCCGCGGAACGCGTGCCCACAAACCGGTGGCCGGGTTCAGCTCACAGAACCCAGCTGCT
This sequence comes from Streptomyces sp. 8N616, assembly GCF_052246385.1. Classification (NCBI taxonomy): domain Bacteria; kingdom Bacillati; phylum Actinomycetota; class Actinomycetes; order Kitasatosporales; family Streptomycetaceae; genus Streptomyces; species Streptomyces sp. 8N616. The sequence continues at coordinate 10,708 of NZ_JBQQBY010000001.1, read as the reverse complement.
CGGCGGCGTACGCACGCCACCGAGCCGTGAACTCGCCCAGGCCGACGCCCAGCACCTCGCGCAGAGCTCGATCCACCGCGCCGTCGCGCGCCTCCTGCGCGCCGGCGGCCCGGTAGAGCTGCCTGAGCCGGGCCTCGCCCCACCGATCGGCAACCATACGGCAGGCCAGCCAGCCCCCTTCGTACGCCACCGCCAGCCGGTTCCCGCCGCCGAAGCCGAAGTCCGCGTCACGCGGCAGTGCCCGTGGCAGCCGTCCCGCCGCCGCCTCGCGGCTCAGCTCGGACGCGATCTCCCGAGCCGTACGGCCCGTTCCGCGGTATCCGGCCCAGTCGGCGAAGCCCTCGGACAGCCACAGCGGGGTGGCCGACGAGGTGGCGGCCCTCGTCGCCACGTGCGCCGTCTCGTGCGTCAGCACCACCCGCCGCCCCGTCTCACCGAGCACGCCGTACGCCTCGGGATTGACGATCACGCGGTCCGCGGGCGCGCGCCCGGCTCCGCCCGCCTCCCCCGTGGTGACCGCCGCGATCCCCCGGTACCCGGCCGCGGGCGCGCCCAGCAGCTCGCCCATCCCCTCCAGCGACCCTGGTACGAACACCACCACACGGCCGGCCCAGCGGCCCCGCCAGGCGTCGTCCACGGACGGCACGGCCCGGTCCGCGGTCCGTGCGATCTCCCGCAGCCGCCGCGCGTCCTGGCCGGTTCCGAGCACCAGGCTGCGGCTGCCGCGGACGACCGCGACCTCGCCCTGGTCCCACAGCTGGCGGGCCGCGACAGTGCCGTCAGGGGAGCGCGGATCCTCGGCGGCGACGTACCAGCGGCCGTCCCGCTGACTGACGGTCAGCCGCTGGACCGACTCCACGGGCGCGGTGTCGTAGCCCTCGAGGCGGTAGCGCAGCCGGACTTCGGCGGCGATCCGGCGCCCCTCGCCCGCCGCGGGCTCGAATCCGCCGGTGCGGACCAGCCGGTAGTGCCAGCCGCCGAGCGGCACGTCGGCGAGGTTCCGGAAGACCCTGCGCTGCTGCTCGCGGTAGCCGGTCGCACGGGGGTCGGCGGCGGCGAGGAAGCCCTCCGCGTCGCGGTCCAGGAGCGCGTCCGCCCGCCGGTCCAGCATCCGCTGGATGGCCAGGCCGGTGGTGCCGGAGCCGGTGGAGGGCCCGCCGGTACGGCCGCAGCCGGCGAGAGCTGCCGTACCGCAGAGCAGAGCGAGGACCAGCGCCAGACACAGCACGGCCCGCCGCCTCGCCCCGCTCACTCCGCTCACCCCGCCCGCACGCCCAGCCACGCCGTCGATCGTACGAGCCCCGCGGGGCAGGACCGGATACGGGCCGGACCGCATACAGACAGGACCGGATACGGATCGGACGCGATACGGACCGGACGCGATACGGACCGGACGCGATACGGACCGGGCGCCATACGGACCGGGCGCCATACGGACCGGACTCGATACGGACCGGACTCGATACGGACCGGGGCCGGGAGCGGTCAGACGCGGGTCACCGTGGCGCCGGGGATCATGCCCACCGGGTCGTAGCGCACCCGCGCGCCCGGGTAAGGCGCGTGCACGACCTGGCCGTTGCCCACGTACATCCCGACATGGCTGGCGTCGGAGCGGTAGGTGACCAGGTCCCCGGGCCGGGCCTGGCTCAGCGGCACCTGCCTCCCGGCGTGGCGCTGCCCCTGCGAGGTGCGCGGGATGGCCACCCCTGCCTGGGCGTACGACCAGTAGGTCAGGCCCGAGCAGTCGAAGCCGCCGGGCCCGGCCATGCCCCAGACGTACGGGGAGCCGACCGCGCGCCGGGCGGCCGCCACCGCCGCCGCGGACCGCGAGGAGGAGGGCGCCAGGTCGTCCCAGAGCCCGGCCAGGGCCGCGTCGGCGCGCCCGCCGGACCGCGAGGCCCTCGTGTACGCCGCCCGCTGCTCGGGGGTCAGGGAGTTGAGCATGTCTTGCGCGCCGGCGAGCCTGCGCTCCACGGTCTTCTTGCGGCGGGCGAGGTCGGCGCGGCTGCGCGCGAGCTCGGCGAGGGTCCGCCTGGCCTCCTCCTGCTGCTGCCGCAGGGAGCGCTGAGCCTCCTGGAGGGCGCGCAGCCGCCCGGCCTGGCGGTTGCCGATCCGGTCGAGCGTGGACGCCTTGTCGAGATAGCCCTCCGGGTCGGAGGAGAGGAGCAGGGCGAGGGCGGGGTCGAGGCCGCCGGAGCGGTACTGGGCTCCGGCGAGGGTGGCGAGTCCGTCGCGCATGCGGTTGACCCGCTCCTGGCCGCGGGCCACCCGGTCACGGAGCCGCTCGACCTGCCCGCGCAGCAGGTCGTGGTGCTCGTTCGCCGCGTTGAACCGCTCGGTGGCCCGCTCCGCCTCCTCGTACAGCCGGTCCGCCTTCGACTTCACGTCGGTCGGGGTGTCGCGCGGGTCCGCGTCGGCGGATGCCGCGGAGAGCGCGGCCGCGGCCGTGGCCGCGGCGGCGGACAGGACGGAGACCCGGGTCGTCCGGTCGAAGCCGGACCGTGGGGGACGGCGATGGGACGCCACTGGAGGCCGCACTCCCTTCCGCTGGTGGTCCCCGCCGCCCGGTGGGCTTCTACTGGGACCGACGACTGCGGGCAGAGAGTAGCCGCATGATCGCGGAGCGTCCAAAGCCGGTTGGGGCGTACGAAAAGTGACGCCCCGCCGGAGACGCAGGTCACTGGCGGGGCGTGAAGGCGCGGGAGGTTCCGCAATTCCCCCGGATGGGCGGTATGCCGGGGTTTACGGGGCCCGGTGTCCGGTCGTCAGACGCGGACGCCGAACTGGAACGGCATGTTGTTGATCGACTCGTAGCGCACGGTGGCACCGGGCTTGGGGGCGTGCAGGATCTGGCCGTTGCCCGCGTAGAGGCCGACGTGGTGCAGGTCGCCGTAGAAGAACACGAGGTCGCCGGGGGAGAGCTCGCCCTGCCCGAGCCGGGTGCCGATGTTGGCCTGGGACTGCGAGGTCCGGGGTATGGAGACACCGGCCTGCGAGTAGGCCCACGAGGTGAGGCCGGAGCAGTCGAAGGAGTTCGGGCCCGTGGCGCCCCAGACGTACGGAGAGCCGATCTTGGACTTGGCGGCACTGAAGGCGGCGGCGGCGCGCTGCGAGGCGGAGGCGTCGCTCCCGAGGTCCGCGCGCTGGCTCGCGCGGTTGGCGCGCTCGGCCTCCGCGGCTGCGAGAGCCGCGCGCTCCTTGGCCGTCAGGGAGTTGAGGAGAGACTGGGCCTTGGAGAGCTTGCCCTGGATCTCCTTCTTCTTGTCACCGAGTGCCTTACGGGTCTCGGCGAGCTCGTCGAGCTTCTCGGCGGCCTCCTGGCGCTGCTGCTGGAGCGAGCGCTGCTTGTCCGCGATCTTGCGAAGCGCCTCGGCCTGCTTGGCGCTCAGCTGGTCGAGGGTGGACGCCTTGTCGAGGTAGCTGTCCGGGTCGGAGGACAGGAGCAGTTGCACGGACGGGTCGATGCCGCCGGTGCGGTACTGCGCCGTGGCCATCGAACCCAGGCCGTTGCGCAGCTCGTTGAGCTCGTCCTGGCCGCGGGCCACCTTGTCCTGAAGCTCGCCGACCTGCTCCTCGAGCTTGTCCTGCTTCTCCTTGGCCCCGTTGAACTTCTCGGTGGCGTGCTCCGCCTCCTCGTAGAGCTTGTCGACCTTGGCCTTGACCTCGCTCTTGGTCGGCTTCGGGTCGGCCTGCGCGGCCTGGGAGGTGAGCGCGACAGCTGCGGCGGCGGTCGCGGTGAGCACGGACACGCGGGTGCGGCTTGGCTGCTTGGGTCGACGGTGGGACGCCACGGGGGCGAGCTCCTTCTTCCTCAGCCGCCTGCCGGGTGGTGTTGGGGGGTTGAGCGGCCCCGGACTCGGCGGTTCCTCCGCTGACATCCCGGATGGACGATCAACCGCGCGGAGGGTCGAGCCCAGACCTTAGTGACCTTCCTGTGATCGGTTCAAATCCTCATCGGAAAAAAGTCCGTCACGCAGTGCATTCTTTACACAGATCACACTGGCAGTAGCGAGCACCTGACGCACCGCTGGGGTCAATTCGGGCAATGGGCTCAGGAGTTACTCAGGTGCGCGAAAGCCGCTTCAGCAGCAGAGCGGACGCGACCGGGCGGGCGCCCGCACGCGCCACCCCGTCCGCCACCTCCCGGTCGGTGGAGACCACCACGACCGGACGGCCGGGCGGCTCCGCCCGTACGAGCCTGCGGATCAACTCATCGGCGGTTTGCCCCGGTTTGCTGAACAGCACCCGAACTCCGCGCGGTGGCGCGAGCAGTACTGGCGCCGCCAGTTCCGCCCCGTCGAAGACACACGTCATCTCGGCGCCGGTCTGGGCCGCGAGCACCGCGAGCCCGCCCAGCAGCCGCAGCCGCTGCTTCTCCAGCGGCATCGTCGGATAGCCGGTCTTGGTGACGTTGTAGCCGTCCACCACCAGATGGGCCTGGGGCAGCGCGAGCAGTTGGTCGAGCAGCGCCGGGTCGGTCTCCGACAGTGCGCGGCTGGCGATGTCCTTCGGCGTCATCCGGCCCGGCTCGACCGCCTCCACGGTGTCGGCGGGGCGCATCGAGGCGGGCGGCAGCGCCAGCTCGCGCCGCAGCCCCTGCGCCGCGTCCAGCACCGTGTCCAGCAGCAGCCGCACCCGCATGTCCTCGACGCTGCGGCCCTCCCGCGCGGCCCGGCGGCTCGCCTCGAGCGCCGCCTCCGTCTCGGCGAGACGCGCCCGCAGCCGCCGCGCCTCGGTCTCGGCTGCGCCCTTCTCCGCCGCGGCGGCGTCCCGTACGGCGTCCAGCTGGGCCGCGGCCTTCCGCAGTGCCGCCTCGCCGCGCCGTACGTCGTTCTCCGCGCTGCGCAGCTTGCGGTGCAGCCGGTCGGCCTCCTTGCGGGCCGCCTCCAGCTCCGTACGCATCCGCTCGGTCTCGCCGCGGGCCGCCGAGCGCGCCTCGGCCAGCTCGGCGCGCAGCCGCTGCAACTCGCGCGCCGCGTCCTCCTCGGCCCGCTCGGCCTGCGCGCGCTGCGCCTCCTCGCCCGCGGCGGCGACCAGCTTGACCCAGCCGACCGGGCGCAGCACGTACGCCGCGGCCGCCACGTCCAGCGGATCAGCGGCGGCGGGCGGCGAACCCGCGTCCAGGGCCTCGGCGAGCTCCGGCTGCGCCTCGCGGACCCGCTCGCCGATCCGCTGCCGGAAGAGGGTGTGACTCTCCAGCGCCGCCGCCATCGCGTTGCCCGCGAACTTGGCCCGCCGGGTGGGGGTGAAGCGGGCGTACTGCCGCAACTGGGTCGGGAGTTCCGCCATGGTGAGGCCGCCGAAGGCATCCGCGACGAGCGCGATCACCCTCCGCCGCACACCCTCGGGCAGGGGGTGGTCGAGCACCTCGGCGGCACCGGCGGCCTCAGCGGCCTCTCCGGCGCGGCCTTCGCTACGCTCCACCACCTGTCACCCCTGACGTTCTCAGGCGCTCGCGCCCGGGCGGTCCACCAGCTCGATCTGGTCCACCGCGTTGCACCAGCGGCAGCGCACCGATTCGATGGTCTCACTGACGACGTCGCGCTCCTCGACCTTCGACTCTCCGGCGAGGTCGAGGTGGACGTACTCGACAGCCTTGGTCGTACGAGTCACGTCGAAACGCGTCAGGTTGCCGCACAGGGTGCAGCGCCATCGGGTCTCGGCCGTCGTCTGGGGAACGCCCATGGTGCCGTCCTTGTGGGTTCTTGGTTTCCGGGTGTTTTCCGTAACCCTACGACCTGGCAGGGAGGCGGCGCCGGGGCCGGGCGGCCAACGGTGGCACGGCGGGGCACTCTGGGCAGGTTGGTCCGGTTACGCCATGCTCTGTTCATGATCCGTAAGGTGATCGCGAGGGCAAGGCCGGGGACGCGGCCAAGGACGGCGGCGGGAGCAGGGCCGGGGGCAGGGACGGAGACGGGGACGGGGACGGGAGCAGGTCGAGGGTCCCGGGTGTCCTCGTACAGGCCGCTGGTGACCTACACCCTGATCGGCCTGTGCTTCCTGATCTTCGCCGCGGGGCCGGCCTCCGGCCTCAGTCCGGCGTACGGCACAGGCACCGAGCTGCTGGCGGCGCAGGCCGCCCACTTCGAGCGGTGGGGCGTCATCCCGGACGATCTGCTCGCGGGCTCGCCCCGGGCCTTCCTCACCCCGCTGACCGCGCTCTTCGTCCACGGCAGCTGGCTGCACCTGCTGGGCAACCTGCTCTTCCTGTTCGTCTTCGGCGGGATGGCGGAGGAGCGGATGGGGAGGGTCGAGTTCGCGCTCTTCTACCTCGCGACCGGGTATCTGGCGCTGGTCGCGTTCGCGGCGGCCCACCCGGGCTCCGTTCAGACCCTGGTGGGAGCCTCCGGCGCGATCTCGGGGGTGCTGGGCGCCTTCCTCTACGTGCTGCCGACGGCCAGAGTGACCAGTCTCTTCCCGTTCCTCTTCTTCCTCCCGCTGCGCTTCCCCGCATGGATGGTGCTGATCTTCTGGTTCGTGCTCCAGTGGCTCGCCGCGCGCACCCCCGCGACCCGGCCCGGGGTGGCCTATCTGGCGCACCTGGTCGGCTTCTGTCTCGGCTTCTTCTACGCGTGGGCGCGCTATCGGGGCGGGGACGGGGGCGGCCGGAGTGGGCGGTGGAGGCGTGGGGCTTGGAGGCGTGGGGCCGGGGGGCCTGGGGCTAGAGTGAGCAGCGCAGCCAGGGCGACCGAGGGAGACAGCCAGCCGTGATCACCGCGATCGTGCTCATCAAGACCAGCGTGGACCGGATCCCCGAGATCGCCGAGACGATCGCCGCCCTGGAGAGCGTGAGCGAGGTCTACTCGGTCACGGGGACGTACGACCTGGTGGCCATGGTCCGGGTGACCCAGCACGACGACCTCGCGGACGTCATCCCCGGGAAGATCAGCAAGATCCCGGGCGTGGAGGCCACCGACACGCATGTGGCCTTCCGTACGTACTCCCAGCACGACCTGGAGGCGGCCTTCGCGATCGGCCTCGACGCGTAGCGCCCTCCCGGCCGGCCTTCGAAACGACGGTTGCGGCTGTTTCGGCACCGCCGGTCCGCGCCCGGGTGGTCACCCGCCGCGGCGGCGGATTGTTCCTTCTCGCCGTAGTCGGGCCCAGCGCCGCCGCCTGCGGATGCGCCGAGCGCGCGGCGCGGCATGCGAACGGTCGCGCCGCAGGCGGCGCCATTCCTTCCCGCCGCCGCGGCAAGGAACACCCGGGACGCGGACCGGCGGTGCCGAAACAGCCGCAACCGTTTTCCTGCGAAGACCGCCGGAGGCGCTACGCGTTGCGGTCCGGGACGCAACGGCCGTCCTCAGTGCGGTAGTTCCACCGGGCGCCGTCGCGGACGAGCTCCTTCACGGCGCGGAGGAAGCGCTCGATGTGCTCGTCCGGGGTCCCCGCCCCGAAGCTGACGCGGATGGCGCCCCGCGATGGCTCACCCGGGGCGGCCTCCGGCGCGCCGCACTCGCCCGGCTCGTCGGACCGGCCGCCCAGCAGGGTCTTGACGAGCGGGTGGGCGCAGAAGAGCCCGTCCCGCACACCGATGCCGTACTCGGCCGAGAGCGCGGCGGCGAAGTGCGAACTGTTCCAGCCCTCGACCACGAAGGAGATGACGCCGACCCGGGGCGCTTCGTCGCCGAACAGCGACAGGACCTTCACCTCGGGGACTTCCGCCAGGCCCTCGCGCACCCGGGCGACGAGCCGCTGCTCGCGGGCGACGAGCGCCTCGAAGCCCTCCTCCGTGAGCGCCTTGCAGGCCGCGGCGATGGCATAGACGCCGATGACATTGGGCGAACCGGCCTCGTGCCGCGCCGCCGTGGTGTGCCACTCCACGTCGACGCCGCCGTCCGTGCGCCGCGTGACCTTGCGGCTGGCGCCCCCGCCCGCAAGGTACGGCTCGGCGCCCTGCAGCCAGTCGGCGCGCCCGGCGAGGACACCGGAGCCGAAGGGCGCGTACAGCTTGTGCCCGGAGAAGGCCACCCAGTCCACGTCCAACTCCGCGATGTCCACGGGGTGATGGGGAGCCAGCTGCGCCGCGTCGAGCACGATGCGCGCACCGTGGGCATGAGCGGCGGCGGCCAGCTCCCGTACGGGCCACAGCTCGCCGGTGACATTGGACGCGCCCGTGACGCACACCAGCGCCGGGCCGTACGGCTCGCGCTCGGCGAGGGCCCGCTCGAGGGTTTCCACGGCCTCGCGGGGTGTGCGCGGCGCGTCGAGGAAGCCGACCTCGGTGCCCGGGGCCTGCTGCCAGGGCAGGAGCGAGGCGTGGTGCTCGGTCTCGAAGACGAACACCCGGGTGTTCTTCGGGAGTACGGAGGCCAGCAGGTTGAGGGAGTCGGTCGTCGAGCGGGTGAAGACGACCTGGTCCCCCTCGCGGCAGCCGAGGAACTCGGCGACCGCGGCCCGGCTGTTCTCGAAGAGGTCGGTGGACAGCTGCGAGAGATATCCGGCACCGCGGTGGACGCTGCCGTAGTACGGCGCGTATGCGGCCACGTCGTCCCAGACGCGCTGCAGGGCGGGCGCGCTCGCCGCGTAGTCGAGGGCGGCGTACGTCACTTCGCCGCCTGTGACCAGCGGGACGAGGACGTCCCGCCCGAGCACGGGCAGCGGAGCGCCCGCGCCGGGCGCGCCACAGTCGGCATCGGCGACATGGGCGGCATCGGCGGCGGAACGGGTGGCGGTGGTAGCGGCAGCAGGGCGCACGGACATGACGGAATCTCCCGAAGGGACGGCGAAATGGCTGAGAAGAACGCACGCATCACGCCTCACACCGAGTGCGGAGCGCACGGAATGTGCCTCGACGTACGGACGTCACCGCACGGAGGCTGTGAGAAACGGGCCGTGGGCCCTAGCGCATTCGCTGATTCACGGAAGAACTCCCTCGAGGACCAGGATCCCTGGCGAGGGATCCGCGCTTGCCGCAGACCTCGCTGCCTACGGCCTGGTCATCACCCGGGGCACCCCGCCACGGACGGAGGGTTGCCGGACAGCGGGCCGGGGCCGTATCGCTGTCGCTCGTGACCTGGCAGCAGTATGCCAGCTGATCACTTACGGGCAACTCCGTGTCCGCATAGCGGGACAGGACGCACGGCTGCACACGACCGGCGGGTGCGGGGACGGTCCAAGCCGGTCCCCGCACCCGCCGGTCGTCACCGAGAAGAGCGGTCTATCCGTTGCTGGCGCCGACCCAGCGCTCCAGCGTGCGGCGGGCCGCACCGGAGTCGATCGACTCGGCGGCTCGCTTCATGCCGGCGGCGATCTGCTCCGCCAGCGGCGCGTCCGCGGGCCTGAGGGCCACCAGAGCCGCCGCCGAGTTGAGCAGCACCGCATCCCGTACGGGCCCGGTCTCGCCCGCCAGAAGCCGCCGTGCGACATCCGCGTTGTACGAGGCGTCGGCGCCGCGCAGGGCCTCGACCGGCACGAGCTCGAGCCCGACGTCCCGGGGGTCGAAGGCCTCCTGCCGTACGGTCCCGTCCCGCACCACCCACACCTGCGAGGTGGCGGTGGTCGTCAGCTCGTCCAGGCCGTCGTCCCCGCGGAAGATCAGCGCCGAGGAGCCGCGCTCGGCCAGCACGCCCGCCATGATGGGCGCCATGCGCGCGTCGGCGACCCCGGTGGCCTGGGCCCGCACCCTCGCCGGGTTGGTCAGCGGCCCGAGGAAGTTGAAGGTGGTGGCGATGCCCAGCTCGCGCCGCGCGGGTGCCGCATGCCGCAGCGCGGGGTGGAACTTCACCGCGAAGCAGAAGGTGATGCCGGCCTCCTCGGCGACCTCGACCACCCGCTGCGGCGAGAGGTCCAGGTTGACGCCCAGCTTCTCCAGTACGTCGGAGGCCCCGCTCGCCGACGAGGCGGCGCGGTTGCCGTGCTTGACGACCTTCGCGCCCGTCCCGGCGACGACGATCGCCGACATCGTGGAGATGTTCACGGTCTTCGCCCGGTCACCTCCGGTGCCGACGATGTCCACGCTCGGCCCCGGCACCTCGATGACATTGGCGTGGGCGTACATGGTCCGTACGAGACCCGTGACCTCCTCCACCGTCTCGCCCTTGGCACGCAGCGCGACCGCGAAGCCCGCGACCTGCGCGTCCGTCGCCTCGCCCCGCATGATGCGCTCCATGGCCCAAGCCGTGTCGTCGGCGCTCAGGTCGTTGCCCGCCAGGAGCGAGCCGAGGACATCCGGCCAGGTGCGGGCCGCCGCGCCGGTGTCGTCCGCGCCGGGGGTCACAACGTCCATGGTCCGCTCCTGGTCCGTGGGTGGGCAGGGATGGGCTGGGCAGGGACGGGCCTCGTCGTCGTCCCTCGTCCTCCGGGCCCGCTGCAAGCCTATCCAGTGCCGCGCATGCCCGAGGGCCCCGTCCGGTGTCCGGACGGGGCCCTCGGAGTGCTGATCAGCCGGGCAGGGGCATCAGTGATGGCCGTGGCCGCTGGTGATCTCCTGGTACTCCTCGGCGGTCGGCTTGGGGATCTGGTTGTCCGACCCGTAGAAGCCCTTCGAGAGCAGCGCCCGCAGCTTCTCGGAACGCTTGATCTTGCGCCGTACACCGTTCTCGTCGACCTCCGGGCCGAGCTCGAGCGGCTCGTACTGGTGATGCTGGGTGAGCGTGTGCAGCTGCTCCTGCGAGAGCGGCTCGTGCACCTCGACGAACTCTCCGTGCGGCAGCCGCTTGATGATGCCGCTCTCCCGCCCGTGCAGCACCTTGTCCCGGTCCCGCCG